>NZ_JAEPRJ010000001.1:2400000-2759700 GCF_016651435.1 Catonella massiliensis | reverse complement strand
AAAGATTATAGACAGTGATGACGGTTATGATATTTATAATACCATAGTAGAAAGATATAAAAATGGTGAGAATGTCGAGGAGATAATTGAAGATGTGCTAAATGACGAGAAGAATTTTTGCACAGACAGCTTTTATGCTGAGATTTATTGGACAGCCGTAGCTTATTCTTTGTGGACGATAGGACATTTACCGGAGGAAATAAAAACTAAGGCTCTTAAGATAATAGAAAAAGGAGCAGATGAGTTCTGGCTTGAAGTTGACAGCAAGGCAAAAAATCAGAGACAGAAAGTACTTGATAAACTGGCTGTTCAGTTACAAAGTGAGAACCTAAAGCCTCTTAAAGTTCCAAAGACAAAAGTAAAGAGAGAGCCGTATTTTAAGGTTGGAGATGTACTTTCGGTTAAATTCGATAATGAATATGGAGTGATTTTTGTTTCAGATGTTGATGTGAGTCCTCGAAAGATAGAATATCACCTTGCCTGTACGAGGCTATTACAAAAGGAAAAGCCAACCATGCAGGACTTTTTTAATAGTGAAATTGCCTGCAAGATGTGTAACACAAAATATGCGCTTGATACTGATTGTTGGTTTAATCACAAGGATTTGGGGCTTTTACTAGATAAGCTTTTTAAGATAGGAGAAGTCGTGCTGGAGGATTATGTCTTGGGAATTTTGGCACCTGCAGTTAGCCTTGAAGATATATATGAGGAAATTACGGAGGATAAAGAAAAAGGGAATCGTAGATTTAAGGATACTTATTGCCTGATAAAGGATATGAAATTAGGTTGCGGAGTTACAAAGGTAAGGATATTTTCTTAAATCAATATAATTAGATGGATGAATTGGTGGTAGTTTAATTTTATGTGAAATTAATATTGAATACGTTATTAATTGCTATTTAGTAGCAATAGTTGGGAGGGGCTATGTTAGATAAAGAGATTAAGAGAATAATTAGTCAACTAGAAAAAAACGAGTTAAGTATTACTGAAGTTCCTGATGAGCTAAAGTTAAATAAAGATATTCTTATTGCCGAGCGTAAACTTGGACTGAGAAGAGAAGGAAATAGAGGTTATGATGCTATTCATGGATATTTTTTTGTAGAAGTAGAGTTAGTATGTTATGATGATTTAGATGAACCAGATACATGTTCAAATACAATTACCTTTGAAACAATTGAGGAATATTTCAATTATCTCGACGGTGATATTTATGAAAGGGCATGTTATAAATTTTGTGATTTAGGTAAGTTTGGTACTTTTTTAGGTGATAACAACATAGATATAGAACGTCTAAAAAAGAGAGAAACATTTTTAAATAATACTATTGATAGTTTTGTTTTTGAGCCTTCAGAAGAAGAACTAGATGAGTATGAAGAGTGTGAGCGTAATAAAAAATTAATAAAGAATTGGATAAAAAAATTTAATATTTGTAAATTAGGGAAGGAACTATTAGACACGGAAGACAAATTTAGAAAGTCTAAATTATACTATTTTATAGATATGGATTTCTTTATTTTTTGTTATATTTTTCAAGATATAAATAGTGAAGAGAGATTTAATGCAATAATGGAATATGTGTGCACAGGAGTATCCAACCATGATATGATTGTAAGGGCATTATGCTCAATATATGGGGCTAAAAGAGTGCTTGAAAAATATGCTTATTCATATGGGACAAAGCAAACTCGAGATAAGCATAAACGCAGATTAAAGCAGTATATAAATATATTGACAATGGATAAAATACATTTTGAAGAGAGAAATTATTTTGACAATAATACACACTATTACTGCAAGGAAGTTAATGGATACGAGGATGGAAGCAAATTTCCAGCAGTTACATACCAACGATACTTTGAAACATTTGAGGAATTTATTAGCTTTAATCAAGGAAGTTTAAGGAATACAGATATTTCTGGGGCAATTAAATTGAATATAGACTTTTCAATATATGAAGCAGATGACACCACAAAATTGCCGATTTTATCATCAGATAATCTTATAAGTGAATTATCAAAGCATTATATAGATGGAGAGTTTAAAGTTTGTAAAGAATGGAAGACAGCAGAAGGCCAACAGGTAAAAATAGATACGTTTACAACACGTTACTTTTTTGATTTTGTATATTTTCTTCAAGGAGATTTATCGAATTCATTTCTCTTGTACTGTGATGGACTTGAGAATATACATGACTATGAACAGATAAATTTCGCTGGCTCAAAAATGAAAAGTAATCTTTGTGAAAAATTTGGAGTAATATACGATAAGGTTGAATTGAAAACATCGCTCATTGAATCATTTGATATAATTAAAAATAATGAAGAAGAATCTACTAATCTTTTAGCTGAAGATTGTAGTATGCATAGCTTGATGTTAGATGAAGGTGATAAAAGTAAAAATCAAAGAATAAGCTATATTACAGATATTCATTTAATGCATAGACTTCAAAATGCTAAATGTAAATCAAAAGAGGACGCACAATATGTTATTCAAAAAATCGTAGATACCATTATATCCGAGTCAGAAAGTATATTACTTATTGGGGGAGATATTTCGTCAGATTATTGGATATTTGAAGTTTTTGTTGAACTATTAAGAGAGGGAATTGATAGACGAGGACTTCGTAAAATAGATATCATCTTTACATTAGGTAATCATGAATTATGGGGATTTCCTGGTAAGAGTGTTGAAGAAATAGTTTCGATTTATAGAAAAGTTATTGAGAGCAACGGAATGCACCTACTTCATAACGAATTAATATACAAAAACTCAGAGGGAGAATTTTGTACTATTTCGTATGACAGGATAAATTCATTAACTATAGATGAATTAAAAGAAGAGCTACTAAGAACAAGACTTGTGTTTTTTGGGGGATTGGGATTTTCAGGATATAATAAAAATTTCAACGCTGAGCAAGGTATTTATCGTGATATATTGAATAGGAATGAAGAGATATCTGAGAGTATTAAATTGGAAAAGTTGTACAACAGAGTTGTTCCTGCAATGATTGATAAAAACACTATTATATTAACGCATACACCCAAAAAAGATTGGTCTTTAGATTTATCTCTTCAAGATAATTTTGTGTATATAAGTGGTCATACACATAGAAATGAGTTTTACGATGATGGAGTGTATAGGTGTTATAAAGATAATCAGATTGGCTACAGTAATAATAATCCACATTTGAAAAGCTTTTCTATAAATTGTGAGTATGATTGTTTTGAGAATTATGACGACGGAATATATGAAATAACAAGATCTCAATATCAAGATTTTTATCGTGGAAAGAATATAGAGATGAGCTTTGAACGTGAAATATATAAGTTATATATGTTAAAGAAAAATGACTACTATTGTTTCATTCACAAAGCGCAAAGTGGATCGCTTACAATACTAAATGGTGGGGTTATGAAAGGATTGAAGAGAAAAGATATAGAATATTATTATGCAAATATGGATAAAATGGTTTCTCATATTAGAGAACCTCTTGACAAGTATATGAGTGTAATGAATGTGATATCGCAAGAAGTAAGGAAAATTGGTGGTTCTGGAACGATTCATGGATGCATAGTGGATATTGATTGGGAGAATCATATTTATGTAAACCCAATTGATTTGACAATATCAGGTTACTTTGCTTGGGATATGGTAAATAAATTAGTTTATCCTAATTTACCAGCACTATTAGAAGCAAACTGTCCTAAGATATATGAGAATTATCTTAAACTGATTGGAGAAGATAAAAGTAACACGTTAGTACCAATAGAGAGAAAAGACGAAGTTGATTGTATTCCGGTTGAGTATTTGAGTACAGATATTTATGGAGCATCAAGGGAGATAAGAAAAATGCAAAGATTATATTCAAATATAATAAGCTTTTGGCATGAAATGGGGGATTTGAGAGGAGAAGAGTTAATTGATACAAAAAAAGGAAATTCAATTGATATGTAGGATTGTAGTGTGTATATTGAGATATCAATGCCTACAATAAATAAAGTAAATATTAAAGATTAAACATAAAATAAAGATATGTAAGTAAGTGGTTGACTGACAAAGGAGAATGTGATGGGAGTTTCATTTTCAGAAGATAGAATTGATTTTAGAGGAAAGCTAACAACTGGTGAAATAAAGCAAATCGTTAGAAACGGTGGTGCAGATACTTTACAGACAGACACACTTCCACTAGATATATCTACCCTGCAAAGGCTAAATGAGGAATATTTTGCTAAATATCCGCACACTGAGCTTCGTATTTACACATATGGAAGCTGTGATTTAAGCCTTCTTAAAGTTATGGATAAAGTAAGAAAATTATCTGTAGAAGCTTCCTCGGGGATATTGGGGATTGATGCAATTTATCAACTGCCTGCACTAAAGCATCTATGTGTGGAAACACCTAAGATAGAGGATAAGGATTTCCTTGTTAAAATTCCTGTTTCTTTAGAAAGCCTTGACTTGGATATTGCAGCCAAATCCTTTGATTTGAAACCTTTAACAAGGTTTACCGAATTAAAAGTCTTAGGCTTACATAAGTGTAAAAAAAATATAGAGGCAATTTCAGAGTTAAAGCAGTTACAAAGCCTGAAATTACACGGGATTACCCCGGATTCATATTCATTTGTAAATGAGCTGCCAAGGCTTAAAAATCTGGCGATTTCAGGCGGCAATACCGGGGATTTGTCTGAGCTCTATGGAAATAAGACGATTACCGGCTTATACCTGTTTCACCTGCCTAAAATGAATGACCTTGATATACTTGCAAACCTGCCTAATTTGGAAGCTGCAGAAGTGTGTCAGCTTGCAAATGTAAGTAAACTTCCTGATTTGTGCAAGTCGAAATTACAGCATTTATGTCTTGAAAATATGAAAAACCTCTTAGACTTTAAGCCATTACAATTTGCACCCGCACTAAAGACTGCCGCTGAAACAGTATGTCCTGCTGCCATTACCGCAGATACCATACTTCCTGTTATGCTAAATCTTAAGACCAAGCAATGTGCATTTTTTACAAGCAGCTCTAATAAGAACAAAGAGTTTGAGAAATTGGCTTCTAAGTATGATAAAAAATATGAGGCAAATACCCATATAGTAAGACAGATTATATTTCCTGATGGAAGGATGTAGCAGGCAAGGTTAGCTTAACAACTCTTGTCTGAGACTTCCGCAGATTTCTGCCATTTCGGACATATCCTCTTGTGGGACAAGTTCGCATAGGTCATACTCAAGCGGATTATCCGAAAAGTCGGCAAGTATACTATCCAAAAGCTTATAGTCTTCCTCTGTTGCAATAATATTTATTATACGAGAAGATGTATCAAATGGTTCTAATTCATGTAAATCGACGTTGCCACTTACTTTACATTCTAATAATATCGCCGCAAGATCAGTTATTACATCAATAGCAAAATGAAAATCAACATAAATACCCATAGAATTAGTGAATCCCAAGTGACCAACTGTTTTTCTAAAGTTGTTACCTTGTTTATGAAGTCCTGTCTTTTCCAGTATTTCAGAAAAGGATATTTCATTACTATCCTGATCTTCTAAAAAAGCAATAAGATTAAGGCTATCGTCTGTATCCCCAATGTAGTTATTCCAATATTTATTTTCAATATACATTATAACATCCTCCACAGTTTCAATCTGTTATTATTATATAATCAGAGGGCTAAACGGTCAATACAATCAAAATAGTCGACTGAGATGATAACATCGAGGTTATAATACTCAATAAACCTTTCAACCTCTCTACCACCCTCATTTTGAACTTTCGCAAATTTTGCGACAGTTGAATTATCCAATTTTTAAACACCCTTTTCTTTCATAGTATAAACGAGTAAAAATGTACACAAAACAATAAAATTATGTTATCATAAATTTGACCAGAAACTATGATAGGAGACAGGGGTAGAATAATATGAAGATAAACTTAGACAAGATTTCTGAATGGACATTACCGGGATTTAAGCTGGGAAGTCTGGCGTATCAGTACGCACCTATAAATGCCAAAAATCACTTTGCAAGAGGAAAAGATGAATTTGTTATCTGGTGCAGCAATGATGGAGGAAGCTATGGTATTCTCCTGATAAAGGGTGGACAGAGTACATTTATACCTTTTCCTTTACAAAAGGAAAAATGGAACAATCCTTTGTTGCTTGATGCAGGCTCCGACATTTTAATTGTCGGCGGAGAAGATGGAGAAGTTCTTAGATTATCTGATTCGGGAGAAATACATAAGGTAGAAAGTAAGAATAAATGTGCAGGTGAGTATATCACAGAAATTTCTACGCTTTCAGAAAAAGGAAAATTCCCGGTTATCTGCAGGGTGGGTGGAGATGTTTGTGCGGCAAACAGCTTTACATTTTTTAATTATGACAGAGAAACCAACACACTTTGCTGGGATAGTGCCTTAACTCCTGTGTTTACAGAAGAAAAAGTACGGAAGAGATTTATGGAATCCTTTGAAAAGGCAGATGGTGTTTATCATAAAATGGATTTTAACTACTCTTATCCGCAGATAGGCAGCCTTATGATAAAGGATGAGGCGATTTATGCCTTCATAGAAGCTGATATAATTAATCCTTGCGGTCTATCTCAGTTTAAGTTTTATTGGTATGTGGAAATTACTAAAGACGGAATTTACAAAAAGAAAATCTGGGGAAATGAAAAGCTTGCAAAGCTTCCCGGTAAGCATGGCATGAGAGGGAAATTCAGTGCTGATAAAGAATATCTTATTTTATCACCTGTATTTAAGACAGACGAATGGAAGGGAAAACAAAAATTGCTTAGACTATCTGACAATGAACTTCTTGATGTTACATTTCCAAGGGGTTTTACAAAATACAGGATAATGGATGTTTTAGAAAACAGTGTATTTATCAGTGATGAGACGGAGAAGCTTGTGCTTTGTAAAATGACAGTAAAGGAGTAAACAGGAGGTTGAATATTAGAGATTATATTTCCTGATGGAAGGATGTAGCAGGCAAGGTTAGCTTAACAACTCTTGCCTGTGGTTTTCGCAAATTTTGCGATAGCCACTTGATTATCCAATACCTATTTCAATGCATTATTGATATATTTTTAAAGAATCGACTTAATCCAATCGTACACTTGCTTGGCAAATTTCGACTCATCAATTTCTCCAGGAAGTACTAATGTTATACGGCTTACGGTTAATGAATAACCACTATTAAAAATCAGTAAAAATGGGCCTTCCCCGGACGCTTTATCAATATAAAAACCCTTTTCATCCATTAGCTGAAACATCTCTTCATTTCGGGAAATAAAAATATCCGTTGTTTCATCTTCATTATCAATAACAATGTATGGATTATTCCAGAACGGAATATTTTCTTTAATTTTTTTGGTAAAAGCATCCTGGCTTTTATTCGTATATAAGATATAATCAACACCAGTAATCATAAATTCACCTACTTATACTAAAATTTATTGAAACCTGCCATCCCAGAATATGTCACTATCTTATGTTTTTCTCAACACCCTTTTCTTTCATCAACTCCTGCATACGGATATAATATTCCAAAAATCTAAATACATACGGTGGTGCATTTCTATGTCCTAACTCCCATTCTGTCACCGTTCTGTAAGGAATATCAAATTGTTCGCAAAACTCTTTTCTATTAAGCCCTGTAGATTCCCGCAGTTCTCTCATCCTATTCTGAAATGTCTTTTCTTCCATAGCAGCCTCCTTACTCATTGAGTAAATTATATCACATTTCGTAATTAAATAAAAGGGTTTATTAAAAGTTTTTCGGAAAGCACTGGAATTTCGCCTTCTATGTTATAACCAGTCGTAGGGTTAACGGACATTATAAAGCTTATCCTTGGAGTAGTTAGTTATTTTGGGTGGTTAAATGATGAGGGAGGAGTTTGTAAATACCGTTTTGTGCATATAAATAGTGACTTTAGTTAAGATTAGTGTTATAATTATGGAAACACACAGTAATGCCTGTACTATTAAATGAAAGGACAGTAAGATGGTAAGAGCTTATCCGCTTATACTTGAAGGTGTTCATTTTAGACACCATGGCATAATAGGTATTTATCAAATAAAAGAAAAGATTGCAGTCCTACACGATGCATTTGGCTCAGCGCCGGAGGAACAGCCGGCTGATGATAAAAGAAAGCCAAACTATATTATGTTGGATATGTTTTCAAAGGATTTTAAGGAACATAGTAAAGCTCATTTATGTTATTATCAGGAGAAATTCTTTTCTGCCTCAGACGCTCTGCTGTATGAAGATGGCGGAAGATTTATATTAAATACAAAAAAGTACAAGGGATATATAGCTACAATAGAAAAGCTTATTGAAGTTTCGGATACAGCCTTGGTTGAAATAGGACAGTCACCGGAGCCGGTAAAGGAAATATATAATGATAGTAAAAATTATAGATTCGGAGACTTGGAAGTGTATATGCATTCTCCATTTATTATGGCTTGTAGAGATATTCACTCAGGAGAGATTGTCTGGAAAACAAAAACAGGCGGATATTTATATACGGAAGTAAAGGAAGAAAACGGTATTATTTATTTTGGCACTGATGGCAATGGCGGCAAGTTCTTCGCTCTTAATTTGCAAGATGGCAGTATAAAGTATCGTTATAACACAAGGGGAACTTCAAACTTTATATTTTATAAAGACTATGTATTACTATCGAATGAAAAGAATAAACCGATTTTAATAAACCGAAATGATGGCTCGTTATTTAAGGAGATAGAGTTTGAAAAATATATAATAACCGCATATCAGCAAATGATTATTGTAAATGATAATCTGTATGCTATTGCATCTAAAAAGGATACTGTTTATGCGGTATGTACCGGATTGGCTGAAATGTAAATAAGGAGAAGCAGATGGACGAGAAAGAATTAAAACAATATTTATCGGCATTAGTGCTGGAATTTGCGACAAAAATGAATGAAATAGAAACTTATATTTATCTAAAGTCAGAAGAAGACGAAGATGATGAGAAAGACTGGTTTGAAGAATTTAACAAGCGGTATCAACCTGTTTTTGAGGCTTATTGTACGGATAAAAAGCGTGTGTATGGTGGAAATCCCCGCAGTTTTGGCTGCCCTCCGGAATATTCAGGGATTGAATCTGCATACGAAACAAAAGTTGAGTTTAAAAATGAGCGTAAAGCAGAAGTTATCTTTAAGACAGAAACTAAAGAATTTGGTGATACAGGCTATTTATTTGTTGCTGTCAAAAAGAAAACCGGCTGGAAAATTGACAGTTATAAAAGATGGAGTAACTGGAAGAAAAAGTGGGTAAATGGGATTTTGTAGATGCAGGAATCCCCCCACTTCATCAATTTGCTGAAACATCTCTTCATTTTGAACTGTCGCAAATTTTGCGACAACCACATGATTATCCAATTCCTCCCGCAATGCATTGTTGATATGCTTGCCAATAGTCTTTATTCTCAAAGCCCTTTTCTTTCATCAACTCCTGCATGCGGATATTAGGGTGTTAGATGATGAGGAGTATCGGAATAAAATCCATTTTATTCCTCACAAAATCAAATTCATATTATTTCACATATTCGCTCTAATGTTTTAGGGTTATGTGCTTGTGTCCTCTGTTAACTTGTTGTAGTATTTTTCTAACTGTTTAACATTTGCGGCTCTTTTCAGGGAATCAGCGTCATTTTTGTCTGTATAAGCTAGCCATTTCCTATATAATGGATGTAATATCTGCTGTCCTTCTTGTGTTAAATCATTATTTGTATACGATAGCTTTATGATTCTTCCCTCAGAATCAAGAGGGTTCACCTTTAGCAGCTTATTTTCGTAAGCAAAGCGCAGAAAAGTAATGTGTTCCTGATACAGTTTATATATTCTATCAGGATAGCCCCTAAAGCTTTGAAATAAAAATCCTATATCGATTACGATTTCTTTGGCAAAATATAACTCATGATAAACATAGTTTATGATGTCTTGTAGTTTCTCTTTATCTTCGATATCCTTTATTTCAATAAAGCTAAGATATGCCCAAGAAAATAAATTAACTGTCTCAAAATCGGGAATCATTTCTTCTACATTTTCAAAGGTAGGAGCGTAAAGTACATAGAGCTTTTCCTGATATATTACTCCAACTCTTTTTCCTGAAACAAGAACTACATACTCTTCAAAGAGAGGTTCCAGTGAAAAGTTTATTATTTCTTTACATTGCTTTTCAAGGTACTTAGCAAATTTTTTTGTAGTCATTTGTTGCCTCCTTTTATGTGGTTTATCTCAATCTATTTGACTGTTAATATGTAAAAATACAAATTCTAATTTATATGATATACCATATCACCGTTATTCCAAATATACATAATTCCTGACACAGGCTTTTTTCCTTCTTCCCAAATCCATCCTGTATAAGTTGTACAATATCCAAAGTATCCTTCTGTCAAAATTTCAAACTCTACGTTTGAATACTTTTTTATGTAATCTTGTAAACTAACGGCTTTTCCCGAAAAATCACCTTCATAAACTGTTCTATTAAATATCATAACACTACATTCATCTAAATCACAGCCATAAAATAAAACTTCTCCTGAATATATTTTTTCTTCGTCTTCTGTATATTGAAATATTTTATTAAGGTGCAAAGTTAAAACATTATCCTTAAATGTGATTTTCTCTATCTTGCTGTCATGTAAGCCAAACAAAATATTGCTATTTCTATCTTGTATATAGTCCATTGTTACCTCACTATTTCTTATATTATAATAATTCCACCTTAATACCTGCTGCATCGAATATCTTCTTTATTTTATCAAAATCATCCGTCAGAATGGTTGCTTCAGTTAGATTTGGAAATTGTCTAAGCTCCGTGAGGCTTACATCATTCAAATCAAAATACCCGTCCTCGCCGTCCCACTGCGGAATGATATTCATATACACTTCATTGCCGCCATCCATGTAAAATGATCCGACTTCTTTTGCTAAGCTCTTAGGTATCTGCAAGTTCTTAAAATACTCAAGTGCAGGCTCAATTACAGTATCACTTTCTGTGTCAATCTCTTTACCCTTATACTCTTTTGCAAATTCATAAATATCAAACTCAGGTTGTAATACATTTAAGTCATACATCAACTCTTGTATGATTGCAAGCTTAAAATTAAAATTGTCAAACTGAAGATAGCCTTCTTCCATATCATTATAAAAATCTTCACTATATTTCTCATTCGCCTTGTTTTTTTCTATAGCCTTAATAATCTTTTCTGCTTCAGATTTGATATATTTATTCTTATCTAAAATAGCAGATATTAAAGGATATATTATAACTAAAAAGACTATAACCACTCCTATATATACAATACCAATATAATAATTTTTTCCGGCATTCTCTCCAGAAATGTAATTAATTAATCCTACTATAAAATCAAATATCATTTTACCACACATCACTAACAGCGAAATACAACCCAATGCTGACATCCAAAAAAATTCAGTCATCATCTCCCTTGCTGCCTTGTCACATATATTCATTTTTTCTTCCATGCTTATTAGTTCAGCATTGGGGATACCTCTAAACCATTTTTCTGCTCTTTTTTCTCTTGTCATTAACCTTCTCCTTTTATATTATAATTCAAATTATTTTCCCTAAAACCACGGCTACTCCATGTTCATCTTCCTTTTCAATTCCGGTCTCAGCAAACCCGCATTTCCGCCAAAATCTACTGCTTTGAGGGTTTCCCTTCATATAGGCAAGCCTCACTTTTACATATCCTTCTCGCTTAAAAACGGTTAAGGCTTCATCAATTATAGAACTGCCTATTCCTTTCCCGACTCTTTAATATCCACCATAAATAATCCTATGAAAATAGTGTCCTCTTGTGGGAAAGATACGATATAATCCATCACTGTCACTAGCTGATTATCATTAAAAAATCCCAGATAAAACTTATCATTTAATCTCTTCCCCGGTGGTAGTGCCCTCAAATCATTGAGTACAGATTCGATGCTTGGTTTTGGTGGACAATACTCAAAATATAATGGATTTCCAGATAACAAATTAAAAATAATTGGCGCATCCTCTTCTCTCATTTTTTTGACTTTGTATTTTGTAGATAGTATACTAAAATCAAACATAAATACCTCCATATACACTATTCACTTTCAAGAATTTCTGCTATCCTTTCAAATGTATTACCATTTCTGATTGTAATTTTTTTATAAAAATCTTGTTTCATCAATTTCTTATGGTAGGATGTTTTCAGGTATTCTGACTCATTATATTTTCCCCAAAATACCGCACATTTTCCAACATATACTATTTCATTATAAAAAACAATTTTATCTAAAAAATCAAGAACGCTTGTTTTGTCTAAATCACTTGAAAAGAATAAAATATCTCTTCTTGCCAAATCCTCATTCCACCAATCAGGTAGTTTTTCTCTTTCTTTTAAATACTCTTCTTTGGTGAGTAAGGCAAATGGAATAGAAAAATCGCAGTTAGTTTCTAATAAATACCTTATATTACTGACACAACTTTTCTGGTCCTCCTCGCTATCAAAAAACAAATTTCCACTGTTTATGTAGGAAATAACATTCTTAAACCCTGAATTTTTCAAAAGTTCTTTGAAGTCACTCATAGACACCTTATTCTTCCCACCTACATTTATTCCACGCAGTAAAAGTATATATCTCAAATAATTACCTCCGCAAATTCTAATTTGTCGAGTTATATAAACTGCCCTAAGTGACGCTCCGAATGATAACATTTCAGACTCGCTCCGGCATCCGCTTCGCTCCGCCTAACGCGCTCGCTTAGAATTTATCATTCGTAGCTGGTACCTTAAATTTATGCAAATAAACATTGCTAAAGCCAAATTAAAGATAGCCCCTACCTTCTGCGCCCCCATGTGGTTGATGTGATTCTTTAATAAAATCATAGAAATCAGCTCCGTTTTTGCGTTGCTCAGAGGCGCATTGCGAAGCAGCTAAGCCTATGAGCAATGCAAAAAGGTAGGAGCGTCACTTAGATTACAAACAATCACATCAGCCCTACAACTCCCAGTTTATACATAGCTTCCGTTCCTTGCTGATGAAACCTACATTAAGATTCGTGGAATTAAAGGCTATATCTGGTTCATCATGGATGCCGCCAAACGTTCCATCATCGGTTACCGAATATCCGAAAAAATGTAAAATAAACTTTGATATCACTCAGGTTATTGGACTTACCAACGACGATGTTGTCTCCAAAGCGTTCCGTCCTTATAAACAGATGATTGAGAGACTCAACCGAACTTATAAACAGTCTTACAGACCTTCCAACGGTTTTGATAACATCGATGGTGCCAACTATGACCTATCCCTTTGGGTTGCCTACTACAACTTCCTTCGCCCACATAAACATGCTGGCTATAAAGTTTTAAACAAAGTAGACAAACTAGAAGATGCTTCTAACATGCCTGGTAAATGGCAACTACTAATATTCCTAGGGCAACAACAAATATTAAAAATGCAACAGGCCAAAGGCTCTAACTGTTCTTAGATTCTGAGCCAGAGGTAAGAAAACAGCCACCGCGCAAGCGGCTTGCCCTTGATGGCTCATAAAAGAACTGCTACACTGCTGTAAGTGACGGAGAAGAACTAACTGTTCTCATCATCTTCGCCGTCGGTAATGACCTTCCAGCAGTTCTTGTTGTGCTGTCAAGGGTGGCGTACTGCTAAAACAGCCTAAAATATTTACAGTTTTCAAGGTATGAAAGTGCTTTTTTTCTTAATAACGTTTTTTCATATTTTAGTTGACACTATCCATTTATATTGTTAATGCGCCATTCAACACAGGCAGGTCATCAACTCTTATAGCGTTGATTTTGCAGAAATGGTCGAGAAATTCCTTTGCCAGTTTCTCGTCCTTCGCTCCTGCTTTTACTTTCCAAATATCATAAAGAATACTTGCAGCTTGAATATCAGAAATGTATCTATGTAACCCCTGACCCCAAGCCACCTTTTCAGGAGAGTTTTCATTATGATAGTAATTCCAAAACAAGATTTTCTTTGCCTCTTTCTGCGTAAGACTTATCTTGTATTTCGATGAAGTGGTCACATAACCCTCATCACGATTATCACCTTCATAGGCTTCATCCACAAGGAACACGCCGAAAACAAATCTGTCAGCTTCCGGAGTATACGGCTCTCTCGATGTTAAAATCGCCAAGCTGTTAATTTGAACTTTGCTCAGCTTCATCGGCTTCTGCTTGTTTTCTCCGGTAAGCACAAATCCGGCAAAAGCTGCCCAGTTCCTGAGCATTTGGCTTTCATAACATACAAATCCGCCGTCATCGTTTTGCTCATCTAAGGTTTCACGGTCAATGATACCGTCATAATACTGACTGCAAGGAGCTTTCTCATTACAGCACCAACTATGTCGTGCCACCTCGATGTTGTATCCTATCAGTTCATCGCTGCAAGCACACAAATACCCGATTCCATTTTGCTCTTTCCCACCATCGCAGTAATTACATTTGAAAGCGATGTTTTCTTTCGGATAGTTTTTCTTTTTTCCATTCCGAGTATTCACAACCGGAACGGAGTGAGAGATTTCTTCAATTTTCTGTTGCCGTTCCTGTTGTTTCAAGATTTCCTGCTGCTTTTTGTGAGCAATTTCTTCTTCGATTTGACCCTGCATACTCGTATCTTCACATTTCAGGAACTTCTCAAATGCGTCCGGATAGACGAACTGCTTCTCGCCAATCGGAAAACTGATTTTAATGTAGTTTTCTTTTTGCTCTGTAACAGTTCCTATACCCCAAGAGATATGCTTAACGGAACAGTTCATAAGGTTCATATTCATCGCACTCCTTCCTTAGTGATTCTTATAATACGGACTCAGATTTATAAAGTAGTTCTTCATATCCTCCAGGTCATCACAATTCTTAAAAATGTACTCTAACAGTTCTTCCTGACGAGCCTGTCCTAATGTAAGACGATAGAGTGAAAGTATTTTGATAAGTCTTTCGTATGCCAGCTCATCTCTGCTGAACGGGTACATCGGAACAATTCGCTCAATCCTTACCATATCTTCCTTTTCGGTAAGTCCCCAAAATGGAATCAGGTCTGAACCCTCGCCACCATTTTCGACCTTTGCCGCTTCTTCAAACATTTCTTTCCAAATGTTCTTTGTGAACGGAA
Source organism: Catonella massiliensis (assembly GCF_016651435.1). NCBI lineage: Bacteria > Bacillati > Bacillota > Clostridia > Lachnospirales > Lachnospiraceae > Catonella > Catonella massiliensis. The sequence goes on along the minus strand of NZ_JAEPRJ010000001.1, from coordinate 2,744,540 downwards.
CTGTACCGTATCGCTTGGCAATATTCTGTCGGATAGCCAAACACTCAAAGCGGTTTATTCTTCCTTCTCGCTGCTCCAAATCAATCGGGTTATACGGCAGATTCCAATGAACAATTCGTCGGCAGTAGTTGTGGAAGTCCAATCCCTCCTGTCCAATAGAGGTGGACGCCAACACAAACGGTCTGAACGGAGAGTTGAACGCATTTCTTATTACTTTTTTTCGGTCTGCGTCTTTCTCTTTTCCATCGCCCTTTGTAAAGGCAACCGCAAAGTGAGAACGAAGTGCCATGGCTTTATCCTTTCCTCCATTAGCTCTTGCCTTAAAACTGTTAAAAGTATCTACAGTATAAATCGTTGTTCTAACATCCATTGATGTTGCAATGGAATGATGTAGATTATCGATTAAATTGTTATCAGCGTCCAAGCCGTTTGTAATCAGATGAGCGTACTCATCAAACATTGCTTGCAGATTTCCTTGCTTGCAGTAGGTAAGGAGATTCTGCCAATGAGCGTCATCCGACTTCTTTCCGCAAGCCAATTCTATCGTAGCGGTAGATTCCGCAGTATTCATTCTGTTGATAAAAATTTTGGCTATCTGACTTGGCAGAAAGCTCGGAAAAGATTCACCCTTTTTACAATAGGTCTGATAGTTTCGGTTAATTACAATCGCAGGAGAAGCGATTGCCATATCAGTCAGTACATCTAAAAGGTCATCCGGCTTTTTGCCGAGATTGCACTTTCTTCCGTAATCCGTTTCATAATAAAGCTCTTTAAGTGCTTGTAAATGGGTAAGAAAACCTTTCTGTCGTTTGGTCTTTTCATCTTCATCATCATAAGAGGTTAATTCGCTGTCGCTGTTCAGCCAAGTAGTAACATACCCAGCTCCGTCAAGTAAGAATGGAGCGATATAATACCAGCGTTTATCCTGCACACCCGAAGTCGTAGTTTCGTATTTTGCAAGTTTATCTGCTATCTTACCCTTGATTTCTTTCTCAATTTCCCTAAGTGTAAGTCCTCTATTTATACAATCAATCGGGTCATAACATCTTGAAAGTAACTGCGACGGATACATCAAGCAAAATAAGGTCATTGCGTTTGGCATTCCATTGCTTACCGAAAAACTCAATCGAGCAGAAGGATAACGCTTTTCTCCGTTATAGAAATAATGTGCTTCTTTATCCTCATTTGCCTTTGCCAGTTTTCCAACCGTTTTTCTTTCTGCTTCGTAAGACAATAAGCCTGCAATCATTCGGGGAACCATTTCCCACGATGAGAACACAAGTGTTTTGGAAAAATCAGATACATTCTTAAATACACCCTGCAGCTGATAATATGGACGTGCCGGAGGAACCCACAAGAGAAGCTCCGCATTGTCTTTAAATGTATGTGACATCACTCTGTCAAGTCGGGCATTATTATTCGGCACTTTATCATATCGATCAAGTGTTCTTCTCTTAAGCCAAAAAGTATCTTTATTCACTTTGTTGATTTCATCAGGATGTTCAGCAAAGTATTTTTCAATATGGCGCTTCAACTGATAGTCACGCATAAAGGACATCAGATACGGAGTTGATTTTACATAATCAACCGGAACATTAAACGAAGCTCCTATATCCTCAAGTAACTTTTGTGCCTGAACATAGGACTTAATATCCTGCTCCATAACACTAAGCGGAGCTGCAACATCTTGGTCATCAATTATATCCGCATTTTCTGACGCTGAAATACGTTCGGTTCTGCAAATGTGCTGATACATTGCGTCCTCCGCAGCATTTTTCGCAGACAGAACGGTTGTATCTCCATCGGACAATTCTTTCAGTTTTACGGAGTAATCACTCCATACCGTCTTAAACTCAGCTTTCTCATTTTCCGATATGTTAAGGAAGTTCATTACATCAAAGAACTCAGAGTAATGCTCATCGACCTGTGTTTCGTCTATTTCCTCAAGGGTTGAATACATCTTATACGGTGTTGCCGAAAGCAGAAGCATTCTGACCTTACTGGAATTAAAGAACTTATTTGCAAGCATACCCGTTTCTGTGTCCGAGTCCGAGTTTATCAGATATTTGAACCTCTGAAATTCGTCCATTATTACAAGGTCAGGTTCAAGTTTGTCTAAGCTGATTTTTGCAAAAATCACTCTCAGCTTGCCGATAACAGCATTGTTATTTTGCTGCTTATATCCGTTGCTTTTAATCTGCTTGCACATTGAGATTATCATATCAAGAACGTTATTCTTACCGTCCGCCTGCATATTCAGCTCTGCCGATAATTTCTCCAACATATACGCAAGGTACTTTCCACCGGAAGTTTTATCGCATTCTTTTACCTGTGTTTCATACCAATCTCTTGCCCAACCATCCCAAGCACTAACCGCATAATCCTCCATAGCAACTTCCAATGCTTTTCGATACATTGAAAGCTCCGGCATTCTTCTTAAAATTGCGTATATCAATGCTCTTTCCGATACTGTACCCGCACCGGAAGTCATTCGGAAAGATGTATCAGGAGTAAGAGGAATAAGCTGTATGTAACGGTTGAGTAGCTCTGTGTCATTTTCCTGCTTAAAAATATTCAAATGCTGCATAGACAAGCGGGAGGAACTTGTGCTTTCCGTTTTCAGCTCACTCGTAATTCTGAGTTTGTTTAGGTTCTGTTCTGCTATCGAAGCATTGGAACAAACATAAACTACCTTGACGAGATTATCTCCGGACTCCTTCTGCAATTTCGCAAGTTTTGCTATCGTACCACGTGCGATCAGGGTCTTTCCAAGACCTACTTCGTCCGATACTAAAACACGTATTTGTCCTGCACGATACAATTCATCAATACGATTAACGGTGGCTCTTTGAAAATCTTTCAGTCCAGCCATAATTCGTTTTTCAATTTCATCTAACTGACCTGCAACATTTACATCAGCCATCCAGTTTCACCGCCTTTTTAAATGTGGTATACAGTTCTTCAAAATTCTCCGGAATAACACCGTCCAAAGATATTGCTTTCACTAAGTAATCTATCTCTTTAAATTTTTCCGGAGCTGTTGCTGCCGTCTGGAGCATTTTCTCATACAGAGCCGGCAGGCGGGCAGCCGAATTTGAATGATTCATTATGGAACTCTCTGCGGATGAAGCAGCTTCCAAAGCTCCCAACGCATAGATGTCGCCAAGAAGAAATGCAATATATCTGTAAAAGCATTCTTTGTCCTTAACAACACTTGATACGACTGCTTTTTCTCTATCTTCCGGCAATCCTTCCGTCGGAATAATAATGATTCGCTCAACTGTCCTTTTCCCGTAGCTTACAGAAATCTTATAAAACTCTGAGAGCTGCGTTAATGCTAAGGACTTAAACAATATATTTTCCGATATTATTTCGGTTTTATTAGAAAGCAGAGGTGAGATACTGACTTTGTATTCTGCTTCAATCATATCAGGAAAGCAAACCGACAAATCAAAGTATTCGCCGTTCGGGATAACTCTTGCGGTCGGCTTTAATCGGTTTATCTCTTTTATGTAGCTATCAAGCAAATTCTGCTTTTCTTCTTCCTCGTCCACGGCAATCTCACTTGTAAGAAAAACCTCTTGAAAAGGATTTGATGGGTTATCCTCTGAACCATTAAATAATGCTTCGGAGAGTTTTGTCATATTTAAATAACGGTTCTTGCTTTTCAGCAACATCATAAATTCGATATTACCGAACATAGCATTATGCGACGCATTAAGCGAACCTAAATACAGATAGGAGTCGGAATTTTTACGCACCATATACACTTTGGCATGAATATCCTGCTTCTGTACCTGCTGTTCATCTTCTGAAATGGCGGACTCTCCATCTACAACAGCGTCCTTCATTGTGAAAATTCTAAAATTTCTGCAATCCTCAGCATTTAATTTACCAAGCGACATTGCTCTTGTGAACAACATATAATCCGTGTGGTTGATATATGCATTTCTTTCCTTAAATTCACGGATTACAGAGTTGCTGAGGAACGGCGACATAACCAAAACCTCGTGACAGGAATCATTAAACAGCGGATTAAACGGCTCATCCTCTGTTGAGTGGAATCCGCCGTTACTGTTCTTAATTCCAACAGGAAGAAATTCAAAATCGTCAAATTCTCTTGAGTTCAAATCAAAATGAACAAATGGCAGTTCACGCTGAATTGCTCTTATCTTTTTCTGTTTTGCTTTTGCATTTTCATCGGTAGGCAACTGATCGACAAGATACGACAAGAAATCTCCGACAGGAGCTGTTTTCAAAGTCTTTCTGCCATTTACTTTACCATCCATACAAAAGGTTATATCCCAGCTTCTGTCGAATGTCAGGTTTCTGCTCAGCACAACCACTCTATACAAAGGATTGTTCTGCTCATCGGCATATCTAAGTAGCCAAAATTTCGGATGAAACGAAGGGAACTTTGCAATTCCTCTACGCTTTGCTGTATTTACCTGAAATACCATTTTTTCAAGTAAGATATATAGTGGTGTAACACTATTCGGAGCGTGAATCTGTCCACCCTCACAAAACAGGACGACTTTATCTCCGGTCGCTCTTAATGCTTCCAAAAGGCAAATCGGATTTTTCATCAAATCGCTGTCAGTTTCCTCAGATAAGCCGAGAGCAATGCAAGCACCGACAAGAGCATCCAAATCAAGCGAGTATGTTGTTCCTATCGCAAAATCAAGTCTATATTTGTCCGGAGGTGCAAGGACCTGACCGTAATCTAATCTGTCATTATTTGGATTTAACATCAGTCTTACCCTCGCTTTCAAAAATATCTCTGACTATCGTTCTTGCATTGAAGAAACGATAATCAAGCTCTCCACCGCCAATCCACTCATTAACATCAAATTCTCCCGGATGTGTGGTCTTGGCTCTGTTTGTACCCTTAAGCTGTACCTCTCGATTGTTAATACACTTTTTGAGTCCTTCAATATCTCCAACAATCATCAGATCCTGCGACTGCTTCAAGAACTTTTTGAGAAGCGGATTCGTAAACACTTCGAGCTTATTCAGAATGAAATCAACATCTATATCCGCAAGCTCTTTAAGTTCAGGTTTTAACCTTTCCAATTCATCATTGGCTGCTTCATTCTGTCCATCCGAAATGATGATGTTATAAACGGTACGAATTACATAAATGAAGTCAGATAAGGCAAGGGCAAGCCAATAATCCTGCTGCACAGCTTCAGGGAATTTATCTATCATTGCCCCTAAATCTCTAAATGATTCACAATCAAGAAATTCAGTTATACCCATTTCAAGAACACAAGCAAGCAAACTGCCCTTGCAATTTTCTATAATCTGTTCTTGCAATAATTCCGCTTCAGCTTTTGTGAGGTTTATAGACAGATTCTCCATCCACTTATCGAAATACAAGGGCATTTTCCAAAACTGCATTTTGAATAAGTCGCCAGCGTTTTTATCATCGCACTCATTTTCTTCTGCATTATCCTTTCTATTTCCGAGCTTTTTGAGAGTAGTCTTTTTGTCTTTCATAGCACAGGAAATCCTTATGTACTCCGAAAGTGATAAGCTACCTCCGGTAAAAATACCATACCGTTTCAGACCTGCCCAATAAATATCCGCAGGAGTTCTCTTAACCCATCCACCGGACTGTAATGAACGCTTTCCGATAATACCGTTTTCATTACTGTTCTGTTCAAGGAATGTCTGTCCGCAGGTCTTTTCGATAGCGTCCAATGCTCTGAAAGTCCGATTTGGATTTGTTTCCGTAGTTCTCTCCAACAACTTCAAAGCATACGGAACAATAAAGAAGTATTTGGCTCTCGTTTGGATGGTCGTTGTACCCGGAAAAAAGAGGTTGGAAAAGCCATCTCTAACAGGTGCAATACCAAGCTCATCCAAAGTACCGCTTTCTGAAAGCAAATCTAAAACGCTAAGTATTTTGCTTCGTTCTGTTTTTGAAAAGTCTATCCAACCTAATTCCATATCCTTGTCTCCTAATTTGCGTATGGTAGTGTCAAAAGACACCCCTTGTTTTCTTATAAAATCTTTATTTTCAGGGGTTTCACAAATAAAGAAGCAATTCCCCCTTTTTAAGGTATAATGTTAATCCCAAACCAACATAACCACAAAAGAGTTAATTGCTCGTAAACATTATACTTTATTTACTTCAAATCATTCAATACCAATATAAATAATTAGCCAACTTTTAAATTTCATCTGTAGATATATTCCACTCAAGCAGTGGAACTTCGATGATTCTCACTCTCCGAAGTACCAAAAATTCAAGGTTGATGAACTCCCTAGAATTATATCCTTCGAACAGGACTGGAAGTGGAATGATCTTATTCCTTACTGCGAAAAACAGCTCATGCATTACACGAAATAAACAGTCTTACAGACCTTCCAACGGCTTTGATAACATCGACGGTGCCAACTATGACCTATCCCTTTGGGTTGCCTATTACAACTTTCTTCGCCCACATGAACATGCTGGCTATAAAGTTTTAAACAAAGTAGAAAAACTCGAAGGTGCTTCTAACATGCCTGGTAAATGGCAACTACTAATATTCCTAGGGCAACAACGAATATTAAAAATGCAACAGGCCAAAGGCTCTAACTGTTCTTAGATTCTGAGCCAGAAGTAAGAAAACAGCCACCCCCACCGGCCCCTCTTGTGGCTGATGTGATTTTTCACAAATCATAGAAATCAGCTCCGTTTTTGCGTTGCTCAGAGGCGCATTGCGAAGCAGCTAAGCCTATGAGCAATGCAAAAAGGTAGGAGCGTCACTTAGATTACAAACAATCACATCAGCCCTACAAATTAGAATTTTTTAAGAACTTTCCAACATTATACCATTTTAGCTATGTATTTTCCACTATCGGGACTTTACAGTTGTAATATCTGCCTTTTAACTTGCAAAAATACTGAAATTATACTAACATTAAATTCAACTGCAATTAAGAACAAAACGAAAAGCGAGGTTAAGGTAAAATGCAAATTAGAAGAGCAAAAGAAAAAGACATATCTAAAGTAATAGAATTATTAAATCAGGTATTAGAGCTTCATGCCACAATTCGCCCTGATATTTTTGTTTCAGGTACAACAAAATATACAGAAGCAGAATTGACTGAGATTTTCAAGGATAATACAAAACCTGTCTATGTTGCAGTTAATGAAGATGATATGGTTATTGGATATGTATTTTGTGTAATTAGAGAGACTTCGGCGTCAAATAACATGAAACCACATAGAAATATTTTCATAGATGACCTCTGTGTGGATAAGATAGCACAGGGACAAAAAGTAGGTCAGAGACTGTTTGAATTTGTAAAGGGAGAGGCTAAGAAAATGAACTGTTATGAAATAATATTAAATGTTTGGGAAGGAAATGATAATGCCATGAAATTCTATCAAAAAATGGGAATGAAAACAAGAGCAACATTGATGGAGATTATAATATAATAAAAACCTATTTAATTGTTAGCTGTATTTGCCTATATTGAAAGTGAACTTTCATATAGGCAACATAAGCTAACAATTTACTGAGGTATATTTTTAGAAAAATTATAGATCCTGAAAAGAGAATACCATGAAATATACAAAAGAAGTACTGGATGAAGCCTTAGAGGGCTTACGTAACGAAGATGTAAAAGAGCGCAGGGCTGCCGCTACTGTTTTTATGAAGGCTGCCTGTGCAGAACTTGGTACAGCTAACACTAAGCCTGTAAAAGAGTGGTTTGTATCGAATATAGAGGATTATATTACTGCAATAAAAGATGAAACAGACAGTGAGAATATCTGGCGGCATCTCTACACTACCCAGCAGTTTTGCGCAAGGTACATCCAAGGGTCTTATTTATTTATAATAAACTCTGAAATAATAACAGAAGAAAATGAAAAAAATGTTGAAGAAAAAGCCAAAGAATATGTGAATTCCTTGCGTAAAATACAGAAGAATCCTAAGGTGTTACAGGGGATTGCATCGTTTTTCTGGGTATATGAAGAGAGCTTTGTATGGGATATTTTTACGGAAGTACTTAAGAAGAAAAAAGATAAGCTGACCTTATCACATATAGGGATAGCCATAAGGCAATGCCGTAAACTGTCGGAGGAAAATGGTAGAAACACCTATATTTCAGATGAACAGAGAAAGAATTTGCTTGAAGTATTAGAGAAACAGAATGTATTAAAGAATGAAGCAGAGATGCTTAGGGATTGGAAGTAGATTTAAAAATGCCGGTTAAGGGGTATAATTTGAAAAAATGTAAAATTATACCCCCTTAACCTAAGAAATTTGATGGGGAAGTATCCATAAATATAAAGATAATTGAACAAGTAAATTGGATAATAAAGGAGTATAGCATGAAGGATAAGACATCCCTCGTATTCACAGGGGATATCGGGTTTGATAAATATATGGATGGAAAATGGGATGATGAGGAGCTGATTTCAAGTGAAGTGCTTGATTTTTTACATAGCGGAAATCACATAATAGCCAATGTGGAAGGGGCTTTGATAGATAGCGCCTCACTTGGGGATACTACAGGTGTAGGACAGCTTCTTCATTCTATGAATCCAAAGGCAGTTAAGGTGCTTGACAGGATGAGGGCAGATATCTGGAATATTTGCAATAACCATATCATGGATGCAGGCGAGGCGGGTGTGAGTGAGACACTTAGGCTTGCCAGGCTACACGGTGCAAAGACCATAGGAGCAGGCATGAATATAGACGAAGCTTCAAAACCGCTTATACTGGATGAAGCTGGTGGAATAGGCCTTATAAGCGTGGGATACAGAAGAGGCTGTAAGCCTGCGGATGTAGATAAGGCTGGCTGCTTTATGTGGCATGAAATGGAAATGATAGAGGAGAAAATAAAAGAAGTTAAGAAAAGCTGCCGCTGGTGTGTAATGGTAGTTCACGGTGGTGAGGAATTTACCTCGCTTCCTTCTCCCTACACAAGAAAGAGGTACCTTAAATACCTTGAAATGGGGGCTGACATTGTGGTATCCCATCACCCGCACGTGCCAATGAATTATGAAAAGGTCGGAGATAAAATCATTTTCTATTCGCTAGGAAACTTCATCTTCGATACGGATTACCAGAGGGCTCAGTTTAATACAGAGTTTGGACTGCTTATAAAGCTTAATTTTACGAAAGACAATTACACTTGGGAAGCCTTTGGACTTAGGATTGACAGGGAGTGTGAGAGGGTTGTAAAGGAGAAGCTCCCTAGGATATTTGAAAATGTGGAGGAAGAAGAATACAACCTCCTTGCACCTCTTGCAGCTAAGATGCTGGTTGCGGCTTATAAGAGGCAGCAGATTTATTTTAAGCCTGAATATAAGGATGCAGATGATAGGATGTGGAGAGAGAATTTCTTTAACCCTAAAAGGAGTGGCAGAGTCGAGGGAGAGGGACTTGATTTCTTTATTATGTGCCCGCTTGCAGATAAGGCAGAGACAGGTGAATGGAAGAAGTCAAAGCTTGAGAAGGTTAAGGAGTATATATTGGAGCAGATTTAAAATATTTATACTTGCATTTTCTTATTAACAATGCTACAATTAAGTTGTAAACAATCTAATTTAAGGAGGACTATTTATGATAATGATGTATGGAACCGACCTTTGCCCTGACTGCGTTGCAGCAAAGAAGGCACTTGAGGAGAACGGAATTGAGTACAAATATATCAATATAACTGAAAGCCTTGGCTCAATGAAGCAGTTTTTAAAGCTTAGAGATACAAGGGACGAATTTAAGAACATAAGAGGTGGCGGAAGTATTGGAATTCCTGCCCTTGTTGTAAGTCCTACAGAGTTAACTCTTGACTGGGAAGGTTATATAAGCAGTAAAAAGTAATTAAATAAGACTAAATTAAAGGGGCTGTGCAATAAGAAAAAGTACAACAAGATACAGTAGATTTATCATCAAATTATCACTGTATTTCGTGTATATTACTCTTAATGCGACAGCCCATTTTTATTGAAAACATTAAGTATAAATTTCTTGTGAATAGAGGTCATTACAGCAGTCCACAAAGCACCCCTGCGTCCTCGTATTCTAAGCCACTAAGCAGAGGCTTACAGGTGAGAAGAACTTCCTTTGAATAGTAGTAAAAGCTGTAAAATAAGTCATCCGGGAAGACATTGTCATCTTCATAACGGAGCTCGTCCGCCTCTTCATCATAGACTTCAGACCATAAATACTCTTCTTTTAGTAAATCTAAAAAATGAGGCAAAGGCTCGGCGTGTTCAAGCATATTTCCATCATTCACAGCTTCTGCAACTTCTACAAAGAGCTCAAGCAATTCCTTTGCAAGATAGTCTGCTATGCTATTACTCTGCCTTTTAATAAGGGCATCCTTAAAAATCCTCACAAGAAAAATAAGGGCGAAAGGTGTTGAATGCCAAAGGGTAGACTGGTGTGATATATTAATAGCCAGAAGCTCACCAGCCTCCTCCATAGCCTTGATATCCTTTAGTTCTGATAAAATCCTCAGATATTCCGGGAAATCAGTTGCTCTGCCATAAGCTGTAGTCAGCCTGTGCCAAGGTATTTCATCTATTTTCACTGTTTGTATAAAGCTATTGTTATCAGTCATATTTTTTACCATTCCTTTCGCTTCGCTCAAGGCACAAACAAGTTATGAAAAAATGTTGTGCCTTTCCTCGCTTTGTCTTATAATATCTATATAGGATAGCAATATACTACAGAGCACGGGAGGAGGAGTGGCGAATTTATTTTCGACCCCGTATATTTATATGTGCCGTCATCCTTACAAGCACAAACAAGTGGGACATTGAGCCCGGACTCTTATCATTGGTAATAAACCATGTTTATTCAGTCGCAGGATGACAGTCAATGTTGCTATCCTTTTTTTATAAAGGTGGTGATACTTATGATGAAGTTAAAATACTCCATCTGCTGTGGGCTTGATGTCCACAAAAATGTTATCGTTGCAACCATCGTAATCACAAATGCTGATGGAATCTCTGAGTACAAGCAAAAATCATTTTCTACTTTCAACTCAGATATTAGAAAATTTCACAGCTGGCTAATCGAGAATAATTGTTATCATGTATGTATGGAATCCACTGGGAAATATTGGATTCCTATTTTTAATTATCTCGAGAATGACATAGAAGTCTGCCTTACCCATCCTAAATATGTCAAAGCCATCAAGGGAAAGAAAACTGATAAAAAAGACTCCAAATGGATTGCTGACCTCTACAAATTCGACCTTGTCAGATGCTCGTTCATTCCCCCTAAAGACTTCAGACAGCTGCGTGAAATCGCAAGATACCGTTTCAAACTGGTATGTATGAAATCTTCTGAGAAAAACCGCATACAAAACTGCATGACTGTTTCCAATGTCGGCATTGCCAGTGTACTGTCTGATCCTTTTGGCAAAACAGCCACAGAAATCATGTCGTATCTTCTTACACATACTTCTGATTCCATTGATGAAAAAGCTGTCCGCAGACTCATTAAAAAAGGGGCAAAAGCTAAATCCGATGAAATCATTGAGGCAATCAGGGGGTATAACATAGAATCTGATCAGGCTAAAAAGCTTGAACTTGCCCGCAGCCATCTGGAGTATCTTGATGGCATGATTACTCAATCTGAAGTTGAGCTTTATGTAAGGATGAAGCCTTACTACAAGTTCGTTGAACTTGTTTCTACAATGCCTGGGATGACCGAACTAAGTTCAACAATCGTTCTTGCCGAAACAGGCGTAGATATGAGCATCTTTGATGACGCAAAGCATCTGTGCTCATGGTGTGGGCTTTCACCTACTAACAATGAGTCAGCCGGTAAAAAGAAGTCTGTGCGGATTTCAAAAGCAGGAGATTACTTAAAGCCTATGATGGTACAATGTGCGCTTGCAGCAATCAAGAGCAAAAAGCAGACCTATTTTGCAATCAAATATGGTCGAGTTAAAAAACGCCGTGGTCATAAGAAAGCAATCATTGCCATAGCACGAATGATGATAGTATGCATTTATCACATGGTTTCAGAAGAAAAACCGTTTAATCCTATTGATTATGAAGAACTTATGTCTCCGAAAAATCAAATAGAGCGTGTGATTCTAAATGAAAACAATGTCTTTGCTTATCTTGAAAGCCTTGGTTATGATAGCTCAAAGTTAGTAAAACGCAACGATAACTAACATTTATTTATATAGTTACCAATTTTAGGGATCTTGCGACCCCTTATATAAGTGCGCCCAAAAATATAAGTTATTTTTCACTCTTCCTCCACAATCTTAGTATAGTAAAACAATTACGAAGATTTCAATTGTTTGGTAATTCACCGACAGTCAAAGACATAAAAGAGTTTATTCTTCTAACTATGGAGAATAAGGAGTCTATGACTATTTGTATAATAATTAGAGATTAATGGGCGAATTATTTCTATCATCATTGATTATACTTTAGACAAAATGTTTTTTCAAACAAAATCTAAGTTTTCCCTATTCTTGACTTAGAACATATCGAGTGCTATCCTTTCTTTATGTGCATTGTCTAAGCCATACAGCAGAAGCGCTAAAAGTGTAAGAGAGGCGAAAGTCTGCTTGAAAGAAAACTTTTATACTTTTGACACCATAATAGTCATAGGAGAAAAAATGAAAAAGAGATTGTTAAGCTGCACTGCCAGTGATATTAGGAAAATGTCGGCTTCTGATTTGAAAAATTCAATCATAGCAAGTGAAAGCAGAACCATACTTGGAGAAACAGTTGTTACTGCGGCTCCGCTTTTTGAAGATGTTACCAATGCCGAGGTGATGTCTGCATTTGGAGCAGATTTACTTTTATTAAATGAATATGATGTGTTTACAAAATATATCAACGGACTTGATGAGGCTGAGCCAATTAAGTATATTAAGCATTTGACAGGGAAGCCTGTAGGTATAAACTTAGAACCTGTGGAAGAAAATGTGGACAGTGTGGAAGATTTGATTACACTTCCTGCCGGCAGAAGGGCTACGAAGGAAGCCTTTGAAGAGGCGGCGAGGCAGGGAGTAGACTTCATCCTGCTCACGGGCAACCCGGCTACAGGAGTGTCAAACGCAGGGATTATGGCTTCTATCGAGGTGGCGAAGAAGTATTTTAACGGGCTTGTATTTGCCGGGAAAATGCATGCTGCAGGGCTTTCTGAGAAAATACTCTCTGAGGAAGTTATACTTGGGTTTATGGATAGGGGTGCTGACGGGGTGCTTATACCCGCAGTGGGAACTGCTCCGGGCATAGGTGAGGCTGAATCTTCTGCCATAGTAGCCAAGGTAAAGGCTAGGGGCGGAATTACCATAAGTGCTGTAGGTACAAGTCAGGAAAGTGCGGATGCAGACACCATCCGGCAGATAGGACTTTGCAATAAAAGGATAGGCTTTGATGTGCACCATCTTGGAGATGGTGGCTATGGCAGGGTACCTGATCCAGACAACCTTATGGCTCTTTCGATATGCATAAGGGGAAAGAGACATACCTATATGAAGATGAGCCGTTCCTTAAATAGGTAAAGTGAAGGGTTCCTCCTGAATAGTAAATCTCTAAATTAACTATATATGTGGATACAAGGTAGATTGATACCAATATTTAGTGGTTTATTTTAAATAGTTTGATTAATGTGCAGATTTTAAAAAAGTTCAAGAATTTTAAAGAAAATCTTTGCAATTATGAGAAATCTATGCTATAATGGAAATATGTATATATTTTTAAATGTCACAATTCAAGGAGGGTAGTGACTATGGCAATTGAAGGCATAAACACAGGAAGTGGATATAGCGGGTACGTCGGTGGTAAAGGAATAGGTTCTTTAAGTCGTGAAAGTATCAGTAAAACATCCGGTAATTCCGTATCTGCCGGTAATGGAGCCGGCGGTGTAAGTGGTGGCTTAGGCGTGAGCAGTGAGCCACTGGAGAATCAGGTCGCAGTTTCGCCGGACGGAGACACCGTTCAGATTAGCAAGAAGGCTGTGGCTAAGTATGACGCGGCAAGTGAAGCCAAAAAGAGCGAAAAGCTTGACGAGAATGAGCAAAAGGAGGCCTTGGGTAACGTTAGGCAGAATAAGGCTGAGCTAAAGGCCGAGCAGTCGCAAAATGCCCGCAAGGCAGAAAAAGCCAAGTCTGAAAAAAGGAATGCAGCCCTTAAAGAACTGGCTCAAAAAGAGCAGAAAAGGGAAGCCGAAAAGTCAGAAGACAAAGAGGATGTTTCTTTTACAGGCAAGTCAGACTCTGATATTAAGAGGCTTTATCTTGAAGGCGAGATATCAAAGAATGACTATGACTCAGAAATGAAGGTCAGGGAAAAACTGCGTGAAGTACTTGCAAAGAGGAATGAAGATGCTATAAAGATGGCTGCCGAAAGAAATAGCATAGCTAAGAAGCTTGAAAGATTTGCTGAGAGCATAAAGGCTGCATTTTCAGATACAACAGCCAAGACCTTTGATGCAGGAGTAAGGCTTGATGCAATTGATATAGCTGAAGGTACGAAGAAGGAAAGGGATGAGGCTTCAAAGTCCGATAAAAAGGAAGTGAAGTTTGTATATAACTAGGATTAGTGCGTCAAAATACATGACAATTATGTTCGGGATAATACATACCCATCAGGTTAAGATTTGCCTGATGGGTTATTTTAAAATACAATTGCAGGAAAAGCTAATATAAGGCTATAATGTATTTAATTGATACAAGTGTCAAAAAATTTATTATCTTTTGGCATCAATATCTTTAGATAAAAGCGTGCAAAATTCAATTGCGGCTTGCAGTAGAAGAGTACATTTTCTATATGAAAAGGCGTAAGAAGTGAATTTTGTGGGGAAGAGAAGACTAAGAATAATTAGGGGAATTACTTGATAGGGTGAGAATATGGATAAATATAGAGTTAGGTGCATTTTTGACAAGATAGACCGAAATAAGACCATAAGGGTGAAGGTTCCGGGCTCAAAGAGTATAACCAACAGGGCTCTCCTTATAGCGGCTCTTGCTGAAGGGGAGACCATTCTTAAAGGTGCTCTTTTTTCAAATGATGCCAAAAATATGCTTGCCTGTCTCAGCATTCTTGGCATAAAAATGGAGATAGATGAAGAAAATGAAACTATTACCGTACAGGGCTGTGGAGGAAGGCTTCCTGTTAGAGAAGCCTCTGTAAATGTAGGCAGTGCGGGGACAGCAGCCAGATTTCTTACAGCTCTCTTGGCATTTAGCGCAGGTGTATATCACTTAGATGCTTCCGAGCAGATGAAAAAGCGCCCTATGAAGCCGCTTTTAGATGCCCTTATAAAGCTGGGTGCTCTTATAAGCTATGATGAGGCAGAGGGACATTTTCCGTTTACCATAGACTCAAGAGCCGTAAAAGGTGGTGAAATAAGCCTTGATACAGGTATCAGCAGTCAGTTTCTAAGCGCGGTAGTAATGACAGGATTTTTACTGCCTGATGGGCTAAAGGTAAATATAGCAGGAGGTAGAGAAAGCCTGCCATATGTGGACATGACAGCGAAGGTGATGGAAAGCTTTTCTATGAAGCCTCAGGTAGTTTGTGAAAATGGTGCGGTATCGTATATATTAAAAGATGGCGATACCTATAAGGGAAGAGAATACGAGATTGAGCCTGATGTATCTGCGGCCTGCTATTTTTATGCGATGGCTGAAATCCTTGGGTGCAGGGCTCAGGTAAAAAATGTACATTTAGACAGCATTCAGGGGGATATAGAGTTTGTAAAACTTCTGACTAAAATGGGGGCAAAACTTCAGGATGAAGAGGATGGAATTATAATTACAGGCGCCAAAAGCGGTTCTTATGCTGGAATTGAAGCAAATCTTAACAGCTTTTCAGACCAAAGCCTCACCCTTGCGGCAGTTAGCGCATTTGCAAAAAGTCCGACAAAGATAACCGGTATAGCCCATATCCGTATGCAGGAGTCAGACCGCCTCCTTGCTATAAAAAATGAACTGGAAAAGCTTGGAATTAGGGCTGTTATGGGGGATGGTGAGATAAGCATTTTCCCGGAAGAAATGAATGAAAACGAAGTTTATATAGAGACCTATGATGACCACCGCGTGGCTATGGCTTTTGCGCTTGTGGGGCTAAGAAGAGCTGGTGTAATAATTAAAAATCCGGATTGCTCGGCGAAAACTTTTAAGGATTATTTTAAGGTCTTAGACGAAATCGGATAATAATTGCAAATAAGGGAGGTGCCGACTATGTATGAGAAAGAAATTGAAGAACTTCAGAAAATAATAGACGACAGTAGTAGAATAGTATTCTTTGGAGGAGCGGGAGTGTCTACGGAGAGTGGAATACCTGACTTTAGAAGTGCTGACGGGCTTTATCATCAGGAGTATAAGTATTCTCCCGAGCAGATTATAAGCCATAGCTTTTTTCTAAGATACCCGGAGGCATTCTATGAGTTTTATAAGGATAAGATGATGTATCTAGATGCAAAGCCTAACCCTGCCCACCTTAAGCTCGCCGAACTTGAGAGGGCAGGCAGGCTATTAGCTGTAGTAACTCAGAATATAGACGGACTTCACCAGCAGGCAGGCAGTAAGAAGGTCTATGAGTTACATGGAAGCATACATAGGAATTATTGTATGAAATGCGGTAAATTCTACGATGCAGACTTTATAAAAAACTCTGACGGAGTTCCACATTGTGAGTGTGGTGGCATCGTAAAGCCTGATGTAGTCCTGTATGAAGAAGGACTTGACCAAAATGTAACCCAAAGGGCTGTTATGGCGATTTCAATGGCTGACACCCTCATTATAGGAGGGACTTCTTTGGTCGTATACCCGGCAGCAGGCTTTGTGGATTATTTTCACGGAAAGCACCTTGTGGTGATAAATAAGTCAGAGACCGGAAAAAATGTAAATGCTAAGCTGACAATCAATGCTCCAATTGGGGAGATAATGAAGGGGATAAGGGTATAATATTAATGCATTTATAAACTTTCTATGGTAGAATAAAAGCCGTAGGAGATTTGAGATATGAGTGTTGAAGTTAGGAAAATACGGCTTGGTGTGAAAGAGTATGACTACACCCTGGAAAGAAAAACCGTAAAGAATATAAATCTAAGGGTGAAACCCAGTGAGATTATCTATGTATCTGCCAATAAAAGAGTTCCTGTGGATGTGATTGAAGGATTTATAAAAAGCAAAGAAGAGTTCATACTGGAAGCTTTTAAGAGATTTGAGAAAAATGGGGAAAATGCGGAAAATAACAGAGAAATAAGTTATAATACGGGAGATGAAATAAATTATTTTGGGAAAAATCTAAGCCTAAAGGTCGTGCAATCACCTAAAGAAAGCGTGAAAGCAAGCAGTGAGTACATTTATATCTTTGTAAAAGATGTAAATGACAGGGAGAGAAAAGAACGCCTGCTAAAGAAATGGGAGTTAACCTTCGCAAAAGAAGTATTTACGAAGATGGTGGACTTTTGTTATCCTGATTTCAAGGAAATGGGAGTTGCATATCCCAGCATCAGCATAAGGAAGATGACCAGCAGATGGGGCTCCTGCAAGCCAAAGGGAGGCAAAATTACCCTGAACCTTGAGCTTATTCACAAACCCAAGGAATGTCTCCGGTATGTGGTAGTTCACGAAATGGCTCATTTCATACACCCCAACCATTCCAGTGACTTTTGGAGGGTTGTAGGAAATATTATGCCTGATTATAAAAAGAGAAGAGATGTGCTAAATGGCAGATAATACAGTGAGGAGAAAAGTAATGTCTGAGAAACAAAAGATACTTATAGTGGACGATGATGAGGATATATCTGAGCTTATATCGCTCTATCTCGTGAAAGAATGCTACGATACAAAGAGGGCAGAAGACGGAGAGGTGGCTCTTACCCTGTTTAAGGAGTACCAGCCTGACCTCATCCTGCTAGACCTTATGCTTCCGGGAAAGGATGGCTATGATGTATGCAGGGAGATTAGGAAAACCTCGAAGGTGCCTATTATTATGCTGTCTGCAAAGGGAGAAATCTTTGACAAGGTGCTTGGACTCGAGCTTGGTGCGGATGACTATATGATTAAGCCCTTTGACTCAAAAGAGCTTGTAGCAAGGGTAAAGGCTGTACTTAGGAGATTTAGTGCAGATACAGGAGCCGGTAACGACAATAATGCTACTACAGGAGTAGAAGAAGATGCGAACATTAACAGAGTACGCTATGCGGATTTGGAAATAAACCTAACCAATTATTCTGTTACTTACTATGATAAAAGGGTGGATATGCCGCCTAAGGAGCTGGAGCTATTTTATTTTCTCGCATCTCACCCAAATCAGGTATTTACAAGGGAACAGCTCCTTGACAGGATCTGGGGCTATGAGTACATAGGCGATACCAGAACAGTAGATGTCCATGTGAAAAGGCTTAGAAAGAAGATTAATGACCATACAGAATGGAGGCTTTCTACAGTTTGGGGCGTGGGATACAAGTTTGAGACATTGACAAGGAGTTAAGGTAGAATGAAGAATCTTATAGTAGCCCAGTCAGGTGGGCCAACAGCTGCAATAAATGCGACTCTCACAGGGGTAATAAGGGAGTGGTGCAAGGAAAATAAGGGAGCTAAGGTATATGGCTCAAGATTTGGAGTAGAGGGAATACTAAAGGAAAATATCATTGATTTGACAGGGCTTTCAGAGGATGATTTGGACAAGCTCATGCGTACTCCTGCTTCAGCTCTTGGCTCCTGCCGTTACAGGCTTTCAGACCCAAAGGAAGATGAGACTGACTTTAAGAGGGTTGTGGAAGTGTTTAGAAAATACGACATAGGGCATTTTGTCTACATAGGTGGAAATGACTCGATGGACACAGTTTACAGGCTTTCGGAGTATTTTAACGAAAATAAAATAACAGATATTACTGTAAATGGCGCTCCTAAGACCATAGACAATGACTTAAATGGTATAGACCACTGCCCGGGCTTTGGCTCCACTGCAAAATACATAGCTACTGTGTGCCACGAGCTTGCAAGGGAAGTAAAGGTCTATGATAGGGAAAACATCCTTATAGTCGAGATTATGGGAAGAAATGCAGGCTGGCTTACAGCCGCTGCGGCACTTGCGGCTGAAAAGGACAGCGAGGTTCCCTATCTCATTTACTTAAGCGAGGTCACCCTTTCTGTAGACAAATTTGTGGCTGACCTTAAGGAAGTGATGAAGAAGTCAAAGAATGTAATCGTTGCCCTAAGCGAGGGTACGGTTATAGAGCAGGGTGGCAAGAATCACGCAGATGAAGATGGTGAAGTGGATGCCTTTGGACATAAGCAGCTTGCAGGAAATGGAAGGATACTTGAGAAAGTGCTAAAAGATGAGCTTAAATACAAGGCAAGATACATAGAACTAAGCCTTGTACAGCGCTGTGCATCGCACTGCCTCAGTGAGACCGATATAAGAGAGTCAGAAGAGCTTGGAAGAGTGGCGGTAAGACTTGGCCGTGAGGGGCTGTCAGGAAAGATGGCAAGGCTTATAAGGGTTTCTGATGAGCCTTACAAGGTGGAATATTCATCAGTTGACATAGCAGAAGTTGCTAATCTTGAAAAGAAGGTTCCTCTTCAGTGGATAAATGAGGCTCACAATGGAGTTACAGAGGAGATGATGAAGTATCTAAGGCCTTTAGTCCAGGGAGAAATGAGCTGCAGATATAAGGATGGGGTGCCTGATTATCTGATTTTGTGATTTGAGATGGCTAATGTGATTTTTTGTATTATTAAGTGACGCTCCTACCTTTTTGCATTGCTCATAGGCTTAGCTGCTTCGCAATGCGCCTCTGAGCAACGCAAAAACGGAGCTGATTTCTATAATTTTATTAAAGAATCACATCAGCCACATGGGGGCGGGTGGGAGTAGCTGCCTTTAATTTGGTATTCGGGTTGCTATTTGCATAATTTTAAGGTGCCAGCCCCGAATGATAAATTCTAAGCTCTCGCTTAGGCGAAGCGAAGCGGATGCCGCAGCGAAATGTTATCATTCGGAGCGTCACTTAGTTGATTTACAGTGGCACTGCGACTTAAAATTTCTAACTTTATTATTCATTATACAACCAGCTTGTAATATCCACAATATCATGCGGTACCACACATTGACACTATTACTTTCTAAAAGTATAATATATCTATATTTGCGTGAATACTATTGGAAGGAGATCTTATGGATAAAATAAAGACAGTTGAAGATTTTAAGAAATTTCTAAACAACAATCGTGATAAGCTCCTTGATTTAGCAGTAAACATTAAAGACTTGCCCCCTGATGACGAGTGGATTCAAGATGATGAGTGGGACAAGGTATATAAGAATGAGGTTATAACAAATGGGAAAGTATAGTATTGGTGATGTTTGGTGGGTACAGTTTCCATATTCAGATATAAATGAAGTCAAGAGAAGACCTGCTATAGTGATTGATGATAATACAATTGCTATCCTTGCGATGTATGTTACCACTAAGGATAAGTCTACTAATCCATATAGTATCCCAATTGATGATTGGGAAGCTGCTGGCTTAAAAGAGAATCATGGACTAGAATTGATAAAATTGTTAGCATTGATGAATATAACATTGTTTGTAAGATTGGTTCATTATCACAGAGGGATCTTGTAAAAATCCTTCAACTTGTTAAGGAAGTGTTATCTAATACTTTACATGAATTTTCTCTCTTAGCGATTAAAAATCCAGATAATAAATACTTACAAGTATATGACAACAGATGGCAAGCTTGGTTGTTTCCGTATATAAAAAGCAACGATGATAATAAAGCTAATGTTGATCATTTTGCTTGCAGTTTATTAAATAAAGATGTAGATATGAAATACATTGTAACTGCAAAGCATTGCAAATATTCTGTAAGTGACGATGTTTATAAAATATTCAATCACAAGTTATATACAGTAACATTAGAATCATATCCCGAGAACATGAATGAGGACACTTTCTTAATCGATAAAAGCAGGTATAAATGGATGTCCATTGAAGAAATGGAAAGAGACGAACGGGTAATGGAAGTAAATGAGGAGATTGTTGCTTTCGTTAAGGCAAAGTGTCAATAATAGGGCAATTTAATAGCTGCCCCTAATTTGGTATTCAGATTGTTATTTGTATAAATTTAAGGTGCCAGCTACGAATGATAAATTCTAAGCTCTCGCTTAGGCGGAGCGAAGCGGATGCTGTAGCGAAATGTTATCATTTGGAGCGTCACTGTGGGGGTTAGATAGCTGATGACAGTAAAAACTGATAATGCCTAAGCGAGCGCATCAGGCGTAGCGAAGCGAATGCCGTAGCGAGTCTGGACATTTATCAGTTTTTGCGTCAAATTAGCTGGTTCATATAACCTACAGCTTAGAATTTATAGAGGCATACTTAAAACAGCAACTTGCAATTGGACATATCAATTTCCTTCATAATCCCTTCTCCAAAAGCCCCATTTGACACAATCACATCAAAATCCGAAAAATCAGCAAGCTTAAAATACCCCTCCTTGAACTCCTTGCTGTTATCAAGCAAAAGCACAGTCTTGAAAGAGTTCTTTATCATTTCCTTCTTGCAGAGGGCTTGGGAATCATCACCCTCAAATATTCCCTGAGTTGTAATTGCCTTGCTTGATATGAAGGCTATGTCAGCACGGAAATTGCTGATAAAAGCAGAAGCATACTCTCCTATTATGGAGAGACTTTTGTTCTTTAGCACTCCCGGACAGATGTAGCACTTGATATTAGGATAGGTATTTAACTGGCTTGCGATATTGATGCCGTTAGTTATAACAGTGAGATTGCTGTAAGTCTTTAAGTAAGGGATGAAAAGACTTACAGTAGAAGAGGAATCAAGGAAGATGACCATGTTATCCTGTAAAAGGGTGCGGGCGCGCTTGGCCAGAGCCATTTTCTTATCTGTATTCTCCATTTTCCTTATATTAATGGAATTCTCAGAAGAACTTGGAGAGACCATAGTTATACCACCATGATACCTCTTTATTATTCCCTCTTCCTCAAGGGTAATCAAATCCCTGCGCAAGGTTGACCTTGATACATAGAGCTTCTTGCACATATTTGTAATGTCGCCAACTCCATTTCCGTTTGAAAGATAGGCTAAAATCTGTTTCTTTCGTTCAATATATTTCATAACCAGTCTCCATATCCCAGTTTAATAAATGCTACTGATATCCCGATTTGTTATCTAATAATCAGCACAAAGGTTAGCATCTTGAACATATGCTCAAAATGTGTAACTTTCTTACCACATATCAGCTACAGGTAGTATAACATTTTTTGTTCATAAATCAAAGGAAAAATAAACCAAAATGAACATTTTAGAACAAAAATGAACCAAAAACAGATATTTTAAAAAATAAATTCAACTAAATCTCCAAGTATAGCTAAAATATTCATAATATGTTATTATCAGTTCAGATGATTAGTAAAAAACTACAAAGAAATTTAAGATCATCTCAAAAAATTCATATAAAAATAGTAAAAATAAATCGGATTTATATTTATTGAAGGAGCATATATGAAAAAAGCACTGGCAATAGATATGGGAGCCACCTCAATCAGAGGAATAATAGGCTATATTGAGGATGGCAAGATAAAGCTTGAAGAGGTTATGAGATTCTCTCATGAAATAAAAAGTTCAAATGGAAGACTGCGTTGGGATTTTGATGAACTTGTAAGGAAAATAGTGGAAACCATAAAGGAAAACGGACACGAGATATCTTCGGTGGGCATAGACACCTGGGGAGTTGACTTCGGCCTGGTAGATAAAGAAGGAAAGCTGGTTGAGCCTCCTGTCTGTTACAGAGATCCCAAGCATCAGGAAGGCTATGAAGAAGCCTTAAAGAGCCTTAGTGAGAAGGAAATATTTGCTGAAACGGGAACTCAGATTATGAGTATAAATACCCTTTTTCAGTTATTGGCATTTAAGAAGCTAAATCCGGGTGGATATGAAAAGGCTGATAAGCTGCTTATGATGCCTGATTTGATACAGTACCTCTTAACCGGCAATATGACAGGTGAGGAAACCATACTTTCAACCACTCAGATACTTAATCTTAAAACAGGAGATTATAGCGATAAACTGCTTGAGGCTTATGGCCTTGATAAAAACAAGCTTCCAAAGATAACAAAGGCTGGCTCTATCACAGGCAATGTTAAGACAGGACTTGTAGATGAACTAAAAGACCTGGATGTAGATGTAGTTTCAGTCTGTGGTCACGATACAGCAAGTGCAGTCTTACTTACCAAGGTAATGACGGATGCAGACACGATGTTCCTTAGCTGCGGCACCTGGTCTCTCTTTGGAATAAGAGCTGAAAGCCCTGATTTATCCGAGAGAGCTTATGAAAAGGGACTTACTAATGAGCTTGGCTTTGATTCTACTCCGCTTTTATTTAAGAATCTTACAGGACTTTATCTACTTGAGAAATATAAAACAGCCTATGAGAAGAAGCTTGGAAGAAAGCTTGAGTTTGACGAGATTACAGCCTATGTGGAAGAGTCACTTAAGAAGGAAGAGCCCATAACCAATCTTATAGATATGGAAGATCCGAGATTTGGAAGTGAAGAGGCGGATGCCAAAGAAGTAATAGATGAGTTTCTTAAAGAAAAGGGGCTTGCACTTCCTGAGAATGAAATGGACTATTTCAGAATTATCTATGAGAGCATGGTAAAGAAATACCTTGAGGTAAAAACCGCTCTTGAAGAAATATCGGGCAAAAAGTATAAGAAGGTCCATATGATAGGCGGTGGGGCAAAGTCTTCACTTCTATGCAAGCTGATAGCTAAAAGACTTGATGTAAGCATTACTGCAGGACCTTACGAGGCATCAGCTCTTGGTAACATTATAGTTCAGTTAAAGGCACTTGGAGAGATAAAGACCAT
Organism: Catonella massiliensis; assembly: GCF_016651435.1. Classification (NCBI taxonomy): domain Bacteria; kingdom Bacillati; phylum Bacillota; class Clostridia; order Lachnospirales; family Lachnospiraceae; genus Catonella; species Catonella massiliensis. The sequence continues at coordinate 2,720,704 of NZ_JAEPRJ010000001.1, read as the reverse complement.
TGAAGAGGGGCTTGAGGCTGCTTATAAATCGCAGGAAATGAAAACATACTAACATACATATTTTAAGGAGGAAAATGACATGAGTTATCCAAAAATCGGTATTAGACCAACAATTGATGGCCGCTGGGGCGGAGTTAGAGAGGCGCTTGAGGACCAGACAATGGGAATGGCTAATAGAGCTAAAAAGCTTATTGAAAGCGAACTTAAATATCCTGACGGAACACCTGTACAGTGTGTGATTTCACCTTGTACCATAGGTGGAGGCGGTGAGGCTGCAAAATGTGATGAATTCTTCTCAACTCAGAACGTAGTTGGAACCCTTACCGTAACCCCTTGCTGGTGCTACGGTACAGAGACTATGGACTTAAACCCTAATACAATCAAGGCTGTATGGGGATTTAACGGAACTGAGAGACCAGGTGCTGTTTACCTTGCAGCAGTTATGGCGGCATATGCACAGAGGGGACTTCCAGCATTTTCAATTTACGGACACGAAGTTCAGGACAAGAATGATGAGACTATTACAGAAGATGTAAAGAAGAAGATTCTTGATTTTGCAAGAGGTGCAATTGCAGTAGGTCTTATGAAAAATAAGTCCTATGTAAACCTTGGCTCAGTGTCTATGGGTATTGCAGGTTCTGTTGTAAATGTAGATTTCTTCCAGAAATATCTCGGAATGAGAACTGAGTGGGTAGACATGACTGAGATATTAAGAAGAATCGAGCTTGAAATCTATGACCACGAGGAATACGAGAAGGCTCTTAAATGGGTTCGTGAGAACTGCAAAGAGGGCTACAATACAAATGCTGGAAAGGATTTCCCTGAAATAATAAAGAAATCCAGATGGATACCTGAGGAGAAGCAGTGGGAGTTCTGCGTTAAGCATGCACTTGTAGTAAGAGACATACTTAAGGGCAATCCAAAGCTTGCAGAGCTTGGCTGGCACGAGGAGTCACTTGGTAGAAATGCTATAGCAGGCGGTTTCCAGGGACAGAGAATGTGGACAGACTGGCTTCCAAATGCTGACTTTACAGAGGCTATTACAGCTTCAGGCTTTGACTGGAACGGCAAGAGAGAGCCTATTCCATTTGCAACTGAGAATGACACACTTAACGGTGTATCTATGATGCTTGGATGGCTCGTAACCAATAAAGCGGCAATATTTAGTGATGTAAGAACATATTGGTCACCTGAGTCTGTTGAGAGAGTAACAGGAAAGAAACTCACAGGTAAGGCTGCAAACGGTATTATGCACCTTATCAACTCTGGCGCAAGCTGCTTAGATGGCTCAGCTGCTGCTAAGAATGAAAAGGGTGAGGGCTGCATGAAGGAATGGTGGAACCTCACAGATGAGGACATCAAGGCTCTTACAGAGGCTACTGACTGGTGCAGGGCGAACTATGAGTACTTCAGAGGAGGCGGCTTCTCATCACACTTTAAGACAGCTGCAGAGATGCCTGTAACTATGATTAGAACCAATATCGTTGAGGGTGTTGGACCTACCTTACAGATAATAGAGGGTTATACCTGCGTACTTGAGGATGATGTGCACAAGGTACTCGATGAGAGAACAGATAGAAGCTGGCCAACAACCTGGTTTGCACCAAATCTTTCAACCAAGTCAGCAGACAGTGTTTACAATGTAATGGCTAAGTGGGGCGCTAACCACGGAGCAACAGTTCATGGCCACGTAGGTGACAGACTTATAACTCTTGCTTCTATGCTTAGAATTCCTGTTGCTTTCCACAATGTAACAGAGGACAGAATCTTCAGACCACATTCATTTAATGGATTTGGAACTACAGATTTAGAGAGCCAGGATTTCAGAGCTTGTGCTTATTACGGACCACTCTACAGATAAAACGATGTTTATGATATAAGAGATAAATGGCGTTTGCTGTCAAAAGCTTTGATAGCAAACGCTAAAAAGAAAATAGAAGCGGTCTTATGACCAGCGGAGGATGATGTTATGTTAATGGAAAAAGCTAGAGAGGAGCTTGTGAAATATGGTAAGAAGCTTGTGACAGCAGGGCTTACCAAGGGAACAGGCGGAAACTTAAGCGTATTTGACAGAGAGAATAAGATGGTGGCTATTACTCCATCAGGAATCGATTTCTTTGAGATTCAGCCTGAGGATATAGTAATAATCGACCTCGATGGAAAAACAATTGAGGGCACACGCACACCTTCTTCAGAATGGGAAATGCACCTTATGCCTTATAGGACAAGGGATGACATAGATGCAGTTATCCATGCGCATGTTATGTATACAACAGTACTGGCGTGCCTACGCGAAGAGCTTCCTGCAACTCACTATATGATAGCAGTAGCAGGACCTACAGTTAGATGTGCAGAATACGCAACCTACGGTTCACATGAACTTGCTGTAAATGCTTGTAAGGCGATGGAGGACAGAAAGGCAGTTATCCTTGCCAACCACGGAGTGCTTGCAGGAGCAAACGACCTCCTCAATGCATTTAACATAGTTGAAGAGATTGAATATTGTTCAGAAGTCTATGTAAAGGCTAGAAGTATAGGTAGTCCTGTTGTACTTCCGCCGGAAGAGATGACACTTATGGCTGAGAAGTTTAAGACTTACGGACAGAAAAAGAGTATAAGAGAATAGCTTTTGCTAAGGAGTTAATATGGGTGATTTAATACTTTCAATGAAAGGAATTACCAAATCCTTCTCAGGCGTTGCAGCACTTAAGAATGCAGCACTAGACCTAAAGGCGGGTGAGGTAGTTGCCCTGATGGGAGAAAATGGAGCCGGCAAATCTACTCTTATGAAGATTTTGACCGGCATATATTCAAAAGATTCCGGTGAAATACAGTATATGGGACAGGAGGTCTGTTTTAAGGGGCCTGCTGAATCTGAAGAAGCAGGAATCTCCATTGTTCATCAGGAGCTTAACATGATGAACGACCTGACGGTAGCTCAGAATCTTTTTATCGGGCGTGAAGAAATGAACGGATTTTTAATAGACGATAAGAAGATGAATGAGAAAGCCGGAGTTAAGGTGGTTATCGATGTAGGTATCCCTGCTGAAGTTAAGGATGTAGATGCTGCTGCAGTTGCTTCTGCTATACTTGAGAAGAAAGATCTTATAGCTATTTACGGTTCTAATGAGTTTGCAGCAAATGCTATAATCACAGCTAACGAAGGTCTTGATAAGCTCGGCGCTGACAAGGTAATCGCAGTTGGTTTTGATGCCGGTAAGAAGCTTCTTGATGCAGTTAGAGCTAAGACATTTGCAGGTGCTGTAACACAGGATCCTGTACAGATTGGTTACCAGGCAGTTAAGCTTGCGGTAGAAGCAGCTGACGGCAAGAGTGTATCTGATGTGGATACAGGCGCTAAGTGGTACAACGCTGACAATATGGATGCAGATGACATTAAGCCTTGCTTATATGAGTAAATCTGTGGTAAAATAATAACAACAAGGGGTGCCTTGCAATTAGGCACCCCATTATGTAAGGACAATGTGTTAAAACATTCACAATCAATCAATAATTAGGAAGGAAGAAGATATGTTAAAAAATATTCCCAAGATACTATCCCCTGAGCTTTTGGCGGCACTTTGCGAAATGGGACATTCTGACAGGCTTGTAATATCGGATGGCAATTTCCCTGCTCATACCATGGGCAAAAATGCCAAGGTAATAAGGCTTGATGGACATGGAGTACCAGAGGTGCTTGATGCTATACTGAAGCTATTTCCACTTGATACCTATACTGAAAAATCAGTTTCTCTTATGGAAAAGGTGCCGGGAGACACAGTGGAAACCCCGATATGGAAGGAGTTTGAGGAAATAGTGGCAAAATACGATGAGCGTGGTGCAGCTACCATCGGCTTCATCGAAAGATTTAAGTTTTATGAGGAGGCTAAGACCTCTTATCTCATAATAGCAACTTCTGAAAAGGCTCTGTATGCAAATATTATGTTGCAGAAGGGTGTAGTTACAGACTAAGGTCTGAGAAAGTGGAGGAAAAAAAGATGGCGAACAAAATTGTATTGAACGAGACTTCTTATCACGGAGCAGGTGCAATCAAGGAAATCACAGTAGAGGCCAAGAACAGAGGCTTTGGGAAGGCTTTCGTATGTTCAGATCCTGACCTTGTTAAGTTCAATGTAACAAGCAAGGTAACTGATTTGCTTAAGGCTGAAAATATGGATTTTGAGGTATATTCAGAGATACAGCCAAATCCGACAATCGAAAATGTACAGGGTGGCGTAGCTGCATTTAAGAAGGCAGGAGCTGACTATATCATAGCTATCGGAGGCGGCTCTTCTATGGATACAGCGAAGGCTATCGGTATCATCATCACCAACCCTGAGTTTGAAGATGTAAGAAGCCTCGAGGGACTTTCAGCTACTAAGAAGCCTAGCGTACCTATATTTGCAGTGCCTACAACAGCAGGTACAGCAGCAGAGGTAACTATCAACTATGTTATTACAGATGTAGAGAAGAAGCGCAAATTCGTATGTGTAGACCCACACGATATCCCTGTAGTTGCATTTGTAGATCCTGAGATGATGAGCTCAATGCCTAAGGGACTTACTGCTTCAACAGGTATGGATGCACTTACACACGCTATCGAGGGTTATACAACTCTTGGTGCAAATACAATTACAGATATGTTCAACTTAAAGGCTATCGAGCTTATTGCAAAGAGCCTTAGAGGAGCTGTTGAGAATACAAAGGAAGGCAGAGAGGGTATGGCACTTGGCCAGTATCTTACCGGTATGGGCTTCTCTAACTGCGGTCTTGGTATAGTTCATTCTATGGCACATTCTTTAGGCGCTGTATATGATACACCTCACGGAGTTGCTAACGCCATCCTCCTCCCTACAGTAATGGAGTACAACGCAGAGGCGACAGGCGAGAAGTTAAAAGATGTAGCCATCGCAATGGGCGTTGAAGGCGTAGAGAAGATGAGCCAGGAAGAGTACAGAAAGGCAGCAGTAGACGCTGTAAAGAAGCTTTCTAAAGATGTAGGCATCCCTGCTGACCTCAAGGCCATAGTAAAGCCTGAGGACCTTGACTTCCTTACACAGTCTGCAATGGATGATGCCTGCAGACCGGGCAATCCAAAGGAGCCTACCTTTGAGGACATCAAGAACCTTTATCTTAAGCTTATGTAATATGGCGTAATGGCATAAATGATAAGGTTTAGGAGTATATGAATAATTATCCCCTGCTGAAATGAAATATTTTGGCGGGGGATTTTTTTGGACAAAGTATGTCCTATAGATTTGATATACTATGCATATAAAAAATAAATTAAAGGAGAAAGAGACTATGAAAATTGAAAAGTTTCTTGAGTTAGTCAAAATGGAAGGTAGAGGCAGAGCTGTAAAAGGGGGAGATAAAAACATCCAGAAAATTAGTGGTTTGTTTTTTAACAAAGTAAATGAAGAAGATAAGCACATTCTTAAGAATTACGAAACTATGAGTCTGGATGATATCAGAGAAACCATGTCTTCTCTTTACAAAAAGTATTCGCATACATTTAAGGATATAGCCAATGAATTAAATGTATCAGAAGATTTTGTTGAAGAGCATATTGGAACTAATTATACTATATGGATGTTTTTAAGCCAGTATGGGGATGAATAAGAAAGAGAAATGAAAGAATTAAGGAAAAGGTAAAAAGATTAAGGAGGAAGACTATGACATTGGTTGAGTTATTCGGAAAATATTATAATGGGGAACTGACAAATGAAGAAGAGATCAAAAGAATTTTCAAAGAAGAAGTAAATTATTTTAGTGTAATTCATCCTACAGATATAACAGATGATGGGTTATATTCAATTGGGGATGATAATGCATTATTAGATGTTGAAGTTGAATACGAAAATTATGAAGATTTTTATAATAAATTAGATAGCTTTTTAGATATTATATTTACAGACTCAAGCCTATGAGGCTGGAGTAATTTATTGAAAACAGAATAAGCCCTTGTAGTTACGTGGATGGAAAGAAAAGTTTGTCCGGTGATGAAGATAAAAAAGACCTGTGAAAAAAATATTCATAATTATTAAAAACAATGAATTTTGGACAAGATATGTCCAAGCCACTTCTTATAATACAAACATAACAGCTGTTAGTAACGAGTTGATTAGTTTGAAAAGGAGAGTAGTTATGAATAAGATTAAGAACACTTTAGTAATCCTTATAGTGTTGATTGTTTCTATGAATATGACGGTTGTCACTAAGGCTTATCCACTTCATATGTCTGATTTTATTAAGATTATGTACACTAAGCCAACAGTTACAGACAGTACCAGATACAAATCAGATACATACCTTCAAACAAGGCTTGGAAGAATAAATCTAAATGAGGAGGCATTGAATAAGTTTAGAGTGAAGGATAAGATAAGTAGGGAGGCTATTGCAGACTATGTAGTAGAGCATTTAGAAGACCTTAAGTATTCACTTGTACTAAAAAGGCACGATGGTAAAGAAGTAAACATAAAAAGGATAGTTGCAGGCTTATCAAACGAGGATATTAAAAAAGCTATAGCTGATAACATTTTCCTCGCAGTACAGGGAAAGAAAAAAGGAAATCTTTCGAAGTTAGACTTAAATAAAATTCTAAATAGAACATACATTGAAGTTGATCTGGAAAATCAAATTATTTCACAGGTAATAAAAGGCAAGAGAATAGTTACTACCAATGTGGTAACAGGAGATATAAAGAAAAAGGCTCAGACTTCTAAAGGTTTATTTACAGTAATTTATATGCAGAAAAATAGAGTATTACATTATAGAGATTTTGATAATTCGTTTAAATCAGACTTTGTTGAAAGATGGATGAGATTTGATGATGCTAATTCAATAGGAATACATGATGCTCCATGGAGAAAGCTTAGCTCAGATTGGGAAGCATCAGCTTACAAAAATGGACACGGCTCACATGGCTGTGTAAATACACCAACTGATGCTGTTAAGATAATATATGACAATGCTTACAACGGTATGGCAGTAGTCGTTTATTAAAAATATTTTCAAATACGAGGAGGAAGTAAAAATGCTTAGAATTATTGATTTTAGTAAGGCTGTAAAGTATTACAAACCATCAAGAGATAATGTTGTTGTTAAAAACTTAGATGGTTCAATGTTAGAAGCAGGTGGATATAAAGGCGATTTAATATTTATTGATTTTACTATGTTCCCTTATGTATGTCCAGATTGTGAAGAATATGAGCAAATAAAAGAGATAACTAAAGAAGAATATTTATTAGAGTTAGCTAAACTTTTATCACAAGAGGCTCATAAAAATCAAATTGATAAAGCTGGTATAGATTATTTTACAGGATATATACAGGCTGTAGTAAATGGTGTGACTACAAATAAAGAAAAAATAGTTGCCTATCTTCATGATACGGTTGAAGATACTCCACTTACAATAGAGAGAATAAAAGAATTGTTTGGGGAGGAGATAGGCGAAGCAGTATTTGCTATTACAAAGTCTAAGGATGGGAGCCTGTCTTATGATGATTATATAGAGAGGGTGAAAGCAAATCCTTTAGCAAGAGCAGTTAAAATATCAGATTTAAAGCATAATATGGATTTGTCAAGACTTGAAAAAGTTGGAATTACAGAGAAGGATATTAAAAGGGCAAAAAAGTATCAGAAGGCACTTAAAAAATTACAGGAATAAGTTTTGGACATATATTGTCCGGCTAGTTTGATATGCTTTGATTATACTAATAAACAAATTACACAAAGGAGAAAATTCTATGGGAAACAAAGAACAAAATTGGCTTGATATCGAGATAAGTGATGAGACAAAGCAGTTGCTTGATGAAACAGAGGGGTTAATTAAAGAGGCTGAAAATCTAATCTATGAAATGACAGGAGAAAGGCTTAAACATTATGAGTTTAGTCCTGATGAACAGTATCCGGTTGTGATTGATAAGAATCTTGATGTTGTAATGGTTCCACAAGTGCCAATAGAGGAGATATATTACAAGTCCGGTGGGCTTTATCAGGCTACATTGGAGGGGCAGATGGGATACCTTGATGGAACTGGGAGAATGGCAATTCCTTTCAAATACGAATCAGCTTATCCTTTTTCTGAGTCAGGGCTTGCCCTGGTAATTACACCTGAGGGAGAGGCCTCCTATATAAACAAAACTGGTGACCAGGTTATAGCCTTAAATGAAGGGATAGTAGATGGAGGTATATTTGAACAGGGGCTTAGCTTTATAACAGACGGAGAAACCTACACTTTCATTAATGAAAAGGGAGAAGAAGCCTTTAGTGAAAAGTTTTTATACACCGATGGCTTTGCTAAGAATGGAGTGGCTATTGTAAAAGGTATGAATGGCATTTACAAAGGTATAGACACGAAGGGAAATACTTTGTTTGAATTACCTGAAGGCATAAGTGCCTTAGGATTTCATAAAAACCCTGATGTAACCATCATAGAGAACAAAGGTAAACTTGGCTTGATGGATAAAGAAGGCAATATAACTGTAGAATGTAGATATAAGGAAATAGAGGTGTCAAGATTTAGCGACTTTCACATAGTAAAAGCCGGGAAAAACTGGGCGATAATCAACAAGATTGGCGAAGAAGTCATGGAGCCTGTCTTCAAGAGTATTACAGTGATTAATAAGCAGGGATATTTCGCAGCCAAAATAGATGAAAAGTCTGAACCTGCATCTAAAATACAGGGCTTTTCAAAGTCTGACTTATATGTAGGCAGGATAACAGTGTCAGGCAATACCATTAATACAAGTATCAGCTATGCTATTCCGGGAGTTAAAAGCGTTGAAATAAGCGAAGATGATCCTTTACTTACACTTACTTATAAGGTAGGAGCAAAGGTATTACATGATATTACGAAACGAGAAAATGATAATGGGATAATCAGCGGCTTCTTCTCAGTATTCTATGGAGGTGAGGCAGTAGTAGAGCTTCCGGGAACTATACTGGCAAGTATCATACTTAGCAAAAGTGAAAATGAGTAAAAATCCTGCCATTTGAGGAGAAACAGGCTCACAAAAGTTGATAAAATAATTGACTAAACCTTGATTATGTTGTATACTAAGCCAATGGGGAAAGTTCCATTTTATCAGTAATTTTGGCATTGCTTTACCCAAATTATGTAAAATAATTTTAACAGAGGGGTTGACAAAGAACATGGAAAACAGGACAATTCTAAGCAAGCAAGCAAGCAAGCAAGCAAGCAAGCAAGCAAGCAAGCAAGCAAGCAAGCAAGCAAGCAAGCAAGAAAGCAAGCAAGCAAGCAAGCAAGCAAGCAAGCAAGCAAGCAAGCAAGCAAGCAAGGGGTTATTGTGTAATTTTATAAACGTTGTTATAATTAAATATTGTAAATTTAAGCATCTGTCTGAGGAAATATCAGGCAGGTGCTTTTGTTGTTTAAAAATAAAATTATAAGAAGAGAGGGAGAAAAGCATGAGTAATACAGATTTAAAGTTTTTTACAAATGAACCTGACAGAGATTTATATAGTCGATTTGCAGCTATCTTAAAAAGCAATACACAGTTTTTTGATTCTTTGGTAGGCTATTTTAGGACAAGCGGTTTTTTCAGGATGTATGAACCACTGGAAACGGTAGAAAAGATTAGGATTCTGGTTGGTCTTAATGTTGATAGATACACAGTTAAAATTATTGATAAGGTAAAAGATGAAACAAGGTATGCAGCTATATCAGCTATCGAAGGAAAGGAGATTGTTGCTAGTGAGATTGAAAGAGAATTTGAAACTGCTGAAAGCTCATCTAGGGTTGAAAAAGGGGTTCGTACTTTTATAGACTGGATGAAATCTGGAAAGCTTGAAATGAGAATGTACACCGAAACTCCTATTCATGCAAAAGTATATATAATGCGTAAAGATCCAGAGAAAGTTCCAGATACATTTGGAAGCGTAATTACAGGCTCTAGTAATTTTTCTGAAGCAGGTCTAGTAAATAATCTTGAATTTAATGTGGAACTAAAGGATAGTGGTGATGTAGAGTTTGCACTTGAAAAATTTGAAGAACTTTGGGAAAAGGGAGTAGATATCCGTGACACTTACATTGAAGCAGTAGAACAAAATACTTGGATAAAAGATGATATTACACCATATCAGCTATATTTAAAGACTTTGTATGAGTTTTTTAAGGAAGAGATTAATGCAGACAAAGAAAGTTTTGAAACCCTTCTTCCTGATGGATATATGAAATTACAGTATCAGATAGATGCTGTAACACAGGCTAGACAGAAGTTAGATGCTTATAATGGGGTGTTTATTTCTGATGTAGTAGGACTTGGAAAAACTTACATTTGTGCTTTGCTTGCAAATAGCTTTAACAGAAACTCATATAAGCTAATAGTATGCCCCCCGGTTCTTGTAGATTACTGGAGAAGTGTATTACAGGAGTTTGATGTTGCAAGGTGTGATGTAGAATCTCTTGGTAAATTGGATAAAATTTTAAAAAAAGGGGCTGATAAATACGATTATGTATTTATTGATGAAGCACACCGTTTCCGTAATTCTAAGACAGAAGGCTACAAAGATTTACATACAATCTGCCAAGGTAAGAAAGTTATTCTTATTTCTGCAACGCCTATTAATAATTATACCAGTGATGTTGAAAACCAGATTTATCTTTTTCAGGCAAAGCGGAATGGAACAATTAATGGAATTAAGAATATTGAAGGATTTTTTAGTGAGCTAAATAAAAAGCTCAAAAATACAAAGAAAGATTCTCCTAAATATTTTAAACAGCTTAGGGAAAACTCTGAAATCATCCGTGATAAGCTGATACGTGAAATAATGATCCGTAGAACAAGGACAGAAATTAAGCAATATTATAAAGAAGACCTTGAAAAGCAAGGGCTCACATTTCCAAAGTTTGGAAATCCGGAGAAAATAGCATATTTATTTGATGAGGAAACAGATGATGCCTTTAACCAGACTATAAAGATTATTAAGGAATTTAAGTATTCTCGCTATATGCCTCTTTTATACTTGAAAGATAAATACAAGAAGAAGTATGAAACAATGCTTGTAGGGCAGCGCAATATAGGTGGGTTTATGAAGGGAATTCTTGTAAAGCGTCTAGAAAGTAGTTTCCATGCTTTTAGAAAGACTCTTAATCGATTCATTGAATCCTATGAAAAATTCCTAGAGATGTCAAAGACAGGAGAAGTTTATATAAGCAAAAAGGTAGATGTTTATGACCTCTTGGATGATGGTAATTTGAACAAACTGATGTATCTGGTTGAAAATCAGGATGCTATGAAGTTTGATACAAAAGAGTTTAAACCAGAATTTTTCAAAGACTTAAAGTCGGATTTGGCCCAGTTAAAGTCCATGCAGATGATTTGGTCAATGATAGATGCAGATCCAAAACTAGATGAATTTAAGAGGAATCTTGCAGAAAATGGGCTTATAAAAGGGAAAAAAGTTATAGTTTTTACTGAAGCTAAGGATACTGCCGACTATTTATACGAAGAGTTAAAGAAAAGCTACGGAGAAAGAATCATAAATTGCAGTTCCGAAAGCAGTAAGGTACTGAGAGATGAGATTGAGGATAGTTTTAATCCAAAATTTAAGAATAAAAATAATGATAAGTATGATCTACTTATTACTACAGATGTATTGGCGGAGGGTATTAATCTACACCGTGCGAATGTCCTTATAAACTATGACCTTCCTTGGAATCCTACTCGTATTATGCAGCGTGTAGGTCGTGTTAATAGGGTTGGATCAGAATTTGATAGAATTTATGTGTTTAACTTCTTCCCTACTGCACAGAGTGAAGAACATATGCCATTAGAGCAGAGAATTTTAGCAAAATTACAGGCTTTTCATGACACATTTGGAGAAGACTCAAAGTATTTTTCTAATGTGGAAGTCGTATCCGCTAAGGAACTATTTGCCAAACTGGATTCAGACCTAGATATGGAGGGAGAAAGTACTACTCCTGAATTAGCGTATCTGAATGTAATAAGACAGGTTCGCGACAATGATCCAAAGCTTTATGCACTCATTAAGAGACTTCCAAAGAAAGCTAAAACTGGAAAGATATCTGAAAAGATTTCAGATGAAGCGACGGTTACTTTTATCCGCAGAGGAGCATTAAAAACATTTTTCATGAGCACAACAGATGGAACAAGCCAGATACCATTTATGGAGGCGATTAACTACATAAAGGCAGAACCAGACGAAAAAAAAATCAAGGTTTCCAGCAGCTTCTATGAACAGATGGAAAACAATAGTATTGCTTTTGACAGCATGCTTGAGAAAGAGGAAGAGGTATCTGTAGAAAAGGTAAAGATAACAGGTAATGATGCCCAGATTATTAGAGATTTCAGAGCCATGAAGAGGGATCACAGATTTACGGATAGCCAGATAGAGATAATTGACAAACTGATTACTATTTGGGAAGAAGGAAAGATTCCTGCAAAAGTTTCAAAAGATGTGATGAAAATAAAAACGGGAGATATATTAGAATTATACAATGAAAGAATAAAGTTGGTAGATCCTGTCTATTATAAGAGTGGAACAGGTAAGACCACAGTAGAGATTGGAGAAAAGCAGATTGTGCTTTCATCCTACATGAAAAATAAAGGGGTAGATTTATAAATGGATGCAGTTACTAATAAATTAGAAAATATATTAAAAAGCGCATATGATATAAAGAATTACATGGATTTAGTAAAAGAGCTTTTTCCTAAAGCCGACCTTAAAGGAGTAAATGTTAAAAAAGAAGTTTCTAACTTTAGCACACATATTGAGACCTATACTCAGATTGGCTATTTCAATACTCCTGATAAAAAGAGTATTGTTATAATGGCAGCTAAGCTTAAAAATGAAAGTTATGTAGAGAACTCGAGAAGCATACAGCGAAATTATGCAAAAATGATGATGGAAAGAGCGGGATCAGACGCAGCATTTATTGCATTTTATACTGCTGGTAAGCCTAAGTGGAGATTATCACTGGTACGCTTAGACTATGAAATGAAAATTAAAAATGGACGGTTAAAGGCAATAGAGAGCCTTACTCCTGCAAAGCGTTATTCTTATCTGGTAGGTGAAGATGAGCCCTGTCATACGGCAGTAAGTCGTTTTGGGAGATTTATAATTGGAAACATGGCAGATCCTAATTACCCTACCCTTGATGCACTAGAAGAGATTTTTAGTGTTGAAAAGGTAACAGATGAATTTTTCAGGTTATATTGTGAAAAATTTCTCCAGTTACGTGAGAGTCTGGAGGTTAATGAAGATTTTAGAAATGAAGCAGAAAGACATAATTTCACATCAGCTCAGTTTTCAAAAAAACTTATGGGGCAGATTGTGTTTCTTTATTTTTTACAAAAAAAAGGATGGTTGGGCGTAAAAGTCTGGCCAGAAACCTTGACTGAAAAAGAATATAAGAATGCGCTTTATGTAAATAAGGCACCTTCTGCTATCAAGCAAAGAGCTCAAAAAATCATTACTAATATCTACAGCCGGTCTGATGATGGAAATTATAAACTTAATTATGAAAGACTGGATAAAGAAAAGGGTGAAGAAGCACTTGTTGGCTGGAGTGTAATAGGTGAGCCATGGGGCAACGGACCACACAATTTTATGAGAGAGCTTTTTAATATTGCTGAAAGGAAAAATCAGAATTTTTTTGAGGAGCTGCTTGAACCGTTATTTTATAATACACTTAATGTAAATCGTGGGGAAGAAGGATATTGTTCCGAACTTCACTGCAGAATGCCATTTATTTCTGGAGGTCTTTTTGAGCCAATAGATAACTATGACTGGAGATACAATAAATTTAATGTACCAAACGAAATATTTTCAAATGTCTCCACAAAAGGGCGTGAAGCTGATGGTATTTTAGATATATTTGACAGATATAATTTTACAATGAGTGAAGATGAACCTATGGAGAGGGAAGTAGCCATAGATCCTGAAATGTTGGGTAAAGTATTTGAAAACCTCTTAGAGATAAATGACAGAAAGTCAAAGGGAGCTTTTTATACTCCCCGTGAAATAGTGCATTACATGTGCCAAGAAAGCCTCATTAATTATCTCACTGAAGCTTTAAAAGTTGACGAAGAGTCCATTAGAGAGTTTATTCTATATGGCGACTTTATGAAGAGTGAGGATACTGTAAAAGAAAAACGCCAAGGTAACGCTAGTATGTATATTTCTGAAAGTCTTTTTAAGGTAGATGGTGATGGCAGGGTTGTCACAAATAGGCTTAAGGATATTGACGAAGCACTAAAGAGGGTAAGGATAGCAGATCCTGCGGTAGGCTCAGGTGCATTTCCAGTTGGAATGCTTAATGAGATTGTCCGTGCAAGGCAGAATATTTCCGCGTATATGGCTATTAATATGGAAAAAAGGCATATTAAGGATATGTATAAATCTGAGCGCTCACCTTATAAGTTAAAATATGAAACCATCAAAAATTGTATTTTTGCTGTGGATATAGAACCATCTGCAGTCGATATTGCTTGTCTTCGCCTATGGCTTTCATTGGTGATAGATGATGAAATTAATCCTAATGCACAGTATGAAATTACTGATGGTAAGCGCATTGAAGTAGATGGTCATAGAGAGCCTTCTCCTCTCCCTAATTTAGAATGTAATATTCTTTGTGGAAACAGTCTTATAGACGAATTTGAAGGGATAAGGCTGATTAAAGAAAGTGAGATTTTTGGAGACAAATGGAACCAGCTTGATATAAGTCAGACTAGGTTTGAAGATGCTTTGGGAGAATTGATTGAAAAGCAGAATGAACTTTTTAGATGTAAAGATACTAATAATAAAGAGGAGCTTAAAAAAGAAATTGAAGTCTTAAAAGATAGAGTAATTATGCCACAGATGGAGCTTTGTGATGCTGAAAAAGTTGAAAGGTATATGGGAAGCAGAAAGCTTGCTTCAAAGCCTTATGTACTTTGGCAGCTTGATTTTGCAAGGGTTTTTCGTGAGAAAGGTGGCTTTGATATTGTAATAGGAAATCCACCATATATTGACTCAGAAAATATGGTTACTCAAGGCTTGGAAGAAGAACGTAACTATTTAGCTAAGAGATTTAAGTTTACTAGAGGGAACTGGGATATATACATAGCCTTCTTTGAAAAGGGGTATAATCTTTTGAATAAAAAAGGATCTCTGGCTTATATAACTCCAGATAAATGGATTTCAAAGCCTTTTGGAAAAGAAATGCGAAAAAATTTGATAAATAACTTTAAGTCAATTCTAGTGGCAGGCAGAGAAGTTTTCGAATCAGCTTTAGTAGATTCAATAATTACAATAATTACTAAACAAGAGTGTGATAGAATAGAGTACTTAAAGTTGAACGAGGATAGTAGGAAAATTGAGCATATACAATGGGTTGACAAAGCAATTTTGGGTGAACCATATACATTAGATATTATTTTCTCTGACTCGATAGAAATTATATCAAAACTAGAAACTACATTTGAACAGTTAAGTAACTTTTATAAGTGTGAAAATGCTTGTTCAACATCAGATTGTTACAAATTAAAGGAAATACTATTTTCACTAGAAACAATTGAACAGTATGATGCTAGCAAACATTATAAAGTAATTAATACAGGGACTATAGGAAGATATACAGCTCGATGGGGAAAGCAACCAATGAAGTATTTAAAAGATAAATATAATTATCCTGTTGTGAATAAAAAAGAATTTCAGGAATTATTCCCAAATTCATATGGACAGAAAGGAGAAAAAAAGAAAATAATTATTAAAGGTTTGACTCTATTAGATGCAAGTATTGATTATGAAGGAGAGATTATTCCTGGAAAATCAACCATGATGATTGAATGTGAAAAATATGATGATTTATTATACTTGGCTGGTATTATAAACAGTAAATTAATGATTTATTATATTAAACAGAAGTATTCTTCTTCAAGCTATAATGGAGGAATTAACTTCACGAAGGATATGATTAACTCTCTTCCTTGGAGATCTTCAGATGGAGATTTTCAGACTATTGTACACTTGGTAGAGAAAGCAAAAGACCTAGATGTCGAGAATAATAAAGAAGAGTTATTGTGTATAGATAAAAAAATAAATCAAGTTGTATATAGAATATATGCTTTAACACCAGAAGAAGTAAAGATTGTTGAAAATTCTATTTAATATGTCATTATAATTATAATTATTGTTTAAAGGAGAAATTATGCAACGAAAAGTGGATTTGAGGAAGACAGGCATTCTAGTTCTAAGCCTTGTATTTATGTTATTACAGGTATTAAAGCCTGAGATAGTCAGTGCAAAAACACAGAAAATATTAACTGGACATTATTTGCTAATAGATGGCAACTATTACAGATTAGATGGAGAAACCTCTCGTGAAAGCAAAAGTATTACAAAAACATCTGCAGAAGATTGGGATAAGAAAACAACTATTCAAAAGGATGTCACATCTTGGAATATAGTGACTGACGGGAAAATATTATACTATTCTAAAGATAAAGCAGGTAAGGGCGTTATATATAAAATGAATATTAAATCAAAGAAAGCAACTAAGGTTCTTACAGGTAAGGACTATGTGCTCTTAGGTGGCACAAATAAATATCTATACATTGGAAAGACAATAGATGCATTTTATGCAAAATATATTGATAAAGTGTACATCTATAACATAAAGACAAAAAAGATGAAAGAGAGAAAATTTGGGACTCAACTTATGAAGTTTGAGGTAAAAAATAATAGGGTAATGGTAGGCGGAGCACATTCTGATACAAGTAATGCCTTAATGGAAGTTATGACAGATACAGGTAAGAGCATATTTAAACTACAAGCTGTTGACGGAATGCTTTTATGGAAAGGCTTAGTATACGAACAGGAGTATTATGTAAATAACGAACAGAGATTTAGGTACTATGAATGTGATATGAATGGAAAAAGTAAAACAAAGATAGAATATAGGGATTATGAGGTTTATTTTAACCACCCACATTTGACATATGATGAGTAAATTTTAATTTGGACATATCCTGTCCGTCCCACCTGCTATACTTTAACCATAACAAAAAACGCTTATCAAATGGAGAAGAGCAATTTGATGAAAAATTCTTAAAAATAAGGTTGGAGTTATGTTTATCAATGGCAGCATTACTTCCAAATGCCCTTTTAAGGATGTGATGATTTCCAGATTTAGTGATTACCATATGGTAAAGGAAGGGGCAAACTGGCATATACTTGATAGTGATTTGTCGCTAATTGAAAGTCTAATATTAAAGAAACCTACAGTAATCAATAAGCAGGGTTATTTTGTGGCTAAGATAGATGAAAATTCAGATATTATAAGTCATATAGCAGACTTTTCAAAATCAAGTTTTTATGTATGTAGGATTAAAGATGGCAATATAGGAGTTGCTTATCCTCTGGCAGGCGTTAAAAGTGTTGAGATAAGTGAAGATGAACCGCTGCTTATACTTACCTATGCAGGAGGTGCAAAAGTACTGCACTATATTGAAACAGCTGAAAATAACAATGGCATTATCAGTGGTTTCTTTTCACCTTATGTTGACGGGGAGGCAATTGTTAATCTGCCTACAGAGATAATAGCAAACATAATAGCTATGAATGCAATTGAATCCGGTAAGCTATTAGAAGAATAAAAGGAGGAACATACGATATGATTAACCGCCCTATCATAGCTATGGGAGATAAATTTTTGGATTCTTATAACAAGATTCCTGAGTCTGAAAAGAAAAAAACGATAGAATTTTTTAATAAATTCAGGCAGAATCCGTTATCCTCTGCAATAAACTATGAAAAATTAAATGGTGCAGTAGATAAGAGGCTGCGGTCAGTTAGGATAGGGAAGGCTTATAGAGGAATAATTATGCTGGATGAAAAATCAGCCGTCTATATTTTATTATGGGTAGATCATCATGATGAAGCATATGCTTGGGCAAAGAAAAAAGAATTTAAGATTAATCCAAGTACAGCAGCGATACAGTTATATGACATGCCGGAGATTACTGTGGAAAATACAGAAGCTCCTACTGTAGGGATATTTAGTCATCTAAGTAACGATAATTTAGAAAATCTTGGGGTTCCCAGAGAACTTTTTGACTTGGTAAGGAGTATAAAAGATAAGAGCGACCTTGTTTCAAAAAGCAATATGCTTCCTGATGATGTGTTTGCAGAGCTTGAGCTGATAGAGGAAGGCAATAGTATAGAGGAGATATTAGAGGTGATTGCTCCTAATAGCAAGGTTAAAGTAGCAGAGGATGACTGCAGGACAGCAATTGAGTTAGATGTAAATAAGGGTAGATACTATGTCTTAAAGGATGAGGACAATATAGAAGAGGTATTGTCTTTAGCAAGCTGGAGAATCTTCTTGCATCATTCACAGAGAGCTATCGTAGACAATGACTATAAAAACTCATTCTATGTGTCTGGAGGAGCAGGTACCGGCAAGACTATAGTTGCTATGCACAGGGCCAAGAGGCTGGCACAAAGCCTTGGCAGGGGCAAAAAAATGTTATTTACTACTTTTACCAAAGACCTAATTAAAGATATCAAAGCAAACCTAAAAGAGCTCTGTGATGACAAAGAAATGAAGAAAATAGAAGTAGTAAATTTAGACGCCTGGGCAGTAAAATTCCTTAAAAAGCATAACTATGAATATGAGATAATATATGGCAAAGATTTAGATGCCGTATGGAATGAAGTATTTAACAATGAAGAATTGAAATTTTCAGAAGAGTTTTATAAGGATGAATGGAATCATGTCATAGTGGCAGCAGAAGCCTATTCTGACTTCAGAAAGTATAAGCCTCTAAAAAGACCTGCCAATAGGGGAAGGCTTGGTGAAATTCAAAGAAAAGGCATATGGAAGATAATTAAAAAATATAAAAAAATAATGGAAGAACACAAGTTTAGGGACATAGGAATGGCCATGCTTGATTGTAGGGATATAGTAAGAGAGGAGTATCCGGAAGGGCTTTATCAGCATGTGATAGTAGACGAGGCTCAGGACTTTGGCAATAGTGCTTTTAAGCTTATAAGGGCACTTGCAGGCAGGGAGCATACCAATGACATATTTATAGCAGGTGACTTGAACCAGAAGATATATGACTTTGTGACTAAACTATCTGACTGTGGCATAAGCATAGTAGGTAGCAATAAAAAGCTAAGTATTAATTATAGGACAACAGAAGAGACAAGGAAGTTTGCTTTTAAGGTATTGAAAGGAAGTGCAGAAGAAGGGCTTGAAGCAAGCAAGATTGACAATGTGGTTTCTATAAGCCATGGAGCAGAGCCTGAGATCAGAGGGTGCAGCACAGAGGAAGAAGAGATTAGGTACATTTTAGGCAAAATAAAGGAACTTAAAGAGTCAGGAGAGAACCCTGATAATATCTGCATAGCTGTAAGGACAAATGCAGAGGTTAAAAAATATGAAGAAGCCCTATCAGAAGAGAAAGTAGGAAGATTTGTGCTTATAGAAAAGCAGGAAGATGCGAGAGAGTTTAGTGGAGTTCGTGTTGCTACTATGCACCGCATAAAGGGACTTGAATTTGACCATGTATTTATAGCCGGAATGAGCAATGACTTTTTAACTAAACTCAAAAGCAGGAGCAAAACACAGTCTTCTTTAGAAAGAAACATAGCTAAAGAAAGATGCCTATTATATGTAGCTATTACCAGAGCAAAGAAAAATGTATATATAAGTTATAGTGGAGAGCTATGCGAGTTATTGGCATAAACGGTTGTGTATAAAGAAAATGAATATAAGGCAGCAGTAGTTTATACAATAGAGTGGGTAAAATGAAAAAATAATTCCGATGGACATATCTTGTCCATCGCACTTGGTATACTTCAAACATAACAACTAACACCTTAAAGGAGAGAAAAATTATGGAGAAGTATTAAGCGGTAAATAAGTCAATATGGAAGGGAAAAGTTGAAGAAGAAAACCATGTAGAGGAGGAGATAAGAAGGATAAACGAAGAAAATAGTCCACAGTAAAGTGCATAAAGAAAGCCGGTTTAAGTAGACAAAAGAAGAAAGGATGGTATAGCACATGGATACTATACAGAAAGTTTTTAAGAAATTAAGCATATTTTTAGTCTTTGCAATGGTAATAGGACTTATGACTCCTGGAGTAGTCTTAGCAAAGAAAAAGGACTATAAGGTGTATGAAGATTATGGTGATGGTTTGATTGCGGTTTATAAAGGAAAGAAATATGGAGTAGTAAATAAAAAAGGCAAAATTGTCATTCCAATTGTATATCAGGAGATAATAAGAGAATATGATGTAATTTCACTAAAAGATAATTACTTTGTAAAAAAAGCTGGTAAATGGGGATTAGTAAATAAGCAGAATAAGGTTTTGATTAAACTTCAGTATGATAATATAGAAAGGTTTGAAGATAAGCATTACATTGTGCGCAAAAAAGATAAACGGGGTGATGTTTATTATGGAATTATTAAGAGCAATAACAAAGTTGTATTACCAATAAAGTACAGTGATATTGGAATATTATATGACGGCTGGGCTTTTGTTAAAAAAGGCAAGAAGTACGGGTTTATAAATGATAAAATTAAAACTATAATAAAGCCTCAGTATGACTTTGTATCAAGATATATTGATGAAGGATATGCATCTGTTGTAAAGTCAGGACACTATGGAATAATCAACAAGAAAAACAAGGTAATTATCCCATTTGAATATGATCATATAGGTGATACGTATTTCAATTATGGTTATATTATAGCTTCTAAATCAGGTAAAACAGGTATCATAGATACAAAAAATAAAGTAATTATACCTTTTGAATACGATAGCATTGAAGCAGTAGATTTTGAAAATGGTTTCATAGGTGCCATAAAATCAGATAAATACGGATACATAAATATGGAAAATAAGGTAGTAATTCCTTTTGAATATGAGGGAGGAATGGAATTCGCCGAAGGGTTGGCTGGTGTTAGTAAAGATGGCAAATGGGGCTTTATTAATAAAAATAATAAAGTAATAATTCCTTTTGAGTATGATGGCGCCTGGGGCTTTAGTGAAGGGCTTGCAAAAGTAAAGAAGGCTGATAAATATGGCTTTATTGATAAGACCGGTAAGGTGATTGTTCCGTTCGAGTATGATGACGCAAATAGCTTTATTGGTGAAAGTGCTCCTGTAGAAAAGGGAGGGAAAGCAGGTACTGTAGATAAAAACGGAGTGTTCACTCCTTATGAGGATTAGTCACTAACTTAATACCGGCTTTCTCAAGATACAAACTTTCTGTCTGGGCAGCCTCTGCCCAGACAATACACTATTTTAAAGAATAATACAAATATTCGGAGGTTATTGCTTTGGACTACAGTATAGATAAAACAAAACAGGAGCAGCGTATCCTTGAGATATATCAGGATTTGCTTGACAATAAAGAAGTGGATATAGATGTTAAGTCTGAAAAATTTGGAGTAGATAAAAAAACCATAAAGAGGGATTTGACTGCAGTAGAAGAATTCTTAGATACAAGGCATCAATTAGAGATACAAAAAAGTAAGCCAAACATGTATAAGCTTAGCCGTGAAAATGCGGGAAGGCTTACACAGACAGAGGTGCTGGCTGTATGTAATATCCTGCTTAACAGTAGGGCATTTTCTAAAAAAGAAATGAAAAGGCTGTTGGATAAGATCATAGAACATAATTTGGATAAGGAAGAAAGTAAGTATGTAACTGCCCTTACAGGCAATGAGATGCATCATTACGCTGAGCTTAGTACCTCCAAGCAAATTGCACCAGAGGACTTCCTTGAGAATATGAAAAATATAGCTGAGGCCGTTGTAAGTCAGAAAAAGATTGAAATCGAGTATAAGAGAAATGAGGATATTAATAGCATTAAAAGAAAGCTATGTCCTTTGGCTATTATGTTCTCGGAGATGTATTTTTATATGGCAGCTAAGATTGAGGACAAGGAAATTGAGGAAAAACTTAGACGGAACTATTGTTCATCTCCTGCTATATACAGACTTGACAGGATTAGCAGCGTGAAAATACTTGATGAACATTTCAACATATCGGATAAGGATAGGTTTGAAGCCGGACATTTTAAGAATAAATCTAAATTTATGTATGGTGGAAACATTAGACATATAACATTTGACTATACGGGGATAAATAAAGGTATGATATTAGACCAGATACCTAATGCGACAGAAATGTATACAAAAGGCAATACTACACGCTTTAGAGCAGCGATAATAGGGGATGGACCGGAGATGTGGTTAAGGCTTCTTAAAGATGCTGTAAAAATCATACCTCCAGCGAGCAAAGAAGCTTAATAATAAACTAAGTAAAATGGGAGATTTTAAGATATGGGAAAAGATGTAGTCAAGCTAACTGGCTTTATAGAAAACAACAAGGGAAGGCTAAAGTATCTGATATCCGATAGGGTGTCTATACCAAATTCAATTATAAGAAAACTAAATAAAGAAGAAGATATAATTACAGAAAACATAAGAACTGTAACTATAGAGAATATTGCAAAAAATATAGTAATGGGATATTACGCTTATGCAGGTAAGGACTATGATAAAGAAGGCATCTTTACTGCTGAGGAAGTTTATCTGATTCATGACATCCTACTGTCTTCAAAAGAGGATAAAATCTATGGTTTTTTGCCTAAAACCAGTATTTCACTTGAGACTTCAAGAGAGATATTGAGGGTAATCAATATACTAAGAGAAGGTAAGAAAAAAGAGGGGGTAACTACAAAGATAGACCCACTCATTTCAGACTTAGAAAAGAAGCTTGAGGATAGGAAGTTACTCGATAAAATTGGAATATTAAACGAGGCTGTAAAAATAATCGAAGAAAGCAGTGAGGTGGATATCAGAAGGTATCTGGCTATTAGTGGCGAGATTAAACTTGCAATCACAGATTATTTTGCTGAAAAGATTTCTTACCTTGAAAAGAGGTTCTTAGATGCTCTATGTGGAAAACTTGGAATAAATGTGGATATTGTCTGTATGACAGATAACAACAAATCTGAGCTGCATTTTGTAAAGGCATACGGACAGTATAATGAGGTTGAATACTGCATAGAAGAGATAAAAAATAAGGGTATTAACTTTGGTGAAGCAGGCATCTACTATACAGACGAAATATACGAGAACTTCATCAAGGCTGCCTGCGAAAAAGACAACATAGGAGTAACCTTTAAGAAGGCAAATGCCGGAGATAATGAAATAATCAGGCTGTTAATTGACTTGATTGAAAGTATAGAGGCTGATTTCTCTTATGAGATACTAGGAAGGCTTGTAAACAACCAGACTGCAACTCTTAAACATATTATCAAAAGAGATGAAAAGGCAAAAGAAGAGGCATTAGAAAATGAAGTATTAAACGAAGAGCCTATTTATGATGAAAAGGATGAAGAACAGGGTAATTTAGAAAAAGAAAATACTGAAGAATATAAATATAGCCTTAAAAGGGCTTATGATACCTTGCTTAGGCGTGAAAATATTGGCTGGTCTAAGGCAAGGTATGAAGACTTCTTTAAAAGACACGAGAGCATAGGTGAGTTCAGCACTCTTAATGAAAGAGAAAATGTAAAGATTCAGCCTTTTAAAGAATTCTTAAGGGACTTTATAGATATTTATGACGAAGAAAATACTGCAGAGAAGACTTATTTAAACCTGCTTGAGTTTGCTAAAAAATATTCTTACAACAATAAAAATAAAAATACATATCTTAAAGCACTTAGGGAATTGACTATTCCGTTTGGGCTTCTCGGACAAGAGTGTAAAGAAGACCAGCTTAGCATAATAAAAGATGCCTTAGTGAACTTTAAGTTTGGAATGCCTGAAGAGATGGATAAGGTGAGGGCACAAAGGCTTACAGGAAGATGCGTGGCAGAACGCCCATATAACTTCATAGTGGGACTTGCTGCTTCTTATGTACTGCAGGATACGGCCAATTCCCCTGTACTAAGTGATGATGAGATAAAGAAAGTCTTGGACATTGACGTGGCCTATGTGCCGCTTGCAGGCAATTCTAACCAGGTATTTAAGGAAGAACTCGAGTACCTGTTAGCGACCTGTCCGAAAGGGGAGACGACCTTGATTTATAGCTATTACGATACATTAGCCTTCAAGGAACTTTCTCCAAGTCTTTTTTATTTAACAAAACTGAATGAAGCAGCAGAGAGTGAGTCAACTTATAAACCACATAAAACAGGTTACAGGTTTAATAAGTGTCTGGAAAATGTAGAAGATGAACTTGTAAAAGAGATAGAAAATAAAGGAGAAGATTATACATTTGTAACCGAGAGCCTTAGCGCCACAACCCTTGAGACCTTAGTAAAATGCCCTTTTAAGTACTATTACCAGAAGGTTCTTAATATAGCAGAGCCTGATAATATTTATAACGGTGAGACTTGGTTAAATGCCAGTGAAAAAGGAACATTTTTCCATAGGATAATGGAATTATACTGTAAGGCTGTGTTCTCAGATAAATATGCAGGAGAGACGATATTTTCACAAGAGGAGTTTGACAAGGCTTATAATAAGGCGTTAAAGGAGACAGAAATTAAGGTGCCGTATATTTCTGAATGTGCAAAAAATGTAGAGGCAGAAGCTATAAAACAGGTAGCAATATCATACTTAGAAGAGTTACATAGGTTTTATGAAGAAGAACTTACAAGTGGAAGAAAGTGGATGGTTCTAGGCTGCGAGCTTGGTTTTGGCAAAGATGAAGGCAGCAAATTTAGAGTTATATATAACTATGATGATAAAGTCAACTTTGACTGGAAAGGCACTATAGATAGGATGGATGGATATATGGATGCTGAAGGCATAATTCACCTTAAGATTCTTGACTACAAGACGGGGAAAATGTCGAAATTAAAGGAAGGAATTATAGGAAAGACAAAAAAGGAAAGTAAAAAATCGCTCTTACCTGATAAAAAGTTGCTGCCGCCTGATATGAAATTGCAGCACTTTATTTACGGAATGGCTGGGATAGAGTATGTAAAACAAAGCCAAGAGACATTAAAAGAAAAGTTTGGGAACAATGAAATAAAAGGCATAAAGCTTGATAAGGTCTTCTATGACTTTCCGTTTGAGCATAATAAAAATAATGTACACGATGCTACAAATAAGCTTGAAGAAATAGGATTTGACATAGAATTAGCCATAGATAAAGATTTAGATATTACAAAATGTCTGCCCCAAAAAGCTAAGAATTTGCTTGTCAAGAGCCTTAGCGAGCTAAATGCGGGCAATATTAAGGAGTTTATGGTGAATGCAGAAACATATTATAATTCTCAAGCTGAAGAATACAGTAAAGTAAAGGATGGCTGTAGTTATTGTGGGTACACTAAGATTTGCAGGAGATATGTAGGTAAGGGGGTAATGGACAATGAATAGGTATGAAGGAATTGCTGATGGTAAGCAAAGAGAATATATAACAAGTCATTTGAATGGGAGCATGTTTGTGGAAGCAGGAGCAGGTGCAGGCAAGACCACCCTTATCATTGAAAGAATAGTGGCTCAGCTTGTGGCGGGGGTAAAGCCCGAAGAAATAGCTGCTATAACCTTTACCAATGCTGCCGCAGAGGAACTAAGAGGAAGGATAGTTGCAGAGGTAAAAAAAAGGTCTGTAAGCAACAAGAAGCTTACGTCTGTCTTACATAACATAGAAAATATGCAGATATCCACTATCCATAGCTTCTGTGCTACTCTTTTAAAAGAGAGATGCTTTGAAGCAGGACTTCCTATAGGAGCAAAGGTGTTAGAAGAAGATGATGACGAAATAAGAAAAGGTAAGATATTTGATTTGTGGCTAACTACATTGAATGAAGATGAACTTAAAGAAATGTACTGGGTGAGCGACACATCAAATAAACAGGCAAAGAGGGTAATTTTTGATAATTTCTCGAAGTTGGTTGATGTAAGTGAGTATTACAATATATATGGAACTTCAGAGGGAGAAGTTAGTGAACTAAAAAAAGGTTTTGTGAAAGAGTACGAAGATATTATAGAGGAGGAGATAAAGTCTTGTAGAGAATTATTCGATAATTTTTTTGCAGTCCGTGATGGCTGGTTCAAAGAGGCTCAAACTATTCTGGGGGTTGATGACCCTATTAAACGTATTACAAAGGGTGCAAATGTAGGCAAAAATGAAAAATGGGATATTCTTGATATAGCAGAGAATATCTACACATCTATTAAGAATGATGAATTTGTTAAAAAAATACCTGAAGTAATAGAGCTTATAAAAAAGGGTAATCCTACAAAGGATAAGGTTTATTTTCAAACCGGAGATGAAAAAGATAATATTAATAATTTGCATAATAGGATTAAAGAAGAATACACTGGGCTTAAAGGTAAAAAAGGTAATAAAAAAGACGATAGAACAGGTATAGTCGGATTAGTTGTTTTTACTGATAGGGAAACTTATGATAAGAAAAAAGAAAAAGCACTAACTATATTAAAATACAGCTTGCTTGCAAGAAAATTTTACTTTGAAAATCTGCCTGTTAAAGAGTTAAACAATAACCAGCTGCTTGAGAAAGCCTATGAACTACTTAAAGATGAAGAAGTAAGAAAATATTTTTATAATAAATTCAAATGCGTATACGTAGATGAATTCCAGGATACAGACCCTTTGCAGGAATCAATAGTATGGAATCTTACTACCTTGGGAAATGCAGAAAACCTTAAGGAAGGCAAGCTCTTTGTGGTAGGAGATCCTAAGCAGGCTATATACAGGTTTAGAGGGGCAGACCCTGCCATATATTTTAAGGTAAAAGACAGATTTGAGCAGTCTCCTTATGCAGGGGTATTCCGTCTTAGTATAAATTATCGTTCAAATAACAAGCTGATTGACTATGTAAATGATTTCTTTGCTGATAAAGGTATACTATGGGAGGAAAAGGAAACAGAGAATTCGTCGTCAAATCCAGGTGGCTATGAGGAGATGGAGGCAGCAGAGGGAAGAGATATATCTGATAACCTAGAAGAAAAAGAGCTTGCAGGAGCATATATGTATCTGGTTGAGGATATGAATACGAAGGAGGCTGATATAGAGGGTGAAATTTCTGATATAGAGAATGAAGAGGCAGATACAGAGGATGAAAATGCTGATAAGGACAGCGAGAAAGATGATGGAGCTGCCGATAAGATACCTGAACTTGTAGAGACCTTAGTAGAAGGGAAATACAAGATTAGAGACGGAAATAAGGGCTTTAGAGAAATCTGTTATAGT
The DNA here is from genome assembly GCF_016651435.1 of Catonella massiliensis. Taxonomy (NCBI): domain Bacteria; kingdom Bacillati; phylum Bacillota; class Clostridia; order Lachnospirales; family Lachnospiraceae; genus Catonella; species Catonella massiliensis. The sequence continues at coordinate 2,693,481 of NZ_JAEPRJ010000001.1, read as the reverse complement.
GACTTTTTGGTTTTATTTGATAAACACAGGGGCATGGGTAAGTATGTAGAAGAATTTTCAAAAAGGGGCATCAAGACTCAGGTCCTAGGTGAGATAAATCTAGAGGAAGTAGAGATAGTAAACCACTTTCTTAGACTTTATAAGGCTATAGCTCATAGCCATAATAAGGAATACAGGACAGGTGCAGTAGAACTCCTTAAGCTTAAGTTATACGAGGGTAAGGCAGCACCCGAAAGTGGATTAAAACTTACAGGATTTGAGGAAGATATATATGAGGCAGCAGCCAATAATATCATAGATGAGCTTGTAGAGGCCGTGAAAGGGCTATCTGCCTATGGAAAAGCAGCCTACCTGGCTGAGAAGTTTGATCTGTTTTTTGTAGGAAAAGAACAGCCTTATACCTATATAATCTCGAGTCAGACTAAGCTTCAGCAGCTGGTTGAAAATATGTTTGCAGAGGACAAGGGCAACACTGTTGCCTTTATAAGAAAAACTGAACAATACATTTCTGATCTCCTTGATAGAGAACTGGTTTTGGAAAATACCGGGACTGATGTGGTAAGGCTGATGAATTATCATAAAGCTAAAGGACTGCAGGGAAAGATAGTGATACTGCCACCAAAATCAGCAAAGAAGGAAAATGATGAGACGGATTATAGAAAAGATGACAACTACTATCCTCTTATAACCTGGGGACACGATGGGTGGCGAGGTATAAAGGGCAGTACCTGTTCCTTTATGGGGCCTGAGAAAATTAAGAAAGAGGCCAAGAGTGCAGATAGAAGCGAAAAAATAAGGCTTGACTATGTCGCAAAGACAAGAGCTGAGGAAGTTCTTATTTTCATTGGTGACGAAAATACAGAAGAGGATGTAGAAAGGCTGGAAATTCCGATAATAAATGAGAAAAAGGCTGAGCAGTTTGCTGAATATGAAAGAAATGTTGTATTTAGTACAGAGGGTAAGGATGGTATAGCTTATCATAAGTTCAATCCTTCAGGTTTTGAGAATACTTCAAAGACAAGGGCAGAGGCATATATAAAAGCAAAGGAATCCGGTATTGAAAAATTTACCAGAGATGAGATAAGACCTAGTGGAAATGTGATAGGAACTGTTCTGCACAGGGCCTTAGAGCTTTTGATTGAAAGGCTCGGATTATCTACTGATGATGAAAACCTGGCTGTAATCTGTGCTAAACAGGCTGTAAGAGAGTTTAAGAAGGATATCACAGAGGGAATTATAGGAGAAGCAGAAAAGTTAAAGGAGCTAAATAGGTACAGAGAGTTTCTACCTAAGGCTGTCAGGGCTATGGAGAGCTATATCAAAGAAAAATATGGTAAAGACATTTCGGATAAGAATGTAAAGATATTTACAGAACTTCCTTTCTCGTATTATGAGGCGGATAAGTCAGATGAACTTAAAGAAATTGAGAAAATACGACTTAAAGAAGATGAGACAGCAGTAAATGGAGCAGCCTGGATAAATGGTACAGCAGATTTAATTTTTGTATATGGTGATAGAGCAATAGTTTTTGATTACAAATCTGACCTTGCGGACTATATAACCGAAAAGGAAGATTTTGAAAAGACCTTAGAGGAAAGATATACAGGACAGCTTGCCCTTTATAGGTACTCGGTAAACAAACTGTATGCAATAGATAAGGACAGGATAGAACTTAAACTCCTCTACTTTAAGGACTATGGAGATGGACTTAAGGTGTGTGAGAAGAAGATTCTGGAAAATGAATTACCTTAAGCGTTAAAGTAGAAAGCCATCTTGGTAATACTTGATTACTCTTATTTGTCCATACCAAATCCTGACAGAAAAAAACAGCTTTTGGTATGGACATAGTAAAAGTTTAACTTGTCCATACCAAATCATGATAGAAAAAAACAGCTTTTGGTATGGACATAATAAAAGCTTGTAAATCTTCGCTAAAATGGGGAAAAATAACATTGCGATACTAAGTGCAGGAATAGAAGAAGAGCAAAAGGGAAATAAAGATGCTGGTAGTTAAAAAAATTATAATATAAAGGAGAGTAAAACATGAAATCTAAAAAATCAAAAGGACTACTAACAATGCTTCTTGCGACAGCTATGACTATCGGAAGCATTCAGGGGGTAGTATATACTGCAAAGGCTGAGGAGACAACCATTAAGTGGGATAAGGCTACCAAAGAAAAATACAAATGGTTGGTTGATTGGGGCAATATACTTACAGGTACTATTGGAAATGGACTGCTTAAAATAAGTGATAAAAAGGGTAATAAATTTGGTCTGGCAAAAGAAGATGGGACAGTGATTTATGAGCCTCAATTTGAAAGAATTTCTGAAAGAGGAGGTCCGGAAGATTTATGGTATTATGATGGGAATATTATTTTGGATTATAAAGATAAAGATGGCGGATATTTTTCCGGACTGATGTCATCAGATGGTGAAGAACTGGTGCCCGTAGAATATGAAGAAATTACACCTGCCTCAGATGGCATGATGAGGGTAGCTAAAAACGGGAAATATGGATACCTGAATGAAAAGTTTAAGTTGGTGATTCCTTGTAAATATGATGAAGCAGAATGGTTTAGAAATGGAATATCTGTTGTTAAAAAAGGTAAGAAATATGGTGCTGTAGATAAAAACGGGAAAACTGTAATTCCATTCAAGTATGATGAAATGTTGAATAATGAGCTATATAATGATAATCAGGGGAAATACATTATTGCGTGTAAAAATGATAAATATGGGCTTTTAGATAGCAAGGGAAAAGTAGTTCTTCCATTAAAATATAATGGGATAAAGAATGCAGGTAAGGATAAGAGCGGACTTGCTTACTATAAAGTATGGAAAAATAATAAGGTAGGATTTGTCAATGAAAATCTTAAGGAGATTACAAAAGTAAAATATGATAACGCAGGAAACTTTTATGGAAATCTTGCAATTGTAGAAAAGAAAGAAAAATTAGGTGCTATAAACAATTTGGGCAAAGAGGTAGTGCCTGTTAAGTATCAGGGTGAAATAGAATCATACTACGGACTCAGCGTATGGAATAACGGAGAATATCTTGCGTTGATGAAAAAAGGATACTTTGGGCTTTTAGATAAAACAGGAAAAGAAATAACTCCTTTTAAATACTTGAGCATCGAATTTATTAATAAAGATACTATTATTGCAGAAAAATCCGGATCAAAGGTAGGAGTTATAAATAATAAGAATAAAGTTGTGGTTCCATTTATTTATCAAGAAATAAAACAATATTTTGGAACATCAATTGGCAGAAATGATGGTAGGTTTGACAATGTGCTAAAAGTATCTAAGGATGGCAAAAAGTATGGATATATAGACTTTAAAGGCAATATAGTCATTCCAATTAAATACAGTGAAGATAATGCTGATGCAGTATTAGAAAAGAAGTTTGGCAAATAATCAAATTCAGAAGTGATGGGAGCATTGTCTATACCAAATTCTGACAGAAAAAAACAGCTTTTGGTATGGACATTTTCTTTTCAAAGGAATCTACCTTTGAGGATATCAAGAACCTTTAACTTGATAAGTATTCCCACTTTACTTACTTTTTGCAGTTAGTTATATACTTTATAACAATATAGTGTTAAAATTACGATAAGTAGTTTGATTGTTAGGGAGGTGGCTATGCAATTCGATTATGCACTTCTAAGTAATGAGGGAGAATTTACAATATTTCGTTATGGAGATAGTGTAATAAGATTTAAAGCACCGTATTCGTTAGAAAAATACACTGCGATAAAGGAATGGGATAAAGGCTATCTTGTTGTTATGGCTAAGTATAAACATAATAAAGAAAGTGAAGAGGAATACATTGACCTGATTCCAATACTGGAGAAGTTGTACATTACGCCAGAGGAGTTTTTAAGACCAATTAAGGGGGTGAAGATAGAAAATGCTTGATATTATTAAAATTGCAGATGAGGCAGGTTCCGCAAAGTTCTTTGTTAAGGATAATGGAGACACAGTGCTACAAAATCAAGGAAGACTTACAGATAGGGAAGTATCTAAAATACAGGGATTTATAAAGGATAACTATAAAGCCATGTATATGAAATGGTCTGAATATAGTAGAAAAGGATATTACAAAGGAAATAATTAAAGACAACTTGTCCATACCAAATCATGTCAGAGAAAAACAGCTTTTGGTATGGACATTTTCTTTTAAACTTCCATTTGACAAATAAATATTAAAGTGATATGATTTTGATATCAAATAAATTCTTGTGGACTAATAGTCCGGAAAGGAACCACTATGGAAGAGAAAATTCTCAAAAGCACAGGAAAGGGCTTCGCTATGCTCTTTGTGAGTCTGTTAATCATACTTGCAGGCTGTGGCACCATAGCCTATGGCGGCATTTATGATATGACATTTTGCATCCCTATTGGGATTGTTGTTATGATAGCAGGCTTTATACTTATAGCCGGGGTGAAGGTAGTTAGACCTCAGGAAGCTGTAGTTTATACACTATTTGGTAAATACATTGGCACACTCAAAGACGAAGGCTTTCACTTTATCAATCCATTTGCAACATCATTCAATCCAGCGGCTAGGACAAAACTCGGACAGAGTGGCGATGTGAAATCAAGTGTCAATGCAGAGGTAGCAATGGGCAATAAAATATCCCTCAAGGCAATGACACTCAACAATTCCAAGCAGAAGGTAAATGACGCACTTGGCAATCCTGTAGAAGTAGGAGTTGCAGTCATCTGGAAAGTAGTGGATACAGCGGCTGCGGTGTTCAACGTAGACAACTTCAAAGAATACCTGTCACTTCAGTGCGACACCTCTGTGAGAGATATAGTTAAGCTCTACCCTTATGATGTAGCCCCTGACATAGACACCACAGGCGATGGAATTGCAGATGATGGAAGCCTCCGTGGCTCTACAACTGTAGTGGCTGAGCGTATCAGAAAGCTCATTCAGGAAAAGGTTGAGATAGCAGGACTTGAAATAGTAGAGGCAAGAATTACCTATCTTGCTTATGCTCCTGAAATCGCATCTGCAATGCTTCAGAGGCAGCAGGCAAATGCAATAATTGATGCGAGAAAGGTGATAGTTGAGGGTGCTGTAGGCATGGTTGAGATGGCACTTGAAATGCTCGAAGAAAAGGGGACAGTTGAACTTGATGAGGAGAGAAAGGCTGCAATGGTTTCAAATCTCCTCGTAGTACTTTGTGGAAACCACGAAGCTCAGCCTGTAGTAAATTCAGGTAGCCTGTACTAGTATACAAATTCTAAGTTGTAGGGCTGTTGTGTTTGTTTTTTGACTAAGTTACGCCTCCGCTGATAAATGTCCAGACTCGCTCCGGTTTTTCTGCAAGGTGCTATTTTTAAGTTTTTACATGATTACGAAAAACCTAACGCGCTCGCTTAGGCATTATCAGCTCCGGCTGTTTAATTGATGAATAATTGCAAACAAACACATCAGCCACATTGGGGGCAGGTGGGAGAGGCTGTCTTTAATTTGGTATTCGGGTTGTTATTTGCATAAATTTAAGGTATCAGCAAAAACTGATAATGCCTAAGCGAGCGCGTTAGGCGTAGCGAAGCGGATGCCGGAGCGAGTCTGGACATTTATCAGTTTTTGCGTCAAATTAGCTGATTCATATAACTCGACAAATTAGAATTTATAAGTGTAAAGCAATAAACCCAGTAAAAAGAGAGGGAACCATGGCAAAGAAACAGATACCCTTAAGAATAGGAGAAAAACTATATGATGCGCTGGCATCTTGGGCAGAGGACGATTTCCGCTCGCTTAACGGCCAGATAGAATATCTCCTTACAGAATGCGTAAAACAAAGAAAAAAAGACGGAAAATATGTAGGTGAAAAGATAGATGAACCGATAGAGTTGGATATTGAATAATAGTGTTACTTGAAATATTTTTACAAAAAAACGTTCGAAAGTTTTCTGCGATAAACTGGGAATGTCAAGCAAGTGCCGTGTTGACAGAACTAGGATGTTATGATATTATTAAAACAAAAGAACAACAGTTTGATTGTAAAAAGTGGTAAGCAATATGAGCCCTTAAGCATTATAAGAACAATTTTAGAATATATTAGAAATGGAGGTTTATGCATGGATAGTACATTGAGAGATAAAATCAATGAATTAGCAAGTACTGTTTTGCGTTGTTATGAAATAAATCCCCCTATAACTGATATAGCTAAAGAGGTCGAAAAGTTGGGGGGAGAGGTTAAAGAAGATTGCAGCTTGGGTGTTTTTTCTGACGGTAAGATAGAAAAACAAGGTGACTCTTTTAGTATAAGTGTGCCAACCAACCAGTCAAATGCAAGAAAGAATTTCACTATAGCACATGAACTTGGGCATTTATTTTTACATATGGGATATAAAATAGATAAAGAGTTGTGGGAAAGCCCCGAAAATAAAGTGTATAATAGAAGTGGCAATTCAGAATTTGAACTTCAGGCCAATGAATTTGCGGCTGCATTTCTCATGCCTAAGGAACTATATAAAAGAGTAATGGACGAGAACACAGTTGGTAATGCTGTGTATATAGCTAAGGTTGCTCAATATTTCAATGTATCTATTGATGCTGCTTCATATAGAGGAAAGTGGTTGGGGTATTTACAATGGTAGAAGAAAAGGACAGAGAGCTTGCCAAATATAAGGGAATAGCGAATCAGGGTGAAACGGAACAAAAGAGTGATATTGAGCACAACACACAAGAATTGAATAAAGATTGTGATGATGTGCTCTTATTTTTTTCATTTGATATCGTGAATTCGACACTGTATAAAACGATAAATGACTATCAGTGGGTATATACTATTGATAAAATTCTTAAGCTGGTTAAAGATAAGATAAAAGCGAAAATACCACGAGCAGAAGTCTGGAGAGTTTTCGGAGATGAAATTATGTTTAGTTATGATAGTTGAAGCGTAGATTAAACATATAATAAACCCTAAGACTATCACAACTAAAAAGCGGAGATAAGCAATGAAAACTGATTTGGTAAAAAAGCTAAAAGAGAGGCTTCTTATTGAGTTTAGTAAGAGAGACCGTTCGGGGATATATGCTGTTACATCAAGAGAACTGGCATATAACTCCAATAAAATTGAAGGCAGTACCCTCACGGAGAACCAGACTGCAAGCCTCTTTGACACAGGAATGCTCCCTGTGAGTGATAGCGCATACAGGGCTAAGGACATAGAAGAGATGAATGGGCATTTCCTTATGTTTAATCATATGCTTAAAACCTTGGACGAAGACTTATCCGAAGACCTCATAAAGAAATTTCATTACGAGCTAAAAAGCGGAGTCTTTGAGGATAAGGCAAACGGCTATAATATTGGAGAATATAAGGCACGTCCGAATATCGCAGGTACTATGCAGACTTCTTTGCCTGCAGATGTACATAGGGATATGAAAGAACTCTTAAATTGGTATAAAAATGCAGATAAGAACCTAGCGACTCTTGCACTCCTACACACAAGGTATGAAAAGATACATCCCTTTCAAGATGGAAACGGACGCACAGGAAGACTAATCTTATACAGAGAAGCACTTAAACATGACATAATTCCACCTATAATACACGATGCAAACAGGATGGAGTACATTGAAGGGATAAGAGAATACGCTGAAAAAGGAGTGTCCGAGAGAATGTGCAGACTTCTTGAAAGAGAACAGGTAGAATACGAGAAGACAATAATTTTTTTTCTTGGATAGGCTAAAGAACTCTTATATAAATGTCGATATATTCTTCGCTGATGAAATTTTGTAAAGATAGGCTAAACTAGTCTTATGACCTAAGAGAGGAAATAGATATTTTGCAAAACCCTATTGAGCACAATGTAAAAATATACAAAAGTGACGGTTTAAAACCTATAAAATATATCTGTTTTATAGGATTGCCATTTAAATGCAGAAGTGCTATAATCAGCCACACAGCTATAGGTCAAGGTATCGATAGCTAAGTATATTTGGTTATTTCCAAGTATACGATTATAAAAAGGACTTTATAATTATAAGATCAAGGAGAATAACTACAATGAAAAATGTTTCTATCAGGAAGACATTACTTATTATCTTCACAGTAGTATCATTATTGTCTTCAGCAATCGCTACCCTGTTTGTGGAGTCTTTCACATTCCAGAACACAAAAGAAAAGATCATGTCATCAGATGAAACGGTGACAAAGCAGGTGTCCTACGGTATTGAAAAGTTTATAGATTCTTCAAAAATTCTTGTTTCTACTATGGCATCAACCCCAACAGTGAAATCAATGAATGTAGACAAAATCGCAGAATACATTTCATCTGTAAAAGATAGTATGGGTGATTTTGAGCTTATATTTGTGATTAATCCTGCCGGTGACCAGATCTACAGAACATCAGGCACCCTAGGCAACAGGGCTGACAGACAGTATTTTAAGGAAGCCATACAGGGAAAAATCTTTGTATCAGCACCTTACGTATCAGCGTCTTCAGGAAATCCTTGTGTAACTATATCAGCTCCTGTCTATGATAACGATAAGATTGTAGGCGTATTTGCAGCTGATATTGCACTTAACGTGCTTACAGACTTTGCCACAAACGTAAAGATTGGCGAAACAGGATATATCAATATCATAGATTCTGAGATGAAAATCCTTTATTCACCTAATACTAAGCTAGTAACTGACGGAGTTACAGTAGCTGAGGAAGAGTACGCTAAGAAGGTAAACAATGACGAGTCAGGCTCTGTAGAAGGAGTTGGGACAAACGGAGAGAAGGCTATCATCTCTTATTCACCACTTACAAGCCTTAAGCTTGGAGTTATATCATATTACGCACAAGACGACTTAATGAAGGAGAATGTAGAATCAGCTAAGAAAGCTGCAGTTGTGGTTGTTATAGTTGCATTATTCTCTATGTTACTTGCACTTCTTGTAGCTAATAGAGTAATAAAGCCTGTTAGGATTATATCAGGTTTACTTCAGAAGATGGCAGGACTTGACCTCGCTATCGCAGATGACGAGGGCTTGCAGAGGCTTACTAAGCAGAAAAATGAATTCGGAGATATTGCCAGAAGGCTGCATGAAACGGCTGAGTCTATTAGAGCCCTGGTTCAGAATATATCTTCACACGCACAGAATACAGCTGCAACCGCAGAGGAGCTTACAGCTACTGCACAGTCTACGGCTGAGTCTGCAAATGAAGTATCACAGGCTGTGCATAACATAGCTGACGGTGCTACAAATCAGGCACATGATACTCAGAATGCAGCAAACAACATAGAAGAGTCCAACAGACTTGTAAAACAGATGACAGAGGTACTTGAAGAGCTTCAGGCTTCAATTGATTATATCAATGATAAGAAGGAAGAGGGCAGCAAGAGCTTAATGGGACTGATTGAGGCCACAGATAAGGTTACAACTTCATCTGATGAGATAGGTGAGATTATATTACAGACCAATGAAAGTGCAGACCAGATATCTGCAGCCAGTGATATGATACAGTCAATCTCTGACCAGACCAACCTTCTTGCGCTTAATGCTGCTATTGAGGCTGCAAGAGCAGGTGAAGCTGGAAAGGGCTTTGCGGTAGTTGCTGAGGAGATTAGAAAGCTTGCAGAGCAGTCAGCAGGATTTACAGGAGACATCAAAGAAACAATAAACGGTCTCAAGAATCAGACTGAGAAGGCTGTAAATACCATAGAAGTATCCAAGGCACTGGTAACTGAACAGGGCGAGAAGATGAATGAGACAGGCGAGAAGTTCAGACAGATATCAGAGTCAGTAGAAAACAGCAAGAAGATAGTAGAAGAGATAAAAGAAGGAACCAAGAGCATAGTAATCAATAATGAGGATATGACTAAGGTTGTAGAGAGCCTTTCAGCTATTGCAGAAGGAAATGCAGCAACCACAGAGGAGACTTCTGCGGCTGTATCTACTCAGGTTCAGTCTATTGACGATATATCTAAGGCAAGCGAAAACTTAGCAGAGATAGCAGTAAGCTTACAGGAAGAGGTTGCAAGATTCATCGTATAAGATGAGCCAAAAATAATCCTTGACATACCCAGTCAAAGATGTTAAACTAATAAAGCTGTATATACAGCAAGAAAGTGAAGTATCCGCTTCCACCTAAGTGCAAAAGGGCACCGTGGTCTTTAGAAATGAATTATTTCAGCTATATGCTGTCTGTCTAGAGTGGATACTTATGTGTATTCACTCTATTTTTTATTATAAGTTTGGAGGTGTTTTTCTATTAGCGAATTAATGATCAATGAGCAGATCAGGGATAAAGAAATCCGTCTGATTGGAGAAAATGGTGAACAGTTAGGAATTATGTCATCAAAGGATGCAATGAAAATGGCTATTGAAGCAGAGCTTGATTTAGTTAAAATTGCACCTACTGCAAAGCCGCCGGTTTGTAAGATTATCGATTACAGAAAGTATCGTTATGAGCAGGCGAAGAGAGAGAAAGAAGCGAAGAAAAAGCAGAAAGTTACTGAAGTAAAGGAAATTCGTCTTTCACCAAATATTGATGACAACGACCTTAATACTAAGGCTAACCAGGCTAGAAAGTTCCTTGAAAAGGGAGATAAGGTTAAAGTAACCCTCCGCTTCAGAGGAAGAGAAATGGCTCATATTTCTTCTAACAAGCAGATTTTAGATGTATTCCTAGAGAAGCTTGGAGACGTAGCATCAGTAGAAAAACAGGCTAAGCTTGAGGGCAGAAGCATGTCCATGGTTGTAACGGGCAAGAAGTAATGCTATTTTCACGTACTTAGTGAGGATAATAATTAGATTATAGGAGGAAAGAATTATGCCAAAAATGAAGACAAAGAGCGCGGCTAAGAAGCGCTTTAAGGTAACAGGAACAGGTAAGTTAATGAAGATGAAAGCTTACAAGAGCCATATCCTTACCAAGAAGACTACAAAGAGAAAGAGAAATCTTCGTAAAGCAACTGAAATTGATAAGTCAAATTTAGCTCCAATGAAGAGAATACTTCCATATAGCTAAATAAAAGTTAAATTGTTAAGGAGGAAATACAATGGCAAGAATTAAAGGTGGCTTAGGTGCCAAGAAGAGACATAATAGAGTATTAAAGCTCGCTAAGGGTTATAGAGGAGCTAGAAGTAAACAGTATAGAATAGCAAAGCAGTCAGTTATGCGTGCTCTTGCATCTGCTTATGCAGGCAGAAGAAAGAGAAAGGGCGACTTTAGAAAGCTCTGGATTGTAAGAATCAACGCAGCAGCAAGACTTAACGGACTTTCATACAGCAAGTTCATGCATGGTCTTAAGCTTGCTAACATCGACATCAACCGTAAGATGCTCGCTGAGCTCGCTGTAAATGATGCAGCAGGCTTTACAGCTCTTGCAGATGCAGCAAAGGCTAAGCTTGCTTAATTAAAAGCATAAAAAACTGCCGCCAAAGGGTGGCAGTTTCATATAGGGACGTTCATTCTCTAAAAAAACGGTGTAGCCATATGTGTGTGGCTACGCCGTTTTTTATGAGAATTTTGCTCTAGATTAACATTAGAAGAGCGTTCAAGACTCCAAATTGAAATCCCTGACAGCGGTCGTAAGTTCCCTGACAGGTATTTTACTATTTATACCGCTCCAGGTGCAATATATACGTCCTTAAGTGAAGGGCTCTCCTGCCCTAAAAATCCATAGCCCTCATCATTTTCAGGCTTTCCCATTTTTCTGGAATACAAATCAGGGAGCCTCTCAAACTTAGCTATAGCCTTATCAAGCACCGCCAGTATCTTATCCTTATCCTTTGGCAGGCTTCCTCTGGTGCGTACGTGAATCCAATCGTGGAAGCTGTCCCACTTGATAGGGTGATTAGGATCCACATCTAAAAGCTCTACCAGCTTACGCTCTTCTTTTAGGTTCTCAAGCTCAGTGGCAGGTTTAAAATTACCGTTTCTAATCTCCTCTGAGAGCTTATCTGCAGATAGGAACATGGAAAAATTGACCACATTCTCAGGCTTTGTTTCAGTAAGAAACTCTGCCATAGCTATAGCGGACTCTTCCCATCTGCCACTGCCGGCTATTCCTGTCATAAAGTGGGCTGCATAGCTAAAGCCTGCATCCTTAAGTCTTTTTATCTCGCTATAAGCCTCGTCCACGCTGTGGTCCTTGTCCATATAATTAAGCACATCAGGCAGGGCATTTTCAATGCCTATATAGAGCTTGTTGTAGCCTAAGCTATGGAGGGTCTTAAGTTCTTCATCAGACTTACTTTTTATACTGGTTATGGTCGCATCAGAGTTAAAGGTAGTTGCCCCCAGGAAATAGTGCTTAACCAGGCTTATTATCTCAATCAGCTCCTCGGCTTTTAGCTGGAAGGCGCTTCCATCCCCCAGATAGATTAGTTCTGGGTTTCCGCCGTGTGCACTCACTCTTTTTAACTCATTCTCAATGTCTTCCATGCTTATTTTGCGATATCTTAGGTCTGTAAATAAATCACAGAATTTGCATCTGTTATAAGGACAACCCACGGTTACAGGCAACATAAATGCCTTAGCTTCCATAGGACCACGGCATATTCTTCCTTCGTATTCCATAAGAACCTCCTTCTGACATCTGCCCACATTGATGCCGGTTATATTTTTAGAGCTATTAGCTTGCCAAAGGTTCGGCAGCTATGTATTTTTTCAGATTTTTTGCTTTAGTATTGTAAAAATGCAGGAAAGTTAAACTCCCCTGCACTGTAATTATCTCATATCCCCAGGACCCTTCCTTTGTGCCATCTTATCCTCGTACATCCTCTCATCGGCAAGCTTAATGACCTGACTTGAGTAAACTACACCACGGGCTGAATCAGATGTTCCCGCAAGGAATTCTCTATAGGTTGCAACACCGATAGATACTCCAACAGGGAAAGGTGGACGCTGTTGATTTCTCTGTCTCTCTAGGTTGTATCTTATATTTTTGGTAATGGAGCTTACTCTCGAAGAAGGTATGGCAACACAGATAAACTCATCGCCACCGTTTCTTCCTGCAAAGCCATCCGAATTACCTTCCATAGCCTCCTTGATAGCAGTAGCAACCATCTGAATGAGCTGGTCTCCTGCTTCGTGTCCGAAGGTATCGTTTGCATACTTAAGCTTGTTTATATCTATGAAGATAACCGCATAGTCCTTTTCTCTTGTCAAATCAAGGATATTAAGCTTTCTCTGTAAGAACTGCCTGTTGCCAAGCCCTGTAAGGTTGTCGGTATAAGCCAGTATCTCAAGATGCTTTTCCCTAAGGCTCTTCTGCAGGATGTCCTTAACCTTGATGACATAAGATGTAAACAAGGTAATGACAAGGAGAAGAATGAGCACAGTGGAGAAATGAGCCTTGGCAAACCACTGTAAAAGAGGTGGCCAGTTCTCAGTTATCTGCGCCGCAACGATGATACGTATCTGCTCCAATATCCCAAAGAATGCAACTCCAATCAGGCCAAAGCCCATAACCTGGTCAGAACCGGTCTTTCGCTTCTTGCCAGGGAAGAGGAGGCTGATAAGAGCTGAAAATACCATCACTATCTGGAGTGCCTGCATCCATCTTAGCTGCCATACATAGTTAAACCCTGAAGGCAGGATGTAAAGAGCAAGGCAGATCCAAAATACTGCAAATAGTAACCAGCCAGATATCTTAAGGTACTTCCTAACAAAAGGACGCTCAGTCTCAAAGCTTGAAAAAAGAGGAGCCGTGGAAAAGAGCAAATACATTCCTATATATTCGCCTACAGCACTTATATTCTCACTGGAGGTAAGCATGTAAAGCATACCTGAGTTGCCCACATACCAAAGGGTGATGGAGAAGATAAGTCCCATAAGCCATGTACCTTCTCTTGCAAAGTCCACAGTACGGTAGAGAAAGGCAAAAATTATCATTCCTATGAAGGAGAAGACAAGTATCACGCTAAATATCGCATAAAACGCTTCCTGCCCTATGATAGGATAGAACTGGTCTGTCTTAAATGACATAAGGACAGGTGATCTGAAAGTATCCTCAAGTATACCTGTAAGAGGCTTGATTACGACTCTAATCTCACTGCCATAAGCCTTGTCAGGAACCGGGATGGTAACCTTTTGCTTACCTATCATATGTCTGTCGATATTCTCGCCATAGGTTATCAAAAGCTTATCTTTATAGTAGGCTTTAATTATACTGTTGTAAAATAAGAAATTAATCGAGCTGTATTCGCTCTTCCAAGCCTTATCGAGCGGAATATGCATAGTGATTAAATCATCTTTTGAAGAGTAGCTGAACAAGTGGCTGTTATAGGTATCCATGGTGCCATCGCTATGTTCAACGTCTATTACAAGATCCGTCAGCTCCCTATAGTCAGAAGGGGGGACCTTTCCTACGACTCCAAAGATAAAATACAGTAATAACAGTCCCGTTACCATGGCTGTTATCAAAAGTATAAGAGCTTGGTGTTTCCTTAAACTCATACTAAAATATCTCATAAAACCTCCCGACAATCCGCACTAGCCAGAGTTTAGACGGTGCCATAATTTCTTCCCTATACTAAAAGCCCGCAAATTAGAGCATTCTAAGATTTTATGGGGTGGGTGTACACATTATCCAAATAATTATACCATACTCACATTAACAAAAACAAGGACAGAAAGCACTAAACTTGATTTTCAGCATTGTGTCAAAATAATCAAAAATTAACAAAGAAAATGATAAATATTGGATAAAAATTTGTTAATATAAGGTTAAAATCAGCCTGAACATAGGGCGGTAATCGAGATAATTGTTAGAACTGAATTTAAAATTGTACTTATTCACAAACAACATCCTGAGATTATTAGAAAAATTACAGATTTTTGTAGACTATTTCCGAAAAATGATGTACAATTACTTTGTAGGAATATATCAACAATAATTATTCAAAGATGTGTGGAATGAAGGGAGCTTCAAACGTTCCCATTGCAAATCCTGAAAAATGCGCAAATTGTGCATGTTTTTGAAGAAAATAAGGAGGTTAGTATGGATTTTTTGGAAAACGATCAGAAAATATGGCTTGAAGACGAGTCGGGAAAGGTAACTGCCTATGTGGAGTTTCCTGAAATCAATGGTGTCGGCAACGTAATGCACACCGTTGTAGACCCTTCACTTAGGGGACAGGGAATTGGCGGCAAGCTACTTTCGGCCCTTGTAAAGAAGATGGAGAAAGAGGGAAAGAAGCTTGAGCTTACCTGCACGTATGCCATTGACTGGTTTAATAAAAACAGAGGACACGAAAATGTGCTTGTCGATGCAGAAAAGGAGTATGCAAAGGCGGCTAAAAAGGGGTAAAGGATACAATTATGAAGGTATATAATTCGACTCTTGTTTATATCGAAAAAGATGGTAAGTATCTTATGCTTCATCGCAATAAGAAGGCTGGCGATATAAATGAGGGCAAGTGGATTGGGGTTGGAGGTAAGTTTGAATTTGGGGAAAGTCCTGAGGACTGTATGGAAAGAGAGGTCTTTGAGGAAACGGGACTCACGCCTATGGGGTATTATTATTGCGGAATAGTTACCTTTGTGTCAGAAGATCTTGATAAGCCTGAAAACAATGAAACTGAGTACATGCACCTCTTCAATGTAAAGGACTTTGAAGGAGAGCTAAAGAACTGCGATGAAGGAGAACTGGTCTGGATTGATAAAGATAAGCTTCTTAGCCTTCCACACTGGAAGGGAGATGAGCTCTTTCTTTCGATAATTAAAAACGGAAACAGACAGTTCTTCTCTATGAAGCTCTCCTATGTAAATGGCAAGCTGATAGAGGCTGTGTATGATACCGTTCCCTGTTTCATCACGGAAAGGCTAATCCTTAGGCCATGGCACATGGAAGATGTAGAAGACTTATTCAAGTATGCCAAAGACCCTGATATAGGTCTGTCTGCGGGTTGGAAGCCTCATAAGGACGTTGAAGAGAGTATGGAAGTAATTGAAAACGTCTTTATGAAGCCGGGTGTCTACGCCATAGTCTATAAAGAAACCAATGAGGTGATAGGAAGCATAGGCCTGCACGCCGGAAGCAAGAAAAGCAGGGGGCTTGGCTCTGACGAGAATCAGGCAGAAATCGGCTACTGGATAGCCAAGCCTTATTGGGGAAGAGGGCTTATACCGGAGGCTGCAAAGGAGCTTGTGGATTTTGGCTTCCTGGAACTGGGACTAAACAGGATATGGATAGCCTACTTTGATGGCAACCACAAGTCAAAAAGGGTAGCTGAAAAGCTTGGCTTTACCTATAGCCATTTTGCTGAAAATGTAGTGGTAGAGGCTCTTGGAGAAACCAAAAAGGAGCACTACATGGTGCTAAACAAAGATGAGTTTGATGAGGCTATTAAGCTAAAATACCGTCCCCTTTTGGCGCAGAGGTCATAGGAGGAGTAAGTCTTCATCAATACCACATTAAAGGGTGTCAATTGCCTTTAACATCCACAACATAATATTAATAACTAAGACTGTACTTTTATTCTTTTATCATATAGAATGAGTACAGTCTATTTATTTTTAAAGGATACAGGTGTCAAAAGTATAAAATTCGATTGGAGCTTGCTTGAGGGAGAATTTATTATCTTTTGGGAACCTAAACCTAATATAAAGTTTCTCCGATGAATGTAGTACTAATGGAGGGTAAGTATGTGGATATACGTTTGGTAAAGAAGGAAGGGAAAATGAAGAAGATTAAGATAGCATTTTTTGACATTGACGGTACGATTCTTAGGTTTGGTAAGCCTGATATGACAGAGAAGGTAAAGGAAGCGCTCAATATGCTTCAAAAAAACGGGGTACTTATCTGCCTTGCAACCGGAAGGCCGCTTGTTGCTATTCCAAAGTTCGAGGGGGTAAACTTTGACCTGACCATAGCCTTTAACGGCTCCGTATGTATGGCGGAGGACAAGGTCATCACCAATCTTGTAATCCCATATGAGGAGGTAATGACTATCATAAATAATGCCACAAGGATGGGCAGGGCAGTTGCTGTTGCTACCAAGAACAGGATAGTCACAAACGGTGCTGACGAGGCCCTTAGGGAGTACTTTGAGGTGGCAAACCTTAAGGCAACCCCTTCTCCTGAGTTTGATGATGCAGTAAAAGAAGAAGTCTATCAGATGATGATGGGCTGTAAGAGAAGTGAGTGGGATGAGGTGCTTGAGGGTACAAGCAAAGCCAAGATAGCAGCCTGGTGGGACTGCGCTGTGGATATCATACCTGACGGAAGCGGCAAAGGAAATGCGATAAAAAAGGTGGTTGAGTATTTTGGCTTTTCTCTTGATGAGACTATTGCCTTTGGAGATGGCGGCAATGATGCGGATATGTTGCAGGCTGCAGGTATTGGAGTGGCTATGGGCAATGCCTCTGACAGCGTAAAGGCAGTGGCGGATGAAGTGTGCGGCAGCGTAGATGAGGATGGTATCTACTACTATCTTAAAGAAAAGGGACTTATATAAGATATGTGTAAGGGTGAACAATACAGAGTAAGGCTTGGTACAAAAGAGTTCATATACTCTTGACTTGTAAAAATATAAGTAAGTAACGAAGCTTTGTGAGAAGCCTTTGAATAATGTGTTGTGGGTGTAAAAGATAATAGATTATATAAGAGGTGTTATGAGCATAGGATTAAAGATGTCAAAGGATCAAAAGAAGTTTTATAGGGCGCTTTTTGCTTTGGTTATCCCTATTACTATTCAGAATTTCATTTCCAATGCAGTAAACTCTGCTGACGTATTCATGCTTGGCTATGTAGGTCAGGAGGAGCTTGCAGCCGTCTCCCTAGCCAATCAGTTCCAGTTTCTGCTCTGGGGCTTCTTTTTTGGCATAAACTCAGGAGTAACCATGCTTGGAAGCCAGTACTGGGGAAAGAAGGATACGGATTCGATACAGGCGGTTATGGGAATCGCCATTAAGATATCTATAGTTATTACTCTCATTCTTTCCTTTGGTGCAGTGGTTTTGCCGAGAGAGCTGATGAGGATATATACCAATGATGAAAAGCTTATAGAAATAGGTGCATCTTATCTTAGTATAGTAGGCATATCATATGTTCTTATGAGCTTCTCACAGGTCTATATGTCTACAGTTAGGAGTATGGAAAGGGTAAAGATAAGTACCATTATAAGCTCCACAGCACTTATATTAAATGTGACCCTCAATGCGGTATTTATATTTGGCTTCCTTGGACTTCCAAGACTTGGAGTGGTAGGAGTCTCCCTTGCTACCCTTATCTCCAGAGTGGTTGAGACTGCGCTCTGTGTGATAGATGCAGGGAAGGCGAGGGTGTTTAAGATAAACCTGAGGCTGATGTTTGGGCATCACGCACTGCTATTTAAGGACTTTGTAAAATATGCCACACCTGCCCTTTGTAATGACCTCCTTTGGACAGTTGCCTTTTCTACCTATGCAATCATTATGGGACACATGAATGCTGATATGGTTGCCGCCAATGCGGTCGCAAGCACAGTGCGTGAACTCTGTGCCATAGTATGTTTTGCAATTGCAGGAGGTGCCTCAGTCCTGCTGGGAATCAAAATCGGTGAAGGCAGGATGGAAGAGGCGAAAAAATATGCCACCTACTCATGTAAAACAACTTTTATAATTGGTATAATTACGGGGTTAATTATTTTGGCAATTCGTCCGATAGTATTCATGGGATTTAATCTGAGTGAACAGGCACACGATTATCTTAGCATCATGCTTTTCATAAGCTCGTACTATGTGCTTGGTCAGGCGATGAATACTCTCCTTATAGCCGGAATATTCAGGGCAGGCGGAGATTCGCGCTTTGGACTTATCTGCGACACTATAACTATGTGGGCAGTATCGGTTCCGCTCGGCTTTTTTAGTGCGTTTGTACTAAAATTACCGCCAATGGTGGTTTACTTCATCCTTTGCCTCGATGAATTTTGGAAGATTCCTGTGGTTTACAAACACTACAAGAGCTTAAAATGGCTGAAGAACATAACCAGAGATTTGGAATGATTAAATCTACTTCTATCAATCTTTTTATTTGAACTAATCAAATTTAACTCAAGGAGGATGTTAAAAAGAATGAAAAAGAAGAAGGGATTTAGAAGCATAAAAAGCCTTATTGTATTAGGCAGCTTCGTCATTGTAACTATTATTTGCGCTATCATGCTAATTGTAAGCTCGATACTCTCAAGAGATGCATTTAGAGTACAGGTAGAGTCTGACATGCAGACACTGGCGCAGGAGACTTCTGAAAAGCTTGTTAAGGATATTGAGCACACGGAAGCAATCGTAAAAGAGTTAGCAGCCAATCCTATGCTTACAAGTAAAGAGTATTCCTGGAAAGAGATTGCAGCCTTCTACGAGAAGAGGGCAAAAGAGACAGGATTTAACCTCTTTTTCACAGTTAAGCCTAATGGTAAGGGTATCAACCTTACACAGGGTGCAGAAAAATTTGACGTAGCTGATACAGAGTATTTTAAGCAGTCAATCAAGGAAAAGACATATACAAGCTCCATTATCGATGACGTTGTTACAGGCGGTAAGATTATAGTTGTATCAACTCCTTACTATGACTTAAAGACCAATAAGCTCTTAGGCGTATTTGCAGGTATTATGAGTACAGACTTTATATCCAAGCTTTGCTCTGACTTTAAGTGGGGCGAATCAGGTAATATAGCAGTGTATGACAGAAATGCCAACATAGTAGGCCACACAAAGCCTGAGATAGTAGAGAGCAGATTAAACCTTGTAGAGAAAGCTAAGACAGATCCTGACTATGTATCTGTAGCTGAGTTCTTCAAGGGTCAGGTAGACAGCAATACAAACGGTATAGGTACCTATAAGTGGTTTGGTAAGAACAGAATCGGTGCCATTAACATAATTGAGGGCAGAGACTTTGTTACACTTGTTGCCGTAAATGAGGATGAAGTATTTACCAATATGAACAACCTACAGGTTAAGCTTATATTTGTAATAGCCTTACTTGTTGTATTTGGTATGATTATTATGTACTTTGCTTTCGCTATTCCGATTGCAAGGGCATTTAACAGCTTTAAGACAGACCTTTTACATATATCAAACTATGACTTAACCAAAGAACCTACAAAGGACTACTCAGGAAGACGTGATGAAGTGGGTGACATCTACAGAGCTGAGATGACTCTGAAGGAGAATATAGTTCAGATAATTACGGGCATTTCTGCTCACGCACAAAATACTGCGGCTACTGCTGAGGAGCTCTCAGCTACAGCCCAGTCTACATCTGCTACAGCAGATGAGGTTGCAAATGCAGTAAACAACATTGCAAGCGGTGCTGCCAGCCAGGCTGAGGATACCCAGAATGCAACAAAGAATGTAGAGCACTCAAATGAGCTTCTTAGCCATATGATGACAGTGCTTGATGAGTTAAATGAATCCACAGAGCTCATCAATGACAAGAAGGAAGAGGGAAGTAAGAGCCTTAAGGAATTGTCGGCTGCAACCACTAAGGTCACAACTTCTTCAGAGGAAATTGCAGCAATCATAGCTCAGACAGATGAAAGTGCAGACAAGATATCAAGCGCAAGCGATATGATTCAGTCTATCTCTGACCAGACTAACTTACTTGCATTAAATGCAGCCATAGAGGCAGCAAGGGCAGGTGAGGCAGGAAAGGGCTTTGCGGTAGTTGCTGAGGAAATCAGAAAGCTTGCAGAGCAGTCGGCAGGATTTACAGGCGAGATCAAAGAGACAATCAATGGACTTCAGGAGCAGACCAAGAAGGCTGTTGAGACTATGGACTTCACTAGAGAAGCCGTTTCTGAGCAGGAGAAGAAGCTAAAGGAGACCGGCGATAAGTTCGGCGAGATATCTGAGGCTGTAGAAAAGAGCAAGGGTATAGTTGGAGAAATCTCTGATGAAGCTAAGAACATATTTAAGGACAATGAGACCATCACTCAGGTTGTGGAGAACCTATCAGCTATAGCCGAGGAGAATGCTGCAACGACAGAGGAGGTATCGGCTTCTGTAGATACACAGGTTCAGTCCATACAGGATATATCTGATGCAAGTGAGAACCTTGCTGAGATTGCAACTGAATTACAGAGTGAAGTATCTAAGTTCATCATCTAATTACGGACATACTTATTAGGATTGCTACAAATTAGGCTTAGCAATCCTAATTATATGGTGTCGGAGACTTTTGACACCTATATATATCAATTTATAAAAGGAGGAGTGCATATATGCGCTTAAAAAAGAATAAGAGCAATAAACTAAACAGTCTTGGCGCTAAAGTCGGACTACTTATTTCCCTCATACTCTTGGTAGTATTAGGAGGAAAGTCGGCATTTGATATTTTCACGCAGTATGAAAGTACAACTGCGATGACACGCAATGTCCAGCTTGAGGAGGCTAAGAGCCTTGCACATAAGCTTGAAACCAAATTTGCAAGTACCTACCAGGTGGGATATGACTTACAGGCTATCATAGGTAACACTGTAGCCAACATCCCAAAAGAGAGAAGAAGCAGAGATCTTATTATCAGCAACGCCCAGGTTATACTTAAGAATAATGAAGATATAACAGGTGTAGGTGTGTACTTTGAGCCAAATAAGTTTGATAACAAGGATGCTGAAAAGGGAAGATTTTCCCATTATATCCTAAAAGAAGGCGATAAGACAGAGGTATACGAAGAGGATACAGACGGTCCATGGTATGCTAATACCTTAAAGGAAAAGAAGGTAATAGTACTTAATCCATTTAAGGATGGGGATGGAAAGCTTAAGACTTCATACTGCTTCCCTATACTTTCAGGAGATGAAGCAATAGGTGTACTCGTTGTAGATATGTCAGTTAACGATATACAGGATGAGCTGAAGAAGGAGTCAATAGGTCCTGACGATTACAAGTGTCTTCTTACAGACAAGGGTATATATGTAGGTAATGCGCTTGATGACAAGATGTTGTTATTCAACCTCTTTGAAGCAGTTCCTGCGGCAAAAGAAGGCATAGATAAGGCAATACAGAATGGCTACGATATATCACAGGGTACCATAGCAGGTACAGGTGAGCCAGGTGAGTTCATCCATGTTCCTGTTAACCTCAAAGGTGTGGATACCAAGTGGGTGTTTGAGGCTGTTACATCTATTGATTATCTCATGAAGGATGTAAGAACATCAATGGCTATCAACATCATATTCAGTGTTCTTGTTATCCTTGGCATGGGTATATTCATCATCCTTCTCCTGATCAATAAGGTTGTTAAGCCTCTTTCAGCCATTGATAAGGCGATGGAAAAGATATCAGGTTACAACCTTGATGTAGCTGAAGAAGCTGCAAAGGTTGCAAAGTATAGAAATAACAAGGATGAAGTTGGAAACCTCGTACGCTCTATAGACACAATGGTTAAGAACCTTGTAGGCATTGTTGGAGAGATATCCGCACATGCTCAGAATACCGCGGCTATGGCAGAGGAGCTTACAGCTACTTCCCAGTCAGCTGCTGAGTCCTCAGGAGAGGTTTCACAGGCGGTTAACAACATCGCAGAAGGTGCTACAAGCCAGGCTAGTGATACCCAGAGCGCGGCTATGTCCGTAGAGGAATCAGGCAATGTATTAAACGGCATGATTACTGAGGTTGGAGAGCTTTCAAAGTCTATGGAGAGCATTGACAGCCTTAAGAATGACAGTAACCGTATCATGGATGAGCTTGTCAAGATAACTAACGAGAATAAAGAGATATCTGAAAAGGTTGAGGGAGTTATTGTTGAGACCAACAGTGCTACCGAGACAATCGCAAAGGCAAGTGAGATGATACAGTCTATCTCAGACCAGACCAACCTTCTTTCTCTTAATGCCGCTATTGAGGCTGCAAGAGCAGGTGAGATGGGTAAGGGCTTTGCAGTAGTAGCTGATGAGGTAAGGTCACTTGCTGAGGAGTCTGCTAAGTTTACAGGAGAAATCAGAGCAATCATCGATGAGCTTAAGAAGAAGTCAAAAGAAGCTGTTGATATGATTAAGATGTCTAATGACATGATAGACAAGCAGAGTGATAAGGTAAAGGAAACAGGCGAGAAGTTCGTAGAGATATCAAAAGAGCTTGAAGAGAGCAAGAGAATTGTTGAGAATATCAATGAATCCTCTGTTAAGATTCAGAATGAGAACAGCAATGTAATCAGAGTAGTTGAGAATCTTTCTGCAATAGCTGAGGAGAATGCTGCTACAACTGAAGAAGCAGCCGCCTCCGTGGATACACAGGTTCAGGCAATCAATGATATATCACAGGCTTCTGAGAACCTTGCTGATATAGCAACACAGTTACAGTCTGAGGTATCAAAGTTCATGCTGTAATCTAAAATAATTATAAAAGGCTGCCACATGGTCGGGAATCATCGTATATTTCCCGGTGTGGCAGCTTTATTATTTGACAGGAAATTTCTCCGAAATTACCTGCCGCATAATAATCTCTCCTAGGGATGCACACCTTTCGGCAGAGAAATTTGCCTTACGGCACCGCTCGCTCACGAAGTGTGTGCGAGCACATACTTTTTTACTTGAATGATGTGGGTGTCAAAAGATAAAAAATTCTTGCACTTTAATACTCGTTGTGCTACAATCCCCTCTATCAAAAATTAATATTTATATACTATATAAGGAGGCAGTCATGAGTATAAGAATAGGAATACTAGGTTATGGTAATCTATCAAGAGGTGTAGAAAGTGCTATAGCGCAGAACCCTGATATGGAGCTTGTTGCCGTATTTACAAGAAGAAATCCTGAGAGCCTTAAAGTAAAGAGCGGTGTACCTGCTCTTAATGTATCTGAGCTTGAAAAGTATAAGGATAAGATAGATGTGCTTGTGCTTGGAGGAGGAAGTGCTACTGACCTTCCTGCCCAGACACCTGAGTATGTGAAGCACTTCAATGTGGTGGACAGCTTTGATACCCACGCCAGGATACCTGAGCATTTTGAAAATGTTGATAAGGCCGCAAAGGCAGCAGGTAAGGTAGGAATCATCTCAGTGGGCTGGGATCCGGGTATGTTCTCCTTACTTAGAATGATATCTACCTCCGTACTTCCTGAGGGTGAGAACTACACCTTCTGGGGGAAGGGAGTGAGCCAGGGACATTCTGATGCCATAAGAAGGATAAAGGGAGTAAAGGATGCAAGGCAGTACACCATACCTGTAGAAGAGGCTGTAAACAGGGTAAGAAAGGGCGAGAATCCTACTCTTACTACCAGAGAGAAGCATACAAGAGAATGCTTTGTAGTAGTGGAGGAAGGTGCAGATAAGGCGGCTATTGAGAGTGAAATAGTAAATATGCCAAATTATTTTAGTGACTACGATACTACAGTTCATTTCATATCTGCTGAGGAGATGGAAAGAGACCACAAGGGACTGCCTCATGGCGGCTTCGTACTTAGAAGCGGTGTAACAGGCTTTGATAAAGAGAATAAGCACATCATTGAGTACAGCCTTAAGCTTGATTCCAATCCTGAGTTTACCGGCTCAGTTATAGCGGCTTATGCCAGGGCTGCATATAAGCTAAGCAAAGAGGGAGTAAGCGGCTGCAAGAGTGTATTTGACATTGCACCTGCATACCTCAGCCCTCTTAGTGGCGAAGAGTTAAGAAGGACTATGCTGTAACCAGATATTTTTATTACACGCATCTCTTAAAGGCTAAAGAACAATAACGTACATAATCCCCTGCAGGATACAGGCTTAGATATCTGTACCCGCAGGGGATTTTACTAAGTTGATAGATATATATTCTGATATTATATATAATAATCAAATAATATACGCAATAATATACATTATAAACAATTAGTTTCTAATTAATTAAAAAATATTTTAAAATAGTGTTGACAAATAAAAACTAATGTGATATAGTGGAGACAACAAAGAAAGAAGCAAACATAACAGCTGATAAGAAAAGGTCAGCAAGTATAAAATATTAAAAAGATGGGTGGTGTTTCCAATGCACAGTTTAAGCAGAAGTATAAAGGAAATGGATAATGAAGTGAGTTTAGTTTAAGTTAGTTAAACATAGATTGAACAGAAACCATTTGCTTAATAACATAATCGTAACTATTGAAATATGCGAAAGTGAGGTACAGTCCACCAGCAACATAAATGACGGCAACATGCGGATTACCGGATGATTAATAAAATCTATGAGATGGGCTCTCTGTAGTTGAGGGCTCATCTTTCTTTGTATATCACAATGAAAATAGGGATTTGCAAAAGCAAATCCCTAAAATATATCATTCTACAGGCAGCCCATGTGCAAGCAGGTAATCACACCACGCCGCATAGTCACTGCTGTTTAAGTGAAGTCCGTCATTGGAATAGAGGCTGTCAAGATAGCCTTCATAGTCTGAAAATACGGAGAACACATCGAGGTATATAAGGCTCTTACCGTCACATCTCGACTTTAAGAGCTCGTTTCTAGCCAGTACACTTGCATTGTTGTAGTGGTACGGGTCACCCAGTTCCTTATTCTTTGTAACTCCAAGTATAGACTGAATATAGATGACTGCATTAGGCTGTAATTCCTGTATCTGCCTGATTGCATCAAAGAACTGCGCCTCAAAGTCTTCGATAGGGACTATAGCCGCATCATTTACACCTATCATTATATAAATCTTTTTGTACTGTCTCTGAAGCAGTGTCTGAGTAAGTGTAAGTCCGGTCTCTTCATCAAGAGCAGGATAAATGAAAAATGAATTGACACTTATGCCTGTCTTTGCAAAGTAGGAAGAGTTAGTGAAGCTTCCAAAGGCTCTAAGGCCTACTGTACGGCTGTCTCCGAGGAAGAGGGCATCATCAAAGTAGGAGATGTCCACAGGACCAAGCTCAGGCTCTCCTGTTACCGAGGAGGAAGTAGCTGGAGTGGACGAGATTAAAGCGGATGACTTATCATTTTTACCATCCTCTTTTTTATCTTTCGTCTCATCCTTTGTGTCTTCGGACACATCCTGATTAAGTGATGCATTGATTATCTGATAAGCCTTAAATCCTACCAGGGCAATAAGCTCTAACAGAACGGTTATCAAAAGTGCAATTAGTATTACTTTTATTTTCTTTTTCATACGCTCTTTTTAGAATTCTCAATAAGCTCCTTACTATATTCCGGTTCAGCTCCGGTCTGGCTCTCATGATAAAGGGTTGCCTGATTACGTCCCTTTTTCTTTGAGGTATATAGCGCAATATCAGCCTTTTCAACTACCTTATTAAGCGGAAGCCCTGCTTCTATGGCGGCTATGCCGGCACTAAGGGTGATATGCATCCTCTTACCTGTCTCAGTCTCGGCTAACTCTAAGGAGAGAACTTTTATTTTCTCAAGAGGGTCAGCTACAGTGGAGAAGAACACGCCTATGAACTCGTCTCCGCCCCATCTTCCTATGAAGCCCTCGTGGTCGACACAGTCCCCCAGCTTGTCGGAGAGGAAGGAGAGAGCCTCGTCCCCGGCAGCGTGCCCTAAGGTGTCGTTGATAGTCTTAAAAAAGTCTATATCTATCAGGAAGAGATGACCGCCCTCAAGCAGGCTCTGCTTTGAAAAGTACTCAAATCTCGCCATAAAGGACTTGCGGTTCATAATCTTGGTTAGCTCGTCAAGGGTGGCAAGTGAGATAATCTGGTTGCGGTATTGCGATATAGTATTTATTATAACAGCAATCATCAGTAAAAGCAAAACTGCTAACATGGCAAGCTGTAGTGCGAGCTGGGTGATGGTTGCCCTTATTATCGAATCCCCGCTTCCGTATATTATCAGATACCAGTTAAAAGCCCCAAGATATCTGATTTCACAGAAATGCTTACTTGTTACTAAGCCCCCGTCGCTTATCCATTTTCTGGTGACGGCTCCTTCTAAAGGGAGAGGCTTGGTTTCAATATTTTGGAATATACCGCCCTCATTAAATATGTTTGTACCCTTAGGAAGTGCAGAGTCTTTGGATATCATTATGTTACCTTCAAGGTCTGAAAAGGCAACTCCAACATTGTACTCGTTGCCAATTTCTACTATGCTTCTCTCAACCACTCCAAGATTGATATTCATGCCTATAGCACCCAGAGTCTTACCATTCTCACCTATGAGCTTGTACATAATGAGCAGGGATACATTATCAGAGTCAGCACTTGGCTTAAAAGGATTGAGGCTGAACTTGTACTGGAGGTTAGAGTCTAAAAAGTCAAATATCCACCTATCCTCAGCATTTTGAGAGGACATCTTAAGGTTCACGCTGTCTTGATAATATATCTTTTCAGTGTTTTTTGAGGCATAAAAAAGAAAGTTATAGTTATTTCCTTCCTGATATGTCTTTAAGTAGTTGTAGAGCTTGTTTATATAATCTGAGTCGTTGGCGTGGTTTGTCTCCTTTTCAGCCCAGTCAATGACAAAGGAGTTTCCCGCCATTATCTTTGCCGCTGATACGGAGCTCATCATGCTTTCATCTATGTTGCTTATAAGGTTCATGGCTGACATATCAGTTATCTGCTCTACAAAAGCCCTGGTATTCTTAAAGCCTGACACTGTAAACATAATGGCGCTTGCCGCAAATGCTACAACGATAACAACACAGATAAGTATAATCTGTCTGGAAGAGTTCAATTTATTATTCATATATTCTCCTCTTTACGCATGCCGTCAGAAAACTCTGCAGGGCACACCAATACACCCTCTATTTTGCCATATTTTAGAGGGAAAGTAAACATAAAAGTATTTGATGTCATATTATACAGGATTGTTATAGCCTCGCAGCACAAGCTCCTGTATCATGTATATCGGAGAAAATATGTAATTAGATAAGAATAAAAAAGCACCAAGTCAAATCGACTTAGTGCCTTTTATGGTAATTAAAATTTATTCCTGAGTAATAGCTCCTGTTGGGCAAGCTTCCTCGCAAGCACCACAGTCTATACAAGCAGAAGCATCTACTTCATAATGCTCTGAACCTTCTGAAATACATTCAACAGGACAAACTGAAGCGCAAGCTCCGCAATTGATGCATTCATCACTAATTACATGTGCCATGACATTACCTCCTTTAAAAATTATATACGCAGTTACAGTATACATTTTTTTAGAAGGTTTTACAAGTAAATTTTATCAAAAAAGTCAACAATTTGATAAAAAATCAGTTAATTTAGAAAATGAGTATTATTTTCAAAAATGAAATATTGGAGCAAAGGCTAAATCTGGCCGTATTTCTCAAGTATCTGCTTGATTCTGTCAGTTGGACTGAGAAGCTCGCTGATAGAAGCGTCATGGTTTAACTTATCTATAATGAGGGCAACATACTTGCTCATATCCGCACTTATATAGTAAGGCCGCTTAAGCAGCTCAGGAGTCTGGTATACAAGGTTCGTTGTGATAACCTTGTGAATGAGTCCGTCTTCATAGGCCATATCAAACTTCTCCAGTCCGTCAGTAAAGAGGCCAAAGGTAGAGGCTACGAAGATTCTTCCTGCATTCCTTTTCTTAAGCTCACTTGCCACGTCTAGCATACTTTCGCCGGAAGAAATCATATCATCAACTATGATTACATCTTTTCCATCAAGCTTTCTTCCAAGATATTCGTGAGCAACTATAGGGTTCTTGCCATTTACTACTGTAGCATAGTCACGGCGTTTATAGAACATACCTACGTCCACTCCGAGAACGCCTGCGAAGTACACTGCACGGTTCATAGCACCCTCGTCAGGACTTATTATCATCATGTTATCTGCATTCATCTTGATGTCAGGCACGTTTTTAAGTATTGCCTTGATGAACTGGTAGGTAGGCATGATTGTATCGAAGTTGTTGAGAGGAATAGCATTCTGCACCCTAGGATCGTGTGCATCAAAAGTGATTATACTGTCAACGCCCATGTGTACAAGCTCTTGCAGTGCTACTGCA
Source organism: Catonella massiliensis (assembly GCF_016651435.1). Classification (NCBI taxonomy): domain Bacteria; kingdom Bacillati; phylum Bacillota; class Clostridia; order Lachnospirales; family Lachnospiraceae; genus Catonella; species Catonella massiliensis. Next base: position 2,664,654 of record NZ_JAEPRJ010000001.1, on the reverse strand, counting down.
CAGTCAAGAGATTCTCTGCTGGAACGCTTATGCTGGCGGCCTTCATAGAGGAAAGGCATGATTACTGTTATTCTGTGTGCCTTGCCTGCACAGGCCTGTATCACGCGCTTAAGGTCCTGATAATGGTCGTCAGGAGACATATGGTTCTCGTAACCAAACATATTGTAGGTAATACTGTAGTTACATACATCAACAAGGATATAAATATCCAGTCCTCTTACAGTGTTGGATATTGCACATTTTGCCTCTCCGCTTCCAAAACGGGGGCAAACAGCATCAACGTGGTAAGATTCTCTCCTATAGCCTGAAAAGGCAAGGGAGGAAGTATGTTCGTTGTCTCTTCCGTTTCTCCAGTCTACGATATAGTCCTCAACGGCGCTGCCAAGCTTTGCGCAGCCTTTCAGTGAAACGATACCAAGAGGGCCCACGGGGATAGTCTCGATATAATCTTCTTTTGGCATTGTTCTTCTCCTTATCTAAAAGATAAAATATAGGGTGTATGATTATCACCATCAGGTGGTTAATCCTTATAAAGCCATACGGATATCGGCTCCGGTCAGTTTTAGAAATTTGTAATGCTTGATAAGCCTTGAGAATACTCTGTCACTGTAATTTGCCTTTATATGGGCAGGACTAAGGTTTGAAGATATGATGGTTGGCTTATTGCTTAGAATCCGCTCATTTAAGCAGTCAAACAGCTTTGAATTGGTAAAGGTGTTTGCAAGCTCAGTCCCCATATCATCAAGTACAAGTAAATCACAGTCAAATATAGGCTCTACCTCAGGTATTTTCTCAACGTCATCGGCATCGCCTCTTCTAAAGGTATTCTTCTCAAATATATTAAAAAACCTATACGCAGTCAAAAACACTACAGAGTGTCCGCTCTGTATAAGTGAATTGGCGAGTGCAGAGGTAAGGAAGGTCTTTCCCACGCCAACACCTCCGTAGATAACAAAGTTTCGTGAACAGCTGTCATAGTCGTCTGCCATAGCCTTAAGTAAAGCATAGGCCGTGAGGGCATTTTCCCTGGATGAAGCCTCGGTATCAGAGTCATAATCATCGGGGGAGTAGTAGTCCGCCCTAAAGTTCTTGAAGTCTGCACTCTCATCGGCCATTAGGTATATACTTTGTCTGGTATGTGCAAGCCTTGCCGATATAGCCTTAAAGCAGTCACATTTTACTCCGTCAACAAAGCCTGTATCCTTACAGAGAGGGCAGGTATATATCTGATTCAGATATGTCTTATCAAAGCCTCCCGCTATAAGCAGTTCCTCTTTTTTCTTGGCAAGCCTTGCCACCTTTTTATCAAGCTCTTCTTTAGAGGAGGCATAGCTTTCATTTGAAAGAAAGAGAGCTTCCTTGGCAAGGTTAGAGAAGTCGGTTATAACTTCATCCTCAAGCTCTTTAATCTCGGGTATCTTATCATATACCTCTTTTGTGCGGTTATGAAGAAGTTCGGCATTTTCATAGCGTATGCTGTCGTACTCACGCATAACTGCTTCATAATCTGAGTTAGTAAGTCCCATAAAACCACCTTAATATTATAAAAAATTTGCCAATTATTCAAGTAAAAATCCCTACAATTATTGGGGATATTTATATTAAATTTATGCAATTATTGAGGCTTATCCACCGGATAGACAGTGTATAGATTGCGGCTACGCCTTTTTTAAGAGCTTTTTGGTTATGTCTGCCATCTCTTCCCCGCTGTAGCTTCTCTGCTCGAAGTTGTTGAAGCGGTTGTTAAGAGGCTTTGGCGAGTTATCCATGACCACGTGCAGATTCTGCTTAGTCATATAGTAAAGCTTGTCATCCTCTGCGACGCCGTCAAGGTCTTTTATTCCCTTTGCAAACCATTTCTTAAGTACACTTTCTGCATAGCTAAAGCTTGGCTTGTTAAGGGTTAAAATGGCACGGTTACAAGCCTCGGCAACCATTTCTTCTGACATCTTGTACTCGTGGAACCATCTGTCTATGTACTGCTGCTCGGAGGTGCCAGGAAGCCTTGTAAGGCCAAAGGACTTCATCACAAGTGAGTTCTCCTTATTGAAGGTCTTTGCCTCTATCTGTGCAGCTTCTACGGTTCTTATATTCTTCTCAGCCCAAGCGAGGGCAACCTTTTGGATATAGCTGAATCTGCTTTTTTCCCGGGTAAGGCAGCAGTATTCGTAGAGATAGCTTATAAGCTCTGCACTAAAACCAAGCTTTTCATTAAGATCGCAGATAAAGTCTATCTCTGAGCCTGAAAGTGTCCTGCCTGCATACTTTCCGGCGGCCGCTATAACCTGCTTTAGGTCAAAGTCACAGCCTGTCTCTTCCTCTTCTTCGTATGTGAATAAAGAGAGAGGTTCATTAGCACTTCCTTCTTCCGGATTTATTTCCTTAGCCTTTATTTCTTCTGCCTTTGCCTCTCCTGCGGCAGGCGTGGTTTCAGCCTCATAGTCGGAAATAGACGGATCGGATATGCTTATTGAAGTAATGGTGTTTTTATCCGTTCTTGTAACCTTAAATACCCCCTGCTTCTCCCAATAATTGATGGAGCGGATTACATCTCTTTCGCTGTCGTCAAGGAAGTCACAGGCATTACTTATGGAAAAGCTCCTGTGATTCTTGGAGTAATACATAAGATAAAGATAAAACCTTATATGTGAAGCATTGGCATCATTAATAAAACGCTCTATAAAAGCGTTTGAAATAATGGTTGCATTCGTATTTACCGTTACATTTAGATTGATTTCCGACATGATTTTTCTCCCTCATTTGCTACTGTATAAGGAGTATATCACAAGATTATTTAAAATAAAATAGATGGGAAAATCAGGGGGATATAGGCAAAAAATGTGGATAATGTGGATGCTTTTGTGGATTGCTTGTTAAAAAGATGTTTTTAGACAAAATGGATGTGGATAAGTATGTGTAAAAGAACAAGAAAAATCCACAGCAAAAAAATTTTTAACGAATTTTTTGTTGTGGATAATGTGGATAAAAACTTAGCTAAGCATATTTTCCCCGACTTTTACTATATCTCCGGCACCCATGGTTATCAACAAATCACCGGGCTTACAGGTGTGGATAAGAAAATTTTCAACTTCGTCAAAAGTTTTGAAAAAATAAGCCTCGTGTCCGTTCTCAGACATTATCTCCCTTATGTTGTCAGAGGAAATATCTCCGGGATTCTCCTCTCTGGCAGCATAAATCTCAGCAAATACCACTATGTCCGCCATAGAGAGTACATCTGCAAACTCGTGGAGGAAGGTCTTGGTTCTGGAGTATAGATGAGGCTGGAAGGCAACTATGAGACGGTTATGCTTAACTCTCTTTGCGGCCTCAAGCGTAGCTCTTATCTCTGTAGGATGATGGGCATAGTCATCTACTATGGTGTAGCCGTCACGCTCTCCCTTGTACTGGAAGCGTCTCTCGGTTCCTGTGTAGTTCTTAATTCCCTCTTTAATCTTGTCAAGGGCTATTCCGTCTTTGTAAACTGTAGAAGGCTCTAGGGATGCGGCTATAACTGCAAGTGAGTTAAGTACATTGTGTTCACCGGTTACCGAAAGCTCGATAAGCCCCTTGTTTTCTCCTCTTACTATTAGCTCGTAGTGTGCATAGCCCAGCTCGTTGTAGGTAATATTTGCTGCGGTGTAATCAGGAGCCTTGCCATCTACAGAGCGTAAGCCGTACTGCACTACTCTGATGTTCTTATTTTGTATGAGGGCATTAAGGTCAGCTATCTCGTTATTGATAACTAAAAGCCCATTCTCAGGCAATAGGTCTATGAACTTCTTAAAGGAGAGTCTCTCGTTTTCAAGTGTGCCAAAGAAGTCCAGATGCTCCGCCTCTACATTAAGGACTATGGCAGTTGTAGGAGTGAAGCTAAGGAAGCTGTTTGCGTACTCGCAGGCCTCCATAATGAAGTTTTCAGACTTACCAAGTCTCATATTGCCGTGTATACCGCTTAATATGCCGCCTACTGATATAGTAGGGTCAAGGTCAGCCGCCAGATACACATAGGAGAGCATCGAGGTGGTGGTGGTCTTTCCGTGGGTACCTGCTACCGCCACAGCGTTCTTGTAATGACTCATAATCTGTCCGAGACAGTCAGCCCTGTCAAGCATAGGGATGCCAAGCTCCTTAACCCTCATAAACTCAGGGTTGTCTTCGTGGATGGCAGCAGTATAGACAACAAGTCCAATGTCAGGGGTGATATTTTCTGAGACCTGAGAGTAATATACCTTTATCCCAAGGCTTTCAAGCCTCTTTGTAACAGCTGATTCGTGTAAGTCTGAGCCCGATACCCTAAAGCCTTTGTCAAGAAAAAGCTCGGCTATACCGCTCATGCTTATACCGCCGATGCCTATGAAATGGACCGCTATAGAGTTGTTTTGTAAGTCTAATTTATACATGGTTCTACCTCTTTTATCTGTATTTGGCCTTTTATCCTAACCTTTAATTCATGACTTTATTATATCCGATATTTTTGTCATAGTATAGCATAAATGAATTTGGTTGGCAAAGAAATATAAAAGGCTGAAAGATAGCTTTTAAATGACCATATAGTCATTAAAATAACAAGAAATAGGCGAAAAATGAAAAAAATAACTAAAAAACGACATTAATATTTACAATTAATGCATAGAAACGCTAATAGAAATTTTACTAAAAATCTGTTATAATTATATTTAAAATTAGAGGGGCTTATAAAATTAAATATTGTTTTTCGGTCGGACTCTGATTTACAACTTAATCATCAGTGGCGGTTAGACTACACTGCCCGGGAGAGATAGGGGGTCATATGAATATTACAGACATCAGGATTAGAAAGGTTGCTAAGGAAGGCAAATTAAAAGCAGTAGCTTCCATAACAATTGACGGTGAGTTTGTGGTTCATGACATTAAGATTATTGACGGCGACAAAGGTCTGTTCATAGCTATGCCTAGCAGAAAGACCAATGATGGAGAATACCATGATATTGCTCACCCTATTAATTCGGAGACTAGAGAGAGATTGCAGAAGTCAATTGTAACAGAATATGAAAGTGGTAACTGGACAGAATTTCCTGTAAAGGAAGAGAGCTAAGAGTGAACATATTGAATAATATGTGATGGGAGGTCAGCAGACCTCTCATTTTTTAAAATTTTGTAAATCTTAGGGGGTGTTATACTTGAAATATGATGAAAATCAATTACAGAGTTGCTGATGCTGTTTTTTTAATCATAGTGTTTGTGGGTTTGAAAGTATTTGATAAATATATACTTGAAACACTTAAATATAATGAAAATTCAATTTTTATGGCTATAAGCGTTTCGTTAGTATTTTTAGGCATATACATTATTAGGTATTTTTTTAGACCATCGCATAAAGAAATAACACAGTTGAAACGAAGAGGGTGGAAAATTACAGGATATTATTCAAGCCTTTCGCTCAGCAATGAAGATATATATAATAAATCCTATAATATGTGGATTAAATATAGTTGCATATTACTTTTAACCCAGTTGTTTGGACTGCTGGTGTTATATGTACTGAATGGATGTTTTTTAACAAGCAGTATGTTTTTTGCTCATATTGCAATGGCTTGTATATCACAAGTTGCTGCCTGGATTATTACATTGAGGAGAGAGAAGAAGTTGTTGAATGAATAATAATAGTAAATTCTAAGTTGTAGGGCTGATGGGTTTGTTTGTTGACTAAGTTACGCCTCCACTAATAAATGTCCAGACTCGCTCCGGTTTTTCTGTAAGATGCTGCTTAAGAATAGTTCCGTTGACGAAAAACCTAATGCGCTCGCTTAGGCATTATTAGTTCCGGCTGTTTAATTGATGAATGATAACAAACAAATGCATCAGCCACATGGGAGCAGGTGGGGCTGGCTGTCTTTAATTTGGTATTCAGGGTGTTATTTGCATAAATTTAAGGTATCAGCTACGAATGATAAATTCTAAGCGAGCGCATTAGGCGGAGCGAAGCGGATGCCGGAGCGAGTCTGAAATGTTATCATTCGGAGCGTCACTTAGGTTAGTCTATATAACAACTCGACAAATTAGAATTTGTGACACCAATGGTGACATAAATTACTAAACTGAAACTTTAGGCAGATGTTGTAATCCCTGTAGAGCTATTATGGCTGGTGAATTGAAAAAGTAAGTTCGCATCTCGGCTTAAATATTTATATTCAGACTAAGAGTGGGACTTGCTTTTTCGAGTAATAGGTAGTTTTGTGGGAATTTATTGATTTGACATTTCTAAAAAAATTTGCTATACTTTTGGCGAATAGAAGGGTGTCCCACTACCATTAAAGGTGGAGCATTAAAGTAAGCAGAGAGGACAAACCTCTCTGCTTTTTTAGGAGAAGGAAATTTATGTATATAATAGCAGGACTAGGGAATCCGGACAGAAAATATGCAGGAACACGCCATAATATCGGCTTTGACGTAATTACTTATTTATCTGATAAATATGGTATTTCGCTCTCAAAGACAGGCTTTAAGTCAAAGCTTGGACAGGGCTTTATAGAGGGGGAGAAGGTTCTTCTTATGAAGCCCCAGACCTACATGAACCTATCAGGTGAGGCAGTGGGAGAGGCTGTTAACTTCTACAAGGTAGATGAGACTACTGAGCTAATCATCATACAGGATGACATAGACCTGGAGCCCGGCAATATCAGGATAAGGGTTAAGGGTAGTGCAGGAGGACATAATGGCATCAAGAGTATCATATCTCATCTTGGCGACAATGAATTCATCCGCCTAAAGCTCGGTGTGGGCGGAAAGCCTCAAGGAGGCGACCTTGCAGACCACGTGCTTTCAGGCTTTGACAGGGATACCGAGCCTCTTATAAGGAAGGTCATAGAAAATGCAGGGGCTGCCGTGCTTACCATAATGAAGGAAGGGGCAGAGGCAGCCATGAATAAGTATAACGGAATGAAGATCTCGGTATAAGGAGATAAGATGAATCTACTTACAAAACCACTTTTGGAACTTTCTGAGATAGATAAGGCGCTAAACTGCGTCAATAAAAATGAACTGCCTGTACTTATCACAGGCTGTATGGATGCTCAAAAGTGTAATATCATAGAGGCGTTGTCGGAGGCCTCAGGCAAAAAGCATAAGGTCATAATAACCTATGACGAAATACGAGCCAGGGAGATTCTGGCAGATATGAAGCTTTATGATAAAAAAGCTTTGATATATCCTGCGAAGGATATTATGTTTTTTGCGGCAGATGTGCATGGCAATGCCATAGTGAGTGGCAGGCTAGAGGTAATGAAGAGGCTGGTTGAGGAGAAACCCTCAACGGTGATATTAAGTTTAGAGGCGGGGCTCGACAGGGTGCTGCCACTTTCCTATGTCAAAGAGAAGATAGTTAAGCTGTCGGTGGGTGAGTCCTATGATATCACTGAACTAGGGAGAAAGCTTGCAGTACTAGGATATGAGAAGACCTCTCAGGTATCAGGAAAGGGGCAGTTTGCGGTGAGGGGAGATATATTTGATATTTTTCCTTTAACCGAGGAAACACCTATGAGACTCGAGTTCTGGGGAGATGAAATCGACTCTATCAGGGCATTCGACGTAGAAAGTCAGCGCTCCATAGAAAATGTGAAGGAGTTACTCATCTACCCTGCGGCTGAGATAATTATAGATGAAGAGAGAAAGAATGAAGGACTTAAAAGGCTGAATGAGGAAAAGGAAGAGGTGTATAAGAGGCTTAGGGCTGAGATGAAGACGGAGGAAGCCGCCAGGATACACAGCACTATAGAGGAGTTTAAGGATAACCTTGAAATATACGGCGGTTCCTTCGGTATAGACAGCTATATCAACTATTTCTTTGAAGAAACTGTTACTTTTTTTGATTACTTTAATGAGGAAGACATCTTCTTCATAGATGAGCCGATAAGGATAGAGGAAAAGGGTAAGGCCGTTTCCTTTGAATGGCGTGAAAGTATGGGAAGCAGGCTTGAAAAGGGCTACATTCTCTCAAAGCAGGCGGATACAATCTGGGATTATAAGACTGTACTTGCAAAGCTTGCAGGAAAAAATACAGTGCTTTTGAGCCTGCTAGAGACGAGAACGGGTGATATAGAGGCAAAAAAAAGATTTGATGTGCTTTCTAGGAATGTCAATCCTTATAACAACAGCTTTGAAACCCTTATCAAAGATTTAACAAAGTACAAAAAAGAGGGCTACAGGGTAGTGGTTGTAAGCTCTTCAAAGTCGAGGGCAGAAAGGCTTGCTGAGGACTTTAGGGAGAGGGAGCTTATGGCAAACTACCTCGAAAAGGGAGAAAGAATACCTATAATCGGGGAAGTTGTTACCATACAGGGTAATCTTAGGAGGGGCTTTGAATATCCTTCGATTAAGTTTGCCATTATCTCTGAAAGTGATATATTTGGTGCAGAAAAGAAGAAGACAAACAGGAAGAAAAAGAAGATAGACGGTGCGTCCATAGCGAATTTCTCAGAGCTTCACGAGGGAGACTATGTCATTCATGAAAACCACGGAATCGGCGTATATAGAGGTATAGAGAAGTTTACTGTGGAGGGAGTAACCAAGGATTATGTAAAGGTTGATTATAGCGGTGATGTAAGTATCTTCGTGCCTACCACCAATCTTGACATACTTCAGAAGTATTCAAGTGCGAGTGGAGCCAAGCCAAAGATAGACAGAGTGGGAGGACAGGCGTGGAAGAAGACCAAGTCCAAGGTAAGGGAGTCCATTAGTGAGATAGCAAGGGATTTGGTGGAGCTTTACGCAAAGAGGCAGCAGGAGCAGGGCTTTAAGTACAGTGGGGATACGGTGTGGCAGCAGGAATTTGAAGAAATGTTCCCTTATGATGAGACGAATGACCAGCTAAATGCCATTAAGGATGTCAAGGCTGACATGGAAAGCATAAGGATAATGGACAGGCTGGTTTGCGGTGATGTGGGCTTTGGCAAGACAGAAGTGGCGATAAGGGCTGCATTCAAGGCTGTATCTGAGGGAAAGCAGGTGGTCATGCTTGTGCCGACTACCATACTTGCAGGCCAGCATTTTGCAACATTTTCAAAAAGAATGCAGAACTTCCCCATAACAGTGGAATTTTTATCCAGATTTAAGTCTGCGGCTGAGACGAAGAAGATAAAGGAGAAGCTAAAGGCAGGCCTCATAGACATCATTATCGGTACTCATAAGGTGCTCTCTGCTGAGATTAAGTATAAGGACTTAGGTCTCCTCATAATAGATGAGGAGCAGAGGTTTGGAGTAAGCCATAAAGAGAAGATAAAGAAGCTAAGGGAAAATGTGGATGTACTCACTCTTTCTGCAACGCCTATACCTAGAACACTCCATATGAGCCTTGTGGGAATCAGGGACATGTCGGTGCTTGAAGAGCCTCCTGTGGACAGAATCCCTATTCAGACCTATGTGCTTGAACACGATGATGAGATAATCAGAGAGGCGATAAACAGGGAGATAGGGCGTAACGGCCAGATTTACTATGTGTACAACAGGGTAAACGGTATAGAAGATGTGGCGGGCAAGATAGCTGAAATGGTGCCTCACGCAAGAGTTTCATACGCACATGGGCAGATGAATGAGAGAGAGCTTGAAAGGATAATGTTTGAGTTCATTAACGGCGAAATAGACGTCCTTGTGTCTACGACTATCATAGAGACGGGACTTGATATATCCAATGTTAATACCATCATCATAGACGATGCCGATAAGATGGGGCTTTCACAGCTTTACCAGCTAAGAGGAAGAGTGGGCAGAAGCTCGAGGACATCTTATGCCTTTCTTATGTACAAGCGCGACCGTATGCTTAAGGAGATTGCAGAAAAGAGGCTTGCCGCAATCAAGGAGTTTACAGATCTTGGCTCCGGGTTTAAGATAGCTATGAAGGACCTTGAGATAAGGGGAGCGGGAAATCTACTCGGAAAGAGCCAGTCGGGACACATGGAAGCTGTTGGCTATGACCTTTACTGCAAGATGCTTAACGAGGAAGTAAAGAGACTTAAGGGAGAGGCGGTATCTGCGGATGAATATGAGACTTTGGTAGATATTGAGGTATCAGCCTATATTCCTGCAGAATACATCAGAAATGAAGTGTCGAGGCTTGAAATGTACAAGAGGATTGCGGCTATATATTCTGATGAAGAGCTGCTTGAGCTTAAGGATGAGCTTATAGACCGCTACGGCGAGATGCCTGATGCTCTTGACAACCTTATAAACATCTCCTATATAAGGCAGCTTGCCCACGAGGCAGGGGCAACGAAGGTTGCGGGTAGGGATGAAAAGGCCAAGATAGACATTTATACGGACATTAAGTTTGATGTAAATAAGCTGGGCTCTCTAATGGCTGAGAGTGAGGGCAGACTAAAGCTAAAGAGCGGTAAGGACACCAGCTTTGAATACAGGTTTGGAGACGGAGTACATAAGACAAAGGCGGAGGATAAGATTAAGGCTCTTATGGGGCTTGTAAAGGAGCTTTCGCTTTGCAGGCTGAAAGAGGAAAAGGAGGGATAATGAGAAGGAATCTGCCGGTTAAGCTAGGCACATTTGCATTGATGTTCTTAGGAATGCTTTCTGCTGTATTTTACTACCGAAATCAAGAGATACCTGGTGTAGGGGAAAAAACTGATGAGGTTATATCCCAGGCTCAGATTTTTGCTCCTGCACGGACTGTAAGCGCAGAGATACCCATAATCAAAATAGGCAATGAAACGGTGTATTATCCTGAGTTCGAATTCTATCTTCTTGCTACAAAGAAGGACTATGAGGCCCTGCTTGGTGATAAGGTCTGGGATATAGTCCAAAATGGCAGAAGCGTCGAGGATGAGCTAAAGTCAGACATTATAGAGGAGATTGCCAGACTGAAGGTAATAGTCAATCAGGCTAAAAGCGAAGGATATAGCCTGACAACTGAGGAAGAAGAAGAGATAAAAAGGGCTGCAAAAGAGCAGCTAAAGGGCATAGATCCCATGCTTAAGGCCAAGTATTATCTGGATGAGGAGCTGATAACAGGGATTTATCTGGAAAATTATATGGCTACAAAGTTTTTTGACGGATTTTCAAGTGAAGCAGGCGTAAAAGGGGATGTAGCCAAAAAATTATTTAAGGATGCTTATAACTCTTGGGAAAACGCTTATACAGCAGAGATTTACTGGGAAAACATTGATAGAATCGACATTAGCGGGCTTGACATCGATGGAGAATAAGGAAGAAAATCCGGGGAAATATTCCCGATGTGCCTAAAAATCAACTATTTTCCTTGAAAATGACTTGACAAATCCGAATAATAAGTTTATAAGTATCTTGTAGACTTATTTTGTGAGCGGGGTTATGCTCGCACTAGAAAATTATAGGAGGATTTATTCCATGAATAAGGCAGAACTTGTATCAGCTATCGCTGAAAAAACTGAGTTGAAGAAAGTTGAGGCAGAGAAGGCTGTTAAGGCTTTTGTGGAGGTTGTTACTGAGGAACTCAAGAAGGGTGGAAAAGTTCAGTTAGTAGGATTTGGTACATTTGAAGTATCAAAGAGAGCTGCAAGAGAAGGAAGAAACCCACAGACAAAGAAGACTATTAAGATACCTGCATCAAACGCAGCAAAGTTTAAGGCTGGTAAGGCTCTTAAAGATGCTATTAACACAAAGTCAAAGAAGTAATTAACTCATAAGAGGTGAGGGGCTGTCTGCAAAGGATGGCTCCTCTTTTTTTAGTATTAACCTTTCGTAGGATGTGAGGATTGTGTAAAAGAAGCCTGCCCCCGGGCAATGTACAAAAGAGCGGCTGAGGTGAGCGCAGGTACTGAATGAGGAGAAGTATGAGATTAGACAAGTATATAAAAGTATCAAGGCTTATTAAAAGAAGAACAGTGGCTAAGTCTGCCTGTGACGCCGGAAGAGTCTATGTCAATGACAAGCAGGCAAAGGCCGGAACCGAGATTAAGATAGGCGATATCATAACCATAGGTTTTGGCGACAAACAGCTTAAGGTCAGGGTTACAGAGATAGCCGAGACAGTAAAGAAGGACGATGCTAAGGAAATGTATGAGTTTGTGGAGTAATGAAGTGTCGTAAAGGCTATTTTCTATAGATAATTTATATTGAGAACTACAAGGCGGAAATACGGCATAAAATTTTGTTTGACAGAGTCTAAAAAATGTAATATAATTGCAATTACGCATGCTTAACATGCGTAGATTTTGTGTGCAGATATGTACACGGTACTAAAAAATAAGAAAATAGGAGGTGAAAATTAATGCCAACTTTTAATCAGCTCGTAAGAAAGGGTAGACAGACAGCTACTAAGAAGTCTAACTCTCCTGCTTTGCAGAAGTCAGTTAACTCCTTAAGAAAGACTACTGTTGAACAGTCTTCTCCACAGAAGAGAGGCGTGTGTACAGCAGTTAGAACAGCTACACCTAAGAAGCCTAACTCAGCGCTTAGAAAGATTGCCAGAGTACGTCTTTCTAACGGTATCGAGGTTACAAGCTATATCCCAGGTGAAGGACACAACCTTCAGGAGCATAGTGTTGTTCTTATCCGTGGAGGAAGAGTAAAGGACCTTCCAGGTACAAGATATCATATTGTTCGTGGTACCCTTGATACAGCAGGTGTTGCTAAGAGACGTCAGGCTCGTAGTAAATACGGTGCTAAGAGACCAAAGGAAGCTAAATAATTAGCAAACAATCGAACAAGGATTTTAGGATTAAAAGTGCGGGATTAATTTTTACATAAGAGATAAAATCCGGCACTCGAATCAAACCGATCGAAAACACCGCATAAGTTTACTTATGCACGGTGGTTTAGGAGGTTTGATTAAGGGTGGGAGCTTAGCTCCCACCCAAACGAGCAAGATGCGAAGCATCTGCGAGTTGGAGTGCAGGAATATTAAGAAACAAAGTAAGATTTACCCCAGCACGGACACTAATAATGATAGTGAGTACCTAAGAATCTGTAATCAGAATTCTATGTAGGAGGGAAGAAACGTGCCACGTAAAGGACATATAGTAAAAAGAGACGTGCTCGCAGATCCAATTTACGACAGCAAGCTTGTTACTAAATTAGTTAACAACATCATGCTTGACGGTAAAAAGGGCGTAGCACAGAAGATCGTATATGGCGCTTTTGCTCGTGTTGAAGAGAAGAGCGGCAAAAAAGCAGTAGATGCTTTTGAAGAGGCTATGAATAACATCATGCCTGTACTTGAAGTAAAGGCTCGCCGTATCGGCGGTGCTACCTATCAGGTGCCTGTTGAGGTTAGACCTGAAAGAAGACAGGCGTTAGCACTTAGATGGCTTACCACATTTTCTCGCGCAAGAAGTGAGAAGACACAGGAAGAAAGACTTGCTAACGAAATACTGGATGCTATCAATAACACCGGAGCGGCAGTTAAGAGGAAAGAGGATATGCATAAGATGGCTGATGCTAACAAGGCATTCGCTCATTATCGCTGGTAATTGGAGGAAAAATCGTTGGCTAAGAGAGAATATCCACTTGAAAGAACCAGAAATATCGGTATTATGGCTCATATCGATGCAGGTAAGACTACTCTTACAGAGCGTATCTTATTCTACACTGGTGTAAACTATAAGATTGGTGATACCCACGAAGGTACTGCTACCATGGACTGGATGGCTCAGGAGCAGGAAAGAGGTATAACCATCACATCCGCAGCGACAACCTGCCATTGGACTCTTGAAAAAGAGGGTAAGCCAATGCCGGGCGCATTAGCACATCGTATCAACATCATTGATACACCTGGACACGTTGACTTCACAGTTGAGGTTGAGCGTTCACTCCGTGTACTTGATGGTGCTGTAGGTGTATTCTGTGCTAAGGGCGGTGTTGAGCCTCAGTCTGAAAACGTATGGAGACAGGCTGATCAGTATAACGTACCTCGTATGGCTTATGTAAATAAGATGGACATACTTGGTGCTAACTTCTACGGAGCAGTAGATCAGATTAAGACAAAGCTCGGCAAGAACCCAGTGCTTCTTCAGCTTCCAATCGGAAAAGAAGATACATTTGTAGGTATTGTTGACTTGTTTGAGATGAAGGCTTACATCTTCGAAGGAGATAAGGGAGAGAATATCAAGGTTACTGATATCCCTGATGATTTAAAAGATGATGCGGCAATCTATCATGACGAACTCGTTGAAAAGTGCTGTGAGCTTGATGACGAGCTTATGATGGAGTACCTTGACGGCAATATTCCTGAAGTTCCAGCTCTTAAGGCTGCTCTTCGTAAGGGAACAATTGAGTGTAAGGCTATTCCTGTTTGCTGCGGTACAGCATATAGAAATAAAGGTATTCAGAAGCTTCTTGATGCAGTTATCGAGTTCATGCCTGCACCTACAGATATCCCTGATATCACAGGTGTTGATCCTGATGGTAATGAGGTGGTTAGACACTCATCTGATGAGGAGCCATTCTCAGCACTTGCATTCAAGATTATGACTGACCCATTCGTAGGAAAGCTTGCTTTCTTCAGAGTTTACTCAGGTATCCTTAAGTCAGGCTCTTATGTGCTTAATGCTACAAAGGGCAAGAAGGAAAGAGTGGGCCGTATCCTCCAGATGCACGCTAACAAGCGTACTGAGATTGAGGAGGTATTCTCAGGAGATATAGCTGCTGCTGTAGGTCTTAAGATTACAGCAACAGGTGATACCATCTGTGATGAGCAGCATCCTGTTATCCTTGAGTCAATGGAATTCCCAGAGCCTGTTATCGAGCTCGCTATCGAGCCTAAGACAAAGGCAGGACAGGGTAAGCTTGGTGAGGCTCTTGCTAAGCTTGCTGAAGAGGACCCTACATTCAAGGCACATACCGATACAGAGACAGGACAGACAATTATCGCAGGTATGGGTGAGCTTCACCTTGAGATTATTGTTGACCGTCTCCTTCGTGAGTTCAATGTAGAAGCTAACGTTGGCGCACCTCAGGTTGCATACAGAGAAGCTCTTACAAAGCCTTGCGAAGTTGAAGCTAAGTACATCAGACAGTCCGGTGGACGTGGTCAGTATGGTCACTGTAAGGTTAAGTTTGCACCACTTGATGTTAACTCAGAAGAGACATTTAAGTGCGAGTCTACCGTTGTCGGCGGTGCTATTCCTAAGGAATACATCCAGCCTATTTTTGATGGTATCGAAGAGGCTACAAGAGCAGGTATCCTTGGCGGATTCCCTGTTATCGGTGTACACGCAAACGTATACGATGGTTCTTACCACGAAGTTGACTCCTCAGAAATGGCATTCCATGTAGCAGGATCTATGGCTATGAAGGACGCTATGAATAAGGGTGGTTCAGTTCTGGTTGAGCCTATCATGAAGGTTGAAGTAACAATGCCTGAAGAGTACATGGGTGATGTAATTGGTGATATCAATTCACGCCGTGGACGTATTGAGGGTATGGAAGACATCGGTGGTGGTAAGATGGTTAAAGGCTTTGTACCACTTGCAGAGATGTTCGGATATGCGACAGACCTTCGTTCAAGAACTCAGGGACGTGGTAACTACTCAATGTTCTTTGATCATTACGAGCAGGTACCAAAGAATGTTCAGGAAAAAGTTCTTTCAGCAAGAAGCCAGGAAAGGGCTGGCAAGTAATTATAATAATTATGCTTGCAAATAGACAGTTTTTAGAATATAATAGGACTTAATATGGTTGGCTTTAGTACATTTTAACAAAGTTGTAAAGTCAACCTGATAATTAGAAAAGTGATGAAGTAATCACAATATTTTCCATAATTAAGGAGGAAGATTCAAAATGGCAAAGGCTAAATTTGAGAGAAGTAAAGTACATTGTAATATTGGTACCATTGGTCACGTAGATCATGGTAAAACAACACTTACAGCTGCTATAACAAAGGTTCTTTCTGAGAGAGTACAGGGAAACAATGCTGTAGATTTCGCAAACATTGATAAGGCTCCGGAAGAGAGAGAAAGAGGTATTACTATCTCTACAGCTCACGTAGAGTACTCAACAGAGAAGAGACACTATGCACACGTTGACTGCCCTGGACATGCTGACTACGTTAAGAACATGATCACAGGTGCTGCTCAGATGGACGGTGCTATCCTCGTTGTTGCTGCTACAGACGGTGTTATGGCTCAGACAAGAGAGCACATCCTTCTTAGCCGTCAGGTAGGTGTTCCTTACATCGTAGTATTCCTTAACAAGTGTGATATGGTTGATGATGAGGAGCTTATCGATCTCGTAGAGATGGAAGTTACAGAGCAGCTTGAAGAGTATGGCTTCAAGGGATGCCCAATCGTTAGAGGTTCAGCTCTTAAGGCTCTTGAGGATCCACACGGTCCTTGGGGAGATAAGATTATGGAGCTTATGGATACTGTAGATTCTTATATCCCAGATCCAGAGCGTGATGTAGATAAGCCATTCCTTATGCCTGTAGAGGATGTATTTACAATTACAGGTCGTGGTACCGTTGCTACAGGTAGAGTAGAGCGTGGTACACTTAAACTTAACGACGAGCTTGAGATCGTTGGTGGACGTGAGGAGAATAGAAAGACAACAGTTACAGGTATCGAGATGTTCCGTAAGCTTCTTGATACAGCTGAGGCTGGTGATAATATCGGTGCTCTTCTCCGTGGTGTTAACCGTGATGAGATTGAAAGAGGACAGGTTCTTTGTAAACCAGGCAGTGTAACTTGCCACAAGAAGTTTACAGCTCAGGTATACGTTCTTTCAAAGGAAGAGGGTGGACGTCATACTCCATTCTTCAACAACTATCGTCCACAGTTCTACTTCAGAACAACTGACGTTACAGGTGTAGTTACACTTAATGGCGATGCAGAGATGTGTATGCCTGGTGATAACGCAGAGATTACTGTTGAGCTTATTCATCCAGTTGCAATGGAAGCTGGTCTTGGTTTCGCTATCCGTGAGGGTGGTAGAACAGTTGGATCAGGTAAGGTTGCTACTATCATCGAGTAATTGTAACTGATTGATTATCAATTAAGTAAATTTGAGCCCTCCAGGGTATAACCTTGGGGGGCTTTTTTAAGGGTGTGCCTTGCGGCGCACGTTTCTAAAGGGTGAAAGTCCCTAATCCGCCCTAGTAGTGGGAAGGATGCGCCGAAGACAAGGGTGTCCATCGTGAGGTGGAATCTGAAGGAAGTCGGATGGCAAATCTCCGGTCTGACGAATAGAAATCACATCAGGCTATGGCTAAGGATAAGGTTGCATAGCAAACTGAAGTCCAATAACTACTCGGAATTAGCTATGGTAAATGTGGCAGATAGGTGGGGAGAAAGAAACGTGTGGTACCGAGGGAGGTCTTGCCAGTGGTGGAAACAGAGTAAGAAGCCATAGTAACAACGAATGGCAAGAAGTCAGCAAAAGTCATAGTACCATTACGGTTGTTGACAGAGTTTTTCAGCAGGCAATAGCACAGGTGCTAACTCCTATTTACGAGAAACAGTTTTCAGAAGACAGCTACGGATTTCGTCCAAACAGAAGGGCACACGATGCACTAAAGAGGTGTCAGACAAACGTAAATGATGGATATGTATATGTGGTAGATATGGATTTAGAGAAGTTCTTTGACACAGTATGCCAAAGTAAGCTTATTGAAGTACTATCACGAACCATCAGAGACGGAAGGGTTATATCTCTTATTCACAAGTATCTCAATGCAGGAGTGATAAGCAGAGGAGTATTTGAAAGAACCGAGGTAGGAGTACCGCAAGGTGGTCCACTTAGCCTGTTGCTTAGCAACATAATGCTAAATGAGCTAGATAAGGAATTGGTGCGAAGAGGACACAGATACGTCAGATATGCAGATGACTGTATGATATTTTGTAGAAGCAGAAAGAGTGCAGAGAGAACCTTACGCAATATCACGCCATATATAGAAGGTAAACTGTTTCTTAAAGTAAACAAGGAGAAAACCTGCGTGGAGCATATAAGCAAGGTCAAATACCTAGGGTACAGCTTTTATAGGTACAAGGGGGAATGCAGACTGAGGATACACCCAAAGTCAGTAGCTAAGATGAAAGACAGAATAAGGGAACTGACAAAAAGAAGTAACGGATGGAGTAATTCATACAGGGCAATGAAACTTACGCTTTATATACGTGGATTTGTCAATTACTTTGGGCTTGCAGATATAAAGAGTATCCTTCTTAGAACTGACGAATGGCTGAGACATAAAATAAGGACAATCTACTGGAAACAATGGAAGAAAGTAAAGACTAAATTCAAAGAACTAAAGAAGTTAGGTGTAGATGAAGAGAAAGCGTGGATATGCGCAAATATGCGAAATGGAAACTGGTATTGTGGTGGATACTTCGTATTACAGACTGCATTTAACAATAAGAAACTCCGTGAACTCGGCTATCCGACATTCACAGAGTACTACATGAAAATATGTGAAAACTAAAGAACCGCCGTGTACCGAACGGTACGCACGGTGGTGTGGGAGGTCGGTAGATAAAATAATTATCTACCTCCTACCCGATTGCGTCTTGTGTCAATCACATTTAAATTTTGCATATTTTGATGGAAGAAGAATTTGAGAAGAAAAAGATAAATCTTTTGCGTACAAAATAATGAACATATAACTATGATATACTCACATTGTGGAGAATCCCATAATTTATTCGTAATACACGAGAGGATGTGATAAAAATGAGAAGATTGGATTTAATTGCAATGGCAAAAGAAACAATTCAGTTTACAGAAGATTTTATTAAAGAGACTGGTTGTAATGAATGTGAAGATGTTGAAGTGTATTCACCTGAACATTTGCAGGATATTGAGAATAGTGTAGATGAGTTCTTTGAACACTCTTTCTGTGTAACAGAAGGTGCATCTTTTTTTGTTGTAAATGCAGATTCTTTTGAAGCAGCAAGTGGATTGGAAAGAACGCTTGTGATGAATTTTGCAAATGCCCATAGACCTGGAGGTGGATATTTGAATGGTGCAAGAGCCCAAGAGGAATCATTATGTAGATGCAGTACGCTATATAAGTCAATCTCAAGTGATAAAGCGCGCGAAATGTATGATTATAACAACATTCACAGGAAACCGTGCGATTCAGATTATATGTTGTTAAGTCCAAGTGTGTATGTATACAGAAGTTTTACTGGGGAGTTATTGGATTATCCGTTTTGGACTTCTGTAATTACTGTACCTGCACCGAATAAATGTGGATCGGCTTCAAGGATATCTCAAGAAGTTTTGGATAATGTAATGGTCAAAAGATTAAGAAAGATGTTGTTTCTGGCTGCCAGAAAGGGATATAGAAATCTTGTTTTGGGAGCATGGGGATGTGGAGCGTTTGGCAATGATACGAGAAGAGTAGCTACTTATTTTTATCAGTTGTTTTTCGGAGATGATGGATTGAGTCAATTCTTTGAAAATGTTGTGTTTGCCATCTTAGAGGATGAAAATAAAATTGAGGATTTCAAGGAGGTGTTTAAGGACAAAATCCTTGTCTGATATCCGAATGATTTTCTGATTGATACAGATGAAGATGAAGAGTCTGAGGGGTATTATACAAAAGAGTCTGAGGGGTATTATACGAGCAATTATGATTATACGGTTTGCAATAATACAGACGGAGTAACTGAGAAAAATCTTGTATTTGTGAAAGGAATTATTGCTGGTGGAGTACCATTTGAAGCAGAGCTATTTGAAAAAGATGAAAACTTGACAATGGCAGTGATAATCCCTACAATTTATAATTATGCATGTAAGGATAAAGAAAATGATGAATTATCTGATAAGAATACAAATATAATTGTTATGCATTATGAAGCAGAATCAGCTGATTATTCTGTACTTGATATTGGAATGGTTGACGATGCAATGGAAGAAAGTACAGATGTAGTTCGGAATTATGTGGATTTTTTGGCAAATAACGATATAGTAACATTTGCATTTAATTTACTTAATGGGGCAGTTCTATATCGCAGAGATGTATTGGGAAATGAGTTGGCTAAAGTTCTAATTACACTGCGTGAAGGCGAGGATCTTTGGGCATATACGAATTTGAACTTTACTGAATTTCCTAAGAAATACAAACGTTATGACAGGCAAAAATTTAAGGTTATTCAAAGAGAAGAAAAATAGGAGAGAAGCTTGATGAATATACAGCACACTTTATATACAGTCTTCGGAGAGGAATAGGTATGTACGCTACAGGAAATAAAAAAATGCTTAATATGTTGATTTTGGAAATCTTGAAAGAGTATTCGGATCAAGAGCATAGATTGACCCAGCAGGAGATTATAAGATTGCTGAAATCTAATTATGATATGGTTTGTGATCGTAGATCTGTAAAGAATAATGTAGTGTGTTTGAGAGAATTGGGCTATGAAATTTCCATGGAAGACGGATATTATCTTTTAGAGAGAGAGTTTGACGATGTAGAATTGCGTATGCTTATAGATAGTGTCTTATTTGCAAAATTTTTGACGCAAAAGCAGGCGAAGACATTGATTGAAAAACTTAAAAGCATCGGTAACAAATATTTTTCTGCAAAAGTAAATCATATTATTAATTTGCCAGAACTGCGCCATGGGTATAATAAGCAGCTTATGTATGTTCTAGATACAATAAATGAGGCTATTTCGCAGCATAAGAAAATCAGTTTTGTTTACAACCAATATGGTTCTGATTTTAAACTGCATCCTAAACGAGAGGAAAAATATATAGTTAATCCATATCAAATGGTAGCTAATAATGGATTTTACTACTTAATTGGAAATTATGATAAGTACGATGATATTTCCCATTACCGGCTAGATAAAATGACCTGCGTAGAAATGCTGACAGAAAAAGTAAAACAGCAGAATCAAGTGATGGGTCTGGAACAGGGGTTGAATCTTCCGAAACACATGGCAGAGCATATTTATATGTTTAGTGGAGGCAGTGTTACAATTAATATGCTTGTTGATGAAACGATTATAGGTGAACTTGTAGACTGGTTTGGAAATGATTTTTATGTTATTAAGAAAAGGCAAAACAACCAGGTCTTGGTTAGATTGAGGTGCAATGAGCAGGCTTTCTTTTATTGGACATTACAATACGGACCATATGTTGAAGTTCTAGAACCTGTTTCTTTGCGTCGTAAAATTGCAGAAGCAGTAAGTGAAATGAATGAAAAATATAATAGAAATGGGGAATGAAAATGTTTAATTTTGATTGGAAAAGTAATGAAATTACAGTAGTAAGTGATATTTTACACTGTTAATGGTTTAAAAACAGTAGATGTATAAAGGAAGAACAAATTAAGAGATTTTATTTTGATATGGAGAAGAATAAATGAAAGTAATACTTAGCAGAAAAGGTTTTGATAGTACAAATGGTGGAATACTAAGTCCGATTATAGACAATCGTATTATGCTTTCGTTACCTATACCGAGTAAAGACAAGAAGAAAGATAATATAAAGTATGAAGAATTGACTTGTGCTGAAGTAGGACTTGATAAGATATTACTTGATTTGGGATATGATTTAAACAAGCAACCGGATTGTTGTCATTTAGATCCTGATTTAGTTGCAAGCAGGAGAAAAAATCCGGTTAAGAATTGGTGTCCGGCATTTGGACAAATAAATCAAGCAGCAGGATACTTAAGAAATTGTTGCGTGAAAGAGGGAGATTTATTTCTTTTTTTTGGTAATTTCAGGCATGTAGTTAGAAATAAGGCTGGAGCCTATCAGTATGTTAGAAAAGGCAAGAATAATAAGGATGTTTATTTTGGTATGCCTATTCAGGCGATATGGGGTTATATGCAAGTGGGGAAAGTGGTTCATAAAGCAGAAGAAATAAGGAAATTTTATTGGCATCCGCATTCATGTGTCGAGAGAAATAGGGAATCAAATAATACAATTTACCTCGCAACAGAAAAGTTGACGTTTGCACCAGAAATGCCAGGGTGTGGTACCTTTGATTATGACCCAAAACGTGTTCTTACAATGGAGGGAAAAACTAAAGCTACTTGGAAATACGAAAATGCATATAATCACGATAATTTAGTAAAAACAAAGAGGAAGAATTCGGCAAAAAATGGTGGAGGCATTTATTATGCCGGAATTTGGCAAGAGATAGTTCTTGATGATAACTCAATAACCGAGAGCTGGGCAAAAAAAATTGTTTTGATATGTAAAAAATAATGTACATACATTTATGGTATGCTTACATCATAGCAATAGAGATGTATATATTGATGACCGTTCTGAAAAAACTTGGATAGAGTTGCTTCAGAGAACATATTAGTGAGGTGTTTTTATGGAACGAGTAGAATTACATTGTCATAGTAAATATAGTGAGATGGATGGTCTGGCTAGTCCATATGATATAGTCAAATTGGTACAGAAAGAAGGAATGCCGGCAGTTGCAATCACTGACACTGGGAACATACTGATGTTTCCGGAACTTGAATGGGCAACTTCATTTGATGATTGTAATGTTAAGCCTATTTTTGGAATGGAAGCTTATGTAGTAGATGACTATGAGAAAGCAGTATATAACTATAATGGGCAGGATATTTCTGTGTTTATTGCAGTAGATGTTGAAACAACAGGGTTTTCCGCAAAAAAGAATGATATAATTGAAATAGGTGCAGTAAAGGTGTGTAATGGAGAAGTGGTTGATAGATTTAGTATTTTAGTGAATCCGGGTAAAAATATATCAAAGTTTATCGAAAAAATTACAGGCATTTCAAATGAGATGGTTTCTGATGCTCCCGATATTAAGGTGGCATTAAGAGAATTCTGTAAGTTTGCGGGAGATAACATACTTGTGGCGTATAATGCTAACTTTGATATTAGATTTCTAAAAGTAGCTGCGAATAAAGCAGGAGTGGATTACTGTCCGACATATATTGATACATTAATGTTGTGCAGATATGTATATCCTGAATTTCAAATATATAAACTCGACAGTGTATGTGAGGAATTAGGTATTAATATCCAACATTGTCATCGGGCTGTAGATGATGCAACTGCCTGTGGAATGATATTTAGCAAGATCACTGAAAGATTGAAGATTAAAAATGTTGCTATTGAATATGTTAATGATAATATAGAGCATTGCTCAAAAACTTTTGAAAAATCTGCAATCTATCATTGTACAGTTTTGTTGAAAAACTCTAAAGGGAAAAAGATAATCTATAATATGATTTCGCAAGAGGAGAAAAGTAAGGCGACAAAAGGAAGAGTTATTTTTTCATTGCGTGAATTATGCAATAACAGGGGTAATTTACTATTGGGAAGTGGATGCAAAGCTGGGTTGCTATATAAAGCTATTATCAATGATAAAAGTGAAGAGGAGATAGAGGAAATAGCAAAACGCTTTGATTTTATTGAAGTCCAGCCACATATGAATAATAAGTTTCTGCTGGAACAAGAAATATATTCTTATATTCAGACTGAGCAGGATCTTATTGATATAAATCAACGACTGATTTCTTTAGGAGAACGGTTGGGTATTCCGGTTGTAGCAACATCAGACGCTCATTATTTGCACAAAGAAGATTTATTGAGCAGAAAGATACTAAGAGCATATCGTGGGTTTGATGAAGATGATGATACGGACTTGCATTTTAGAACAACAAAAGAGATGTTGGAAGAATTTTTCTATTTACCAGATGAAAAGGCAAGAAAAATTGTAATCACTAATACAAATAAAATAGCCAATATGTGTGAAGTGATAGATTTTCTACCGGAAGGAAAGCATTATCCATATAATGAGAACGATTCCATAGAAATAAGAAGGTTGTGTGAGAGCAAATTATGGAAATTATATAAGGATAATGTGCCTGAAGAAATAGAAGAACGATTGAATTGGGAACTCGAGGCGATACATAATACAAACACAGAATTTGCATTTATTTATTTGCATCGCTTAATAGAGAATCTTAATGTAAGACCATTTGAGATAAACACTCGAGGTTGTGCTGGAAATACCTTGGTGTGTTTTTTGCTTGGAATATCTGATATAAACCCTATTCAATATAATCTTTCTCCATATTTTGTGTTTGGTTTTAACAAGATAAAAGAAGCTGATATTGACCTAAATTTCTCGACAAATATGAGGAAAAA
This sequence comes from Catonella massiliensis, assembly GCF_016651435.1. Taxonomy (NCBI): domain Bacteria; kingdom Bacillati; phylum Bacillota; class Clostridia; order Lachnospirales; family Lachnospiraceae; genus Catonella; species Catonella massiliensis. The sequence continues at coordinate 2,640,609 of NZ_JAEPRJ010000001.1, read as the reverse complement.
AGCTATTGCAATTTATAGAAATTGTGATGGAATCAGTTCAACTGTTTTAGCATCAACAGAAATTTGTGTATCTGAAGAGATGGCTTATGTAGCAGTAGAAGACTATCAGAAAAATAATAATGTTATTTTTTCAGAAGATAAAGTAAAAAAAATTGTAATTGATTTACAAAATGTATATGAGGATAAAAGGGTTAATCCAAGTGGAATTGTTCTTATACCCCAAGGTGACGAGGTGCAAGATTATACTCCTCTTGCTTTTACAAAAGATAAGCGGGCAATTACATATTTTAATTATTACTATAGGTTGGATAATTGCCTGTTTAAGCAGGACATATTATCTCATTTCTGCTTTGACATGTTAGAAAAGCTTGAAGAAATCACGGGAGATATGCCAGATGAACTGACTTATTGCGAACCAGAAATCATGGAACTGTTTTTTGACTTCAATGGTGTGATGGGTTGCGAGGAACTTCCAGACTTTATGGTTCAAGGCTTGATAGAAATTTTAAAGAAGGCAATGCCTAAGAACTTTGATGAACTGGTTAAAGTCTTTGCATTATGTTATGGAACAGATGTGTGGAGTGATAATGCGGAATTATTATTGGAACAAGGAAAGGCAGATTTGTCTGAAATTATTTCTAGTAGGGATGATATGTATGATTTTATGATAAATAAAGGTATAGATGAAGCGACAGCATATTTAATTACAGAGCAAGTTAGAAAAGGGGAATGGGCGTATGATCACAGCAACAGGTATTCGGAATATATAGGAATACTGCAAGATGCAGCAGTTCCTGAATGGTTTATATGGTCATGTTGCAAAATACGTTACTTATTTCCTCGTGCACAAGCAATATCGTATGTAAAGTCAAATTGGCGCTTGGGATGGTATAAAATACATTATTCAGAACAGTACACAAAGATAGTTGAAGATTTCATAAGCATAAGTTAATGGTATAAATGAGGAGTGTGTTCAGGCTCTCTTGGTAAGAGAGAAACCGAACTAATCTTGAATACATTCTCTACTAGAAGATTAAAATATGCAGTTTGCTACTGGCCCTATTCTGACTATAAAAATGTTCCAAAAACAAATTACAAACGCGAAAATAGCGATATAAGCTACAAAAACACCCTAAACCACCTCGATTCTACAACAGTAGAAGCATGAGTGTGGTAGAACAGCCCGTTCAGGTAAGGTTGCTACTATCGCACTATAATATCAGCTGATTGGCTATAAATACAGTATAATGAAGCCTCACAAGGGATAACCTTGGGGGGCTTTTTATAGAAATAGAATTATAAATTGTGTATCAAACCAAGGCTTTAGAATAGATTAAAACCAAACTTCTCATAGTCCTGCCTTACTGACATTTAGACCTAACAAAAGCAATCACTTCCTCATTTACTTCCATTATTCTCTCATCTTTTTCCATATCTTCAAGAGACATCCATGTAAAGCTATATTCACCAATTGTAAAAGTATCGTCCGGTATATTTTCAGTCAGGCAATCTGTTAGTAGTTTATTTAAAGTTAATATAGGTATAAATTGAAAGTTTTATGATTTCGTGATATCATTTATTAGTCAAATTGTGCAATGGGAGATATAAAGATGGCAACTAATTATGATAAGTTATTTTAATATTGATAGTGAGAAAAATAAAAGAATCTAAGCTTGCTAATGAAGCAGGATTGAGTGCTGATATAATTATAAAAATTCATAGAAATTAGTATGTTTTTCTTGAATGCATAGGTGCTATTTGCAGAATACTTAATTGTAAGCTTGGTGATATCATATATTTTTTTGGAGGATAACGATGCGAGAGATATTGAGTAAGAAATTAGGTAATGATGATGAAAGTGGCTTTAATTTTTCAAAGGAATTACTTGGAGACAATGTAACAGCAGCTGTAAATTTTGACAGGTTACAAAAGCATCCACAGCATGGTTATATTATTTTTGAATATCTACTATGTGAAGAGACACAGAATGTTACACCATATACTAGCCATCCTAGAAGATATTGGAACAAAAATAAGAATAAGTTTTTATCATTGTGGAGAGCAAAATTAGATTTTGAAGCAAAGCTTTACCTTGTAAATTATGCAAAAAAAGGTACCAGAGCTGATGGGGAGGTGCTTCTAATTGAAGTTTTTGACATGGATGAAAATGGAATTACGCAAGAATTACAGATAAAACACACAAGAGATTCATTTGCAAAATGGTTTGTTAAGCTAAACAATGAATGCTTGGATAATACGGATTCAATGATTTACGATATATACTCACATAAGTCTACCTCTGAAATTGCTGATTATGTAATTGACTTTGGGAAATATAATGGAGAGACTATAGCATCAATTTATCAGAAAGACCAAAAATATCTTAATTGGATAATTGAAAATAAAGCAAAGCATTATTCAATAGTCCAATGCTATATTGAAAAATTAAACAAGAATAGTTGCGGTAGCATTAAATATATAAAATAGAAGATATACAGGGTATAAATATAAACTATTAAATTCTGTTGAAGAAACTATAAATGTGTATTGTCACGATATAAAACTTTATTATAGCTATATTTGTAGAAATTGGAATTATTGCATACAATTTTATTGATAAAATACATGTGGAGACTAGGTTCTATTCTCTTAATGGCTTAAGGGTAAAGTGATTTTACAGAAACATCAATTTATGAATAATATAGTCACTATTTGATAAGTGTATTACTTTCATAGTAGTCATCCTTTATCCTACTAATAGAAAAAGGAATAGTATGACCGGAAGTAAAGTCCTAGTGAAAAACGAAAATTTAGATATGAGAAGATAAACTAGAAGTTACTTCTGTATTTTTTAGCATCCATTTTATAAGAAATTATTCAATATTTGGATTGAAAAACTGGTGAATAATGGTATAATAGAAAGAAAAGTGTCCAATAAATGATAAAATTTGTTGCATAAGATGGAGATGAAAACATGAATTATTCCGCAACGCAGTTAGCAAAAAAATTAGATATTTCTAGGTCATATTTATACTACCTAAAAGATAATGGTGTGATAGAAGTTGAAGTAAATAATAATGGAAGAACAGTTTGGAATGAGGAAGTTTACTGTAAGCTTAAGGAATATATAAAAAAGAATAGAACTGATAATTCTACTAAAGCAGAAGAGATAGTGAGAGAATATAAAATTACTAAAATAAACAATAGGAGATATTTAGGAAACAAATATAAACTGCTTCCATTTATTAAAAGGGTGGTTGAAAATGAGTGCAAAAACATCAACACAGTTGCAGATATCTTTGCAGGTACTGGGGCTGTAGCCTCTGCATTTACTGACAAGAAACTTATTACCAATGATATTATGTATAGTAATTATATATGTCATGTTGCCTGGTTTAGTAATGAAAAATATTCAGAAGATAGAATAATTAACCTCATTACTGGATATAATAATTTGCATGTGGCAGAAGATAATTACATGAGCAATAATTTTTCGAATACATATTTTTCGTTGGATGATTGCAGAAAAATAGGATATATTAGACAAGACATAGAGGATAAGTATAATGCTGATGAAATCAACGGTAGAGAAAGGGCATTACTTATAACATCATTACTGTATGCTATGGATAAGATAGCTAATACATGTGGACACTATGATGCATATAGACAAGGAATACGGTTTGAAAAGCATCTAGAATTATATGTACCTGAGCCTGAATCTGATCTAAACGAGAATAATGTTTGTTATAATATGGACACAAATAAGCTTGTACCGGAAATAGAAGCTGATTTAGTTTATATTGATCCTCCGTATAATTCAAGGCAGTACTGTGATGCATATCATTTACTGGAGAATGTAGCTAGATGGAATAAGCCAAAAGTATTTGGAGTTGCAAAAAAGATGGACAGAACTGACTTAAAAAGTGATTATTGTACTACGAAGGCAACTGCAAGCTTTGAAGATCTAATTAATTCCATACATGCAAAGTATATTTTGTTGTCTTACAATAATATGGCAAATAAAGGTAATGACCGTTCTAATGCCAAGATGAGCGATGACGACATTATGAGAATTTTGAGGAAGAAAGGTGAAGTGAAAATTTTTGCAGAGGATTACAAAGCATTCTCTACAGGAAAGTCGGATATAAAGACAAATCAAGAACGATTATTTTTGTGTATATGTAGCAATGAGGAGAAAGAAGTTATTCCATCAGCATTAAATTATACAGGTGGTAAATACAAATTACTTTCACAGATACTGCCGTTATTTCCTAAGGATATTGACAAAATGGTTGATTTATTCTGTGGTGGATGTAATGTTGGAATAAATGTTGAATGTAATAAAGTACTGTTTAATGACAACAATAAATACCTTGTTGGTTTATTAGATATATTTAGAAAGCTGCCTAAGACTGAAATAATCAAATGGGTATATAGTGCTATAGATAAGTATGGACTATCTCTTGTTAGTGAAAATGGATATGATTTTTATAATAGTGAAAGTTCGAAGGGGCTGGGGGATTATAATAAGCTAGGCTATAATAAGTTAAGAGAAGATTTTAACAAAAAATCAGAGAAAGATGATGAATATTACTTAATGTTATATTTATTAATTGTATACTCTTTTAATAATCAGTTGCGTTTTAATCGAAAAGAAGAATTTAACTTACCTGTAGGTAAGAGGGACTTTAATTCTAAAATGCAAGGAAAGTTAGAAGCATTTATTGATAGGATTAAAAGCAGTGATTACAGGTTTACTATAGATGACTTCAGAAATGTAAGCATAGAAGGATATACGGACAGAAGCTTTTTTTATGCTGATCCACCATATTTAATTACTTGTGCAACATATAATGAACAATCTGGGTGGACAGAGCAAGATGAAAGTGACTTGCTAAGATATCTGGAAGAGCTTGACAAGAAAGGAATTCGTTTTGCGTTATCTAATGTGCTTGAAAGCAAGGGGAAGAGAAATACTATATTATGTGAATGGATAAATAAAAATGAAAAATATAGGGTAATTCCATTAAATTATGATTATTCTAATTCAAATTATCATACAAAGAAAGATGGAGTAACAAAAGAAGTGCTGATTGTAAATTACTGATTAGAGGGGATGTTTTATGGATAAAGGGATTGGGTTTAAAAGTTACTGCTGGTCTATTGGCACGACAAGCTATCGTACAGATAATTTCAACTTGAGCATAGAAAAACAGTTGCAGTTATTAAAACAGTTTAGAGAACTGAAAGAAAATAAAAACAAGGAATGGAATGGTAATAATGAGTTTCAGGCAGAATACTACAATTTCTTAAAAGAAAATGGATTTTTAAAAGGTGAGGCAGCACGTCCAGATAAGGATGCAAGAGAAAAAACTTCAGGATTAAGAGATATAGGCCTTCTTGATGATGAACGAAATATAACGGAATCAGGGTTAGAATTGCTGAAAATTGCTTCATTGAATGACTTTTCTTCTGATAATTTTTTGGAGATTTCAAAAGACAGTTACCTGTATTTCAAGCAGATGTTAAAAACATCTAATTTTATTGAAGGTAAGGAGGTAAGACCGTTTGTTGTCTTTTTATATTTAATAAATGAATTAGAATATCTTACAAATGATGAATTTACATACCTATTGCCGCTATGTATAGATGAACATACAACAAAAGATATCATTAGTAGTATAAAAAGGCATAGAAAGCTTCCTGTATACTATAAATAGGTCAAGAGATTGACATAAAAAAATACCTCAAGTAAATTTAGATTATTACTGACCTGCCAGTTGGTAAAATCTAAAAAACACAAGAGGTATCTAAAATGAATATTAAAGGCACAAAGAAAAAAAATCAAGTAGTAACAGCAAATATTTTTGAACAGCAGGAGCTTTTGAAAAAATCGGAGGTGATTAAGGAAAATCTCGCAGCTTCAACCTGGCGTGAGTTGGAAACCAATGGTAAGTTCGATAAAAATAAAAAACTCTCTTTTATCAGCGATGACATGCTTATCTTGGGATGTGATGTAGGCAGCGAAACGCACTATATGAGAGCAATTGATACCAGAGGACGGGAACTCAGTAAGTCCGCACATTCTTTCAACAATAATCAAGAGGGCTTCCGGAGTGCAAAGGAATGGGCAGTGAGGATAGCCGCTGAACATGATAAGAGTCAGATAGTGCTTGGCTTAGAGCCGACCGGTCACTACTGGTTCTGCCTTGCTACATGGATGATTACAAATGGAATCAGTGTTGTTCAGGTAAACCCTTATGCTGTTAAGCAGACAAAGGAGGTTGAAGATAACAGCCAGCTCAAGGATGACAGGAAGGATCCAAAACTGATAGCAAATCTTGTCAAGGATGGCAACTTTGGTATGCCATATCTTCCAGAAAAAATCTATGCGGAGCTTCGTAGGTTATCCATGTTCAGAGACCAACTGAATGAAGACAGAATTCGAACAATCAACCGGATGCACAGGGAGATGAAGATATATTTCCCGGAGTATAAGGAAGCATTGGGAAAAGTCGATGGAGCATTTAGCCTTGAACTGCTGAAAGAGGCACCATTTCCGGATGAACTGACCGCACTTGGAGAAGAAGGGATAAGACAGATTTGGCATGCTGCTAAACTTAGAGGACGCGGGTACAGCAGAGCCAGAGAAATCTTACAGTACGCAAAAGCAAGTGTTGGGATTAAGGATGGATCTATTGCAAGCAAGGCAGCTGTAAAGTGGTTCGTGCAGAAAATCATGGAACTGGATGTTGAACTTGCTGTTATAGAGAACCAGATCAACCAGAAATGTCAGGAGATACCGCATACAGGTAACGTTCTGGAGATATCTGGGATTGGAGAAAATACACTTTCCGGTATTCTTGCAGAGATGGGAGATATTTCAAGATTTGATGATGTTAAGGAAATACAGAAATTAAGCGGATTAGGCCTTGTGGCATGCAGTTCAGGAAAGCATAAGGGAGAAACCAAAATCAGTCATAGAGGACGCAAACGACTCAGATATTGGTTATTCCAGGCAGCAAAGTCAGCAGTGGCCCATGCAGAGGAATTCAAAGAACTCCATATGTATTATACGACACGAGCCGATAATCCGTTGAAAAAGATGCAGTCATTGATTGTGATAGCCTGCAAGCTTCTGAGGATTATCTATACGATTCTGAATACTGGTACGAAATATGCTCCGAAGAAGATGTTGATGGACATCAGACGTCCGGAAAATAAGGAAGCTATTGTAGCGTAAAACAGTCGACAGCAAAATTTATTCCAGAGCCTTGCCGGGTGTCGGATTCTTCCGAGATCGGGCAGGGTTCTGGAAGGGAACCCGATAACGATGGAGCGCTACAGGTGCTGCATCATCACAATGACCAGCAAAACGAGTCAGGGTAAGCATCCACGGAATATCCGTACCCTGTGGAGTATGCAGGTCAGTAAAATCAAAAAACAAACAAGAGCTGTAGCTTGCAGTAGTTCTCTCCGTAGGGCATGACCCTGTTAGAAAGCTTAGCAGGCACTCGGTGTATGGACAGGTGGGACGAAGGAAGTTGGGACACGATCCCTTTAGACACGGAAGGTTCACCATCATAGTTAGCAGAGGATTTATAGCCTTTATAAAGCAAAACAATGGGATGCTTTATAAACTACACCCTCTTTTAGCTGTTCAGTATAAAATACAATGACTGTCATACATTTTTTGCTCTGTTTTATGAGGTAAATATTTAAAGAAAAGCCTGAAATTAAATGATTTAGGGCTTGACATTATAGGAAGGTTGAACAGAAACAATTTGATGACATTATTTTATCAGTTCTAATGGAAAAGGATAATTATAAGCAAGCATTGAATTTACTAAAAACAGAACAGATATCGGAAGAATTGATATGTAATGTTGGAATCAATAGAAAGAGTGCAATGTATGATAAACCATATTATAAATTATATACAATACTAAAGAAGATAGTGTTTTCGAAAGATAATCTTGCATTGGAACTTTATGAAGCCACGAAGAAATTGACTAACAGTAAGGTTGGTGGGGCTTGGAGAAAGCATTTCTTTAATAGTAATGCGAGAAGTGTAATAGCTAGGGAAGGTTTATCGGTATTAAATACAGTTCCAATATTTCATGCAACATCAGAAAAAACTTTTAATGAAGAGTTTTTTAAGATAATGCATATTTTTAAGGCAAAGGCAACGTTATCAGACTACTTTGACCTAAACAGGAGATACTTTAAGATTACAGATATAGTTTTATTTGAGGACAATAAGGTAAAGCTTGATGTATTGCCCAAATGTTATATTGATATGATATCTGACCATTTACTAGATATTGCTTTCTGCAAGACAAAATTATTGTCAAAGAATGTCCCATTAAAAGATATTGGCACATTCTTTGAAATTGATATAGATGACTTATATGAAAAATTAGGACAGGCTCTTGGTACAAGCGTATCTAACAAAAAAATGGCTAAAAAGGTTATTAAGAATGAGAGATACGCAAGATTTAATAAGCTTATAGATGATAAGTTTGATAAAGAGACTCTTATTAGACTATTTAGTGCTTTTGAGAGTAGAAATGATGATGAAATAAGGAATCTGGTTACAGATAATGCTGATATACCTACGATATTTGAATATGTGCTCGGTATCTCTTGGTATATAGTCAGTGAACGAAAAGGAGATGTTCTTGAATACATGAATTTATCCTTAGAAGCCGATCTATTACCTAAAACCCATGCCGGTGGAGGTGAAGCAGATATAGTATGGAAGTATGATAAGACAGATGCTTATCCTAAACATACTTTGCTGATAGAGGCAACTCTTGCAGACGGTTCAAATCAGCGTAGGATGGAAATGGAGCCTGTTTCAAGACATTTAGGAGATTATTGCTTAGCACACCCTAAAGATGAAGCTTACTGTGTATTTATAACAACATACCTAAATAATAATGTGATATCCGATTTTAGAGCCAGAAAATATATGGAGTATTATAACAATGCGGGAGAGTATATTAAAGGAATGAAGATACTTCCAATAGAAACTAAAGAACTAAAGACTCTATTGAAATTTGATGTGAAATACCCACAGATATATAAAATGTTTGATGTTGCTTATCATAGTGATGGAGCCCCTAAAGAATGGTATGAAAAAAATATTGTGAAAGAGGCTGGAATATATAATGGGGAGAATGTGTGATTTTAGTTCATATAAAGGGTAAGCATATGTAGAATTACAATATAATGAATTTAAGTAAGTGTATACGATGTGGTTTGTTAAATATAAATTGTATTACAACTCAGTCATAGAGTTTTAGATGAAAGAGGGAAAACTATGGTAGGCTTTACAATTGACTTAGCTGGAAGAGTAAAAAATTTTGATTTACCCAAAAATCAGCCATTGATACCATTATATGAAGCTGTTGTAAATTCTATATTTGCCATACAAGAAAGGCAACAAAAGGAAGCATTTAACGGCAAAGTAGAAATAGAAATTATTAGAGATCAACAGGAAATAGCTAAACTTGAGGGAATTGATAGAAGTATAAATGAAATAACTGGTTTCAAAATTATTGATAATGGGATTGGATTAGATGAGAATAATATGAAATCTTTTTTACAATCCGATTCAACATATCGTGCGGATAAAGGCGGTAAAGGTGTTGGTAGATTTTCTTGGTTAAAGGCATTTTCAAAAACGTGTATTGAAAGCATATTTAAGGATTATAGCGATAATGTATTGGTCAAAAGAAACTTTGAATTTTCTTTAGATAAGGCGGAGATTGATGATGATCTTATTGAAGAGAAGTATATTAAAGAAAATAGAACCTGTGTATCGCTTGTTGATTATTTACCGACTTATAGAAAACATGTAAATAAAAATGCTGAAACAATAGCTATGAAATTGATGCAGCATTGTATGATATATTTAATGTTTCCTAAGTGTCCACAGATATATGTTATAGATGATAAGAAATATAATCTTAATAGTATGTTTGAAAAGAAAATGTATAGAGAACCCCAAAATGAAGTTATTGACATAAAGGGAGAAAGCTTTGAATTATTACATACACAGTTACAAGATGCAACACTTGGAGGAAGCAAACTGTTTTTATTTGCAAATAATAGAATGGTTAAAGGTATAGATTTAAATAAAGAAATAGTTGATTTAGATAAAAATATATTTGATGATAAGGGTTATTATTATGTTGGAATTCTATCTGGGAAATTTTTAGATGATAATGTTGATATGAATAGAACTTCATTTGACATTTCAGAAAATAAGGAAGATGAAGAAATTTCAATGGAAGACATAGTGCAAACAGCAAAAACAAAAGTAGAAGGCTATTTATCAGAATATTTAGATGATGTACGCAAAAATAAAAAAGAATATATTAGGAAATATATACGTGATAAAGCACCACAATTTGGACATCTATTGACATATATGCCAGACTCAATAGATGAAATTAAGCCAGGCTTATCAGATAACAAACTTGATGAAGAACTATATAAGATTAAGAGAAAATTTGATTCTGAACTAAAGAAGACAAATGAGGAAATATTAAGAAAAATAGATGTAGGAGTGGTGAACTTAGCAGAGTATAAAGAGAAATTTGAAATACAATTTCAAAAAATAAGTGAGGCTAACAAAGCAGCGTTAGCAGAATATGTTGCACACAGAAAAGTTGTGTTAGAATTACTTAAGAAGGGAATTAATCTTAAGGAAGATGGAAAATTTAATAAGGAAGCATATATACATAACCTAATATATCCTATGCGAAGGACATCGGAAGAAATTGAATATTTGTCACATAATTTATGGCTTATAGATGAACGGCTTGCTTATAGTGAATATATATCATCAGACATACCATTTGATAATAATCCGAAAGAGGAGAGAACGGATGTGATGATATTAGATAATCCAGTTGCGGTATCAGATGAAGACAATTGTGGAAGAGAATATGAAACTATAGTAATTATAGAACTAAAGAAACCTATGAGGGATGATTATACAGATTCTAATAATCCGCTGATTCAGATGTTAGGGTATGTCGAAAAATTATCGACAAATAAAGTTGCAGATAAGAACGGACGGATAATTAAGGTTGGTAAAAACACGCAATTTTACTTGTATGCAGTATGTGATATAACACCCAGCCTTAAAAAGATTATGAGTAGAAGTGATTTAAAAGAAACACCAGATAAGATGGGGTTATATAAATATCATGAAAATTGTCATGCTTATATAGAAATTTTATCGTTTGATAAGATAATAAATGATGCAGAAAAAAGAAATAGAGTTCTGTTTGATAAACTAGGTGTATAGCCATTAAGAGAATATGCTACATTCTGGCTCTATCATGGCTCTAAAAATTTCCCTAAAACAAATTACTACCAGGAAAGTAGCGATAAATGATACAAAATATACCTAAAACAACCCTCAACTACCCAATTTATCACATCGTAGAACTGTGAGGGTGGTAGAACAGTTGGATCAGGTAAGGTTGCTACTATCGTTGAGTAATCATAACTGATTTACTTTAATAAAGTATAATGAAGCCCTCCAGGGGATAACATTGGGAGGCTTTTTGTGGAGAAAAATAAATATTTTGATCGCAAATCAGCAAAAATAAAGCCTAGCGATATAGCTGATTTGATATCCGCCTTTGCTAATGCTGAAGGAGGAACAATTGTTTTAGGCATAAGTGATAGGAAAATTCGTTTTGTTAGATATGATGGGAATGCTGAACAAGTAGGGGTAGATATTAACATCATCAAAGATGTGAACATAGAATACCCAATTTTACGCATTATTGATAAGACAAAAGAATTTATTATAACTCAGCTTCGCGAGTTCACTTCATTGGATTTGAATACAGGGAGGTTTCAGAATGTACCTGAGTATCCGGAGTTTTCTTGGTTAGAGGGAATTGTAAATGCAGTTACGCATCGCGAATATGGTATGGCAGGAAGCTATATTAAAATTACTATGTTTGATGATAGATTGGAGATACAGAGTCCGGGTAAGCTTCCTAATATTGTAAGTGTTGAAAATATCCAAACTACGAGGTATTCTAGAAATCCGAGAATCGCGCGAGTTCTTACCGAGTTCGGATGGGTACGTGAGCTAAATGAGGGAGTTAAAAGAATTTTTTCAGATATGAAGGATTTTTATCTGAGTCCACCTGAATATTCTGAACCTGAACAAACAGTAAAACTTATACTAAAAAATAACATTGCAATGAGGTCAATCAGGCAGAAAGAAAAAATTGCAGATAGTATAGGAGAAGCTGCATGGGATGATTTAGATGATATGGAACGAAAGATACTGGTATATATGGCAAGCCATAAGCTGGTGACTACATCAGAACTTGCAGCTCTTGTTGAAAGATCAGGCAGAACTGTTGGAATTAGACTGAAGCACTTGATGGACTTGAATATTATTAAAAGAAATGGAGCCTTGACTGACCCTAAGCAGACATATGAAATGATTTCGAAGTAACTTCGAAGTTCTTCTAAGTAAGACTTGCTTTTATTGTGGTAAATTTTACTATAGCCACAATATATGGGGATGTAAAAAGAAGCTACAAATAAATGTAGACTTGCTACTTTGAAATTTAGCTTCGAAGTAATTTCAAAGTTACTTCGAAGTAGAATATACGTTTGTATATTTTCTCTTTAGCTGATTGCTTATCAATTAAGTAACTAAGACTTCCCATACCTAAAATGGGATCCGTACCTTGAAAATTCAATACTTCAGCTACTAAAATAACGATTTATGCCACTACAGCCTCCGGATGGAGCGCATTACGCAGATATTCAGGTAGTCTTGCTTCAAAATCAGCAGTAAAAGCAGTCAATTGCTCATCACTGAGCTTTAAGATTACCTGAAGGCTTGCCATCAAGGCATCCATCAGGATGCCAAGTGATCTGCTGAAAGTAATGTCTGCCATTTCATCGACAAGGAAGAAGAACAACTCACCAAGGGTTCTCTGATCTTCATTTTGACGTTGCTCCATTGCAATTAACATATATCTGGTAAGCACAATTGCTACGTGGGCTGTTAGTGCATCATAGGATAAGCTATGGCATTCTCCAATAAGATTCAGCATAGATTTGCAGGTTTTGAAAAAAACCTCAATTTGCCAGCGTTTTCCATAAATACGGATAATCTCTTCTTCGGAAAGGGTAGTATCTGTGCAGATAAAAGCAAGCCAGTCCTTGCGATTAGCTTTGTTCCTTACACAAACAATCTTTGCCGGAATTGGATTCTCCTTTCCTACCATAACACAGACAGAAAGCAGATACTTTGATTTGCCACGGCGCTTTTTGTTCCGGGAATAGATCTCTTTGATATTCAGTTGCTCACCACAGTGTGAATACTTGATTCGACTGCTTTTCTTAATCATAGCAATTACGTCCATACCGTTTGAATGGATAGCTGTGATTTGAGCGGGGTTTGAAAACCAGGAATCAAAAAGGACATAATCAGCTTTCAGCCCTGCACTGAGAGCAGTATCCAACAGTGTCATCATTGCTTCAGGAGCTTTTGTCTGAGCAAGTTTACGCCTTTTACCTGCAAGGGTTCTGTTATCAAAGTGTTTTACAGGACCGATGATATTTGTATCTTTTGCAGATGCTAACAGGCAGCTGTTCACCGGGATAAGTGTATTTCCATCGCTCCAGCTTAAGGTAAGCATACGAAATCCTTTTTTGAAATGCATATCCGTGTGATCGAAAACCTTTGACCCCAGCTCAGTTTTCTTGCAGCTGGTGCGATTGAAAAGACTGTCATCAATGATGAAAACATTTTTCCTTTTATCATCTGTTAGGTTTTTGAGATCATTATTTACGATGTCAGCAGCAAGAAGAGAAGTAAAACGAAGCCAGTTTGTTTTTACCGAATTAAGGAAACGATAAAAAGTGTTCTTTGAAAAATCTTCCTTAAAAGAACCGGTACGTTGTTGCATATACATACTTCTTCCAACGAAAATGTTGCTGAGTTTGTAACGAAGCAAAGAAACAGGTGAAACACCTTTTTCTTTCATCCCATTACATCTGGCAATAAGCCTGCCAACATGATGTCTGGAAAAAAATCTTCGAACACAGTCAATTAAGTTATTCTCATCGAAATGATTTTGTGTTATACTGGACATGGCATAAATCTCCTTTGTACAATGGTTTCTTGTCAATTCCATTATACCAAACTGGGTAGGTTTATGCCATTCTTTATTGGCTGAAATATTGAATTTTCAAGGTTCAACACACCGTATTGGTGTGGGAAGTCTTAGTAAGTAAATTTTAGTCCTCCAGGGATTTACTTGGAGGGCTTTTTTTAGGTTGACATGACGACACACAAGAACTATAATTCTATGCAAATATCGTAATAATGTATCAACTAAAGTACTATCAACTAAAAACGGAGGAAATGTATATGAGGATTAGTAAGCAGATAATCGCATTATGTTTAGCTGGAATTACGATACTTTCAGGGCTTTTTCTTTCTCCCGATAAGGTAAAGGCGGATGTAAAGACTGAGCAAGCTATAGACGGCTCAAAAGTTATTGAAAGCCAAGGGTATGGAGAGCATTTATTTGGTGCGTCCTCTGATGGGAAGAATATATATTATAGTATCAACTCTGGAAGCTTTAAGAAGTCAAAGCACAACACAATAAAGAGAAATATTACAACCGGGAAAGAAACGGGAGTACTAAAAGGCAAAAAATACGGCTATTATGGATTTGATAGTCTTAAACTCTATAAAAATTATTTTCTGGGAGTGAGAACCAATGGCTCCAACCCTGTATGGCGCTCCATATACAAAGTCACAAAAGATGGGAAAGTTGAGGAACTTGCAATTGGGCGTTCTCCAGTGGTATCAGGTAATTCAATATACTATATAGCTGAAAAAGTGCAGAAGTATGGTGACAGTAAAACTCTAGGCATTTATAAAATGGATATGGAAGGAGGACATAAAAAACCGGTTAAAAAGGGAGAGTATTACACTCTTGGACTATCAGGAGAAAATATGTACTACTCCAGAGCAAAGTATGTAGAAGAGAAGCTAGATACCAAATGGTTTGACTTTAAGACAGGAAAAGAAGAGAAAAATGTCGTACTTTCACAGTTATATGATGCTTCTACTAAAACAAAACTTGTATTTAGTAATAAGGAGCTAAGAGCAGGCACCTATAAAGATGGGAAATGGGAATACAAAACAATATTAAAGGTCAAAAAAGTAGATGACAATTATCTCGGAATTGTTCAGGTAAGATTATGCGGAAGTAAAGCCCTTGTGCAAATAAATGGTGAAGCAGTTTCTAAAATATACATGCTAGATTTAGGTGGTAAGAATAAAAAGCTGTTAAAGGAGTTCATATTAGTTGGATAGTACAAGTTATAATGGTGGTACTTAGATAGGATAACAACATAGAATATGTGGATTAAGACTAAAAACAATTGTTAAATATAGCTTGAAAAAGGATGATTATAGGGGTATCATAGTATTGTTAACTGGCATTCAAAGCTGTCGATGTGTGTCGGTGCAATGAACCTTATGATATTGTCATAAGCTTTGAATGAACGAATAAAACAATATAAGGAGAGGTAAGAAGAGCATGAGTAATTTTAAGAGAAAAAGTGCGTTGATGCTAGCTATGATGTTAGTCTTTGTAACGGTTTTTGGTGTGCTGAAGCCTTACGAAGCAAAGGCATGGACTAACCTAACCATAGCGCAGTTTGATACGATTTACGAGCACAATGGTTCTAAAGAGGTAACCTATAAGCTTACACTACCTTCTTCAGGTAAGCTTACACAGATTACCTCAGTGACCGGGGAGTATGTTAACTTCTATATCTATGATGCTTCTGAAAAAGAGGTACAAAGCTTATACGGAAATGCTACTAATACCTACACCTACGATATGAATCTGATTGGTGGAGATTATTATATCAAGGTTACATCAAACTGGGACAAGACAGCGGCTAACTTCAAGTGGGTATTTACTCCTTCAGAAGAATCATTTAATGAGACTCAGGATGACCGCAATAATGACCTTTCAAGCAAGTTTCAGGTAGCTGTAGGACAGACTGTAAAGGGACAGCTGGCACTTAATGATAATGTTGATTACTATGGCTTTTCAGTAAATAAAACAGGAGCTCTTAATCTTAAGCTGACTGCTAAGATGGAAGGCATGGAGCTAAGCCTCTTAAATGATGAGGGAAGCTTTAATTACAAGGTTTCAGACATAATCAAGGGAACCAAGACATTAACCTTCCAGATACCAAAGGGAAGCTATTCCTTAATGTGTTCAGGAAATAAAACAGGGAACTATCAGTTTACTACTTCTTTTGTAAGTGGACCTTCCAAGGTAAAGCTTGCTTCAGTAAGGAATATCAAGTCAGGTAAATTAAAAGCAACCTGGAAGAAGGTAAAGTCAGTTAAGGGCTATGAAGTTCAGATATCTACAACAGGTGACTTTAGCAGTGATGTGACTACAAAGCTCGTCAAAGGTGCGAAGAAGACATCATTTACATTTAAGGGGCTTAACATAAGCAATTCTTGGAGAACATATACCTATTATTGCCGTGTAAGAGCCTATAAAGAGAAGAACAAGATTAAGGCGTACTCAGACTGGAGTAATGAAAAAGAGGTTACTATTAAGAGATAAGTCTTTCTGATATAATACATAGACCGCAAGTAGACTGTAATAGTTTATTTGCGGTTTTTTATAATTTTGTAAAAAAATTGTAAATATCGTGACACCATTACAACTAAATCACATGGTATATTTCTTTCATCAGGCACCTAAGTGAGGGATACACTGAGAAAGCAAATGCTCGAGAGACTATGTAATATATGCGAAATGCAGCACTAAAGGGAGGTTCAAGATGAGAATTAAAAATTTATCATTATTGTTGATTGGTTCGCTTGTTATATCAGGTGTTACTGCAGTAAATAAAGAAAAGGCAGTGGCTGGGGAAGCTTTAAGTACTAATAAGGTGGTAAGCACTAGGTGGACCGCAGATTCAGGGCTTAATCGTGTTATTGCTGCCAAAGGATATACTGCTGATGAGATACGCGCTCTGTCAGAGAAGTATTTTTTAAAGAACAGCAATAAAAACGGAGCAATTGTCGATGTGGATAGTGTAGATGGGGACAAGGTAACAATCCATATATATGAATATTATGATGATATTAAAGGTGAAGGGCATACCGTAACATATAACTGGTACTATATTTCAAAGAAGACTGGCCAGGGTGAGGACTTCTTTGGAAATAAGATAAATCTGGTAGAGAAATCAGGGAAAAAGACTGAAAAGATGCATTCTGCAGCCAAAGTTACCATTGGCGATATAACCTATGAGCTAACTGCTAAAAAACAAGGTAATTCTGAAAAAGTGAAGGTTAGGGACATAGTACAGACTTCTAAGTCGACAGGAAAGAAAGTGAGCCTTGTAAAGAAGGTTACCTCAGAGAAGGTTGTTACAAACGGTAAACAGCTGTATTACTCTAAAAATGTGAGTAACAAGGGTGTGATATATAAGCTTGATATCAAGACCAAGAAATCCTATAAGATAATTTCAGGCAAGGGCTATGTCCTGCTTGGGGGCACAGATAAGGAACTCTACATAGGGGTATCAAGCGCCAAGAATAAGAGTGGGTATGATAAATATACCTATAACTTGAAAGCTAAGAAGCTAATAACAGTATATGATTGATGAGTTAGAGGTTGTGTAGAGAATTAGCCGTAGAAAAGATCTTCCGTAAATCGGAGGGTCTTTTTATTTTTAAATAAAGCATATTGAAAGCATAAAGATAATTTTCTTAATCAGCAACTGTAGCGATATAAAATAATAACATATAAATAAGAAATTTAACAGTTTAAAGTGGCAAAATGATGATTAAAATTAATCGTATAAGATATTTGATATCATAAATAGCAAAATAATAAAAAATAATAGAAATTAATTGTACAAATATTACAAATAAGGATTGACTTAGATATAAAAAGGTGTTACATTGAAGAAGAAAAGAAGAGAGCATAAAAAACACAAAAAAGAAAATGAAATTTTAATTCTAATGAATGTAATAGGGGGGATAAGGAAAAAAGAGGATAGGGAGTGACTTAACACAATAATTAGCATCAGTGGGTGTCGCATATATCAGGCATCCAAATCAAAAACAAATTAAGATTAAGAAGGAGAGGGAACTTTATGAGAAAGAATTTAAGAAGTTTGGCGCTGTTGTTAATCGTATGTCTTTTAGTTGGTTGTAAAGGTGCAAGCGGGGGCGGAGATACTCTTACAATCGCACTTTCGGGTGATTCAATTTCTCTTGATCCGGTACTAACTAATGACAACCAGTCAAGTAATGCTATGGCTCAGATTTACGAAGGACTTGTAAAGATTGACGACAAAACAGGTGAGATTTCACCATGTCTTGCTGAAAGTTACGAGCATCCTGATGATTTAACCTACATATTTAAGCTTAAAAAAGGCATTAAGTTTCACAATGGAGAAGAAATGAAGGCATCAGATGTGGTTTTCAGCTTAAAGAGAGCTGCTGAAGCTCCTAATGTTAAGCATCTTTTTGCTTCCATTGATCCTTCTACTATTAAGGCAACAGACGATTATACAGTAGAGTTCAAGCAGACTAAACCTTTTGCAGGTATAATTGCAGCACTTTGCCATACTGGTGGCTCAATCGTCAATGAAAAGGCAGTAACTGAAGCAGGTGACAATTACGCTCGTAATCCTATAGGCACAAATGCACTTAAATTTGTAAGCTGGTCAAAGGCAGACAATATGGTATTAGAGCGTTTTGAGGATTATCACGGAGAAAAAACTGATTTTCAGACATTGAAGTTTAGAATAATCCCAGAGCCAAGTAACCGTGTTATCGAGCTTGAGTCCGGTGGAGTTGATATTGCACTTGATATAGTAGCAAACGATCTTGATAAGGTATCAGGAAATCCTGATTTACAGCTTGTTAAGTCACTTGACTACGGTCTTACTTATCTTGGATTTAACTGTTCAAAGGCTCCATTTACAGATCCAAAAGTTAGAGAGGCCATCTCTTACGCACTTGATACTGATTCCATTGTGAAAGCAGTATTCCATAATCTTGGTAAGACGGCTACAGGTATATTGCCTCCAACTCTTGAGTTCTCAATCTCTGATCAGCTAAAGCTTAAAGGAAGGGATGTTGAAAAGGCGAAAGCTTTATTAAAAGAAGCAGGTCAGTCAAACCTTAAGCTCACCATTTCTACAAATGAAAATAAAGACCGTGTAGACATGGCCACAGCAATGAAAGAACAGCTTGCAGAGGTAGGTATTGAGGCATCTATCAACGTGCTTGAGTGGTCAGCATTTAATGACTTAATTAAAAAAGGAAATCATGACTTGTACATGATAGCTTGGACAGCAGATTCTCCTGATCCGGATACATTTATGTATCCTTGTTTTCATTCGTCCGCTAAGGGTGAGGGAGGTAATTACGCATTCTTAGAGGATTCGAAGCTGGATAAATTGCTGGATGACGCCAGATACGAGGGCGATAAGAGTAAACGAGGAGAACTTTACAAAGAGGCTCAGGAATATATTATGGGAATAAATGCGTGGGTACCTCTTCATAACAAGGAGATTACAGCAGGAGCAAAGAAGGATATTGAGAATTTACAACTGTCTCCATTTGGATGGCACCATTTCACACAAATCAAACGTGCCAAATAAATGAGTTTGAAAATATAGTTAATATAATGTGGGGGCTGTGGATGTATTTCCCCAGTCCCCTTTGCAAAGGGAAGGTGTAACACATGATTAAATACATTATAAAGCGAATACTTTACCTTATACCGGTTATTATCGGCGTAAGCTTCATAGTATTTGGGCTTTTATACCTGACTCCCGGGGATCCTGCCCGCAATGCGCTCGGACCTTCGGCGCCAGAGTCCGCTGTTAAGGAGCTGCGTGAAGAAATGGGACTAAATGATCCCTTCCTTGTGCAGTATGGCAGATATATCAAGAATATAGTTTTTCACTTTGATTTGGGGAATTCATATATTACCAAAAGCTCAGTGACGAGGGAAATATTATCACGAGCAGGCGCAACAGTCCGCCTGGCGTTTACAGCAATATTATTTGCAGTCTTACTGGGGGTACCTATAGGAATTGTCTGTGCAAGGCGGCAATATTCTATCTTTGACAACATTGCTATGATATTTGCCCTTATAGGTATATCAATGCCGGTATTCTGGCTTGGTCTCCTACTTATTATGCTATTCTCTGTTAAATTAAGGTTACTTCCATCATCAGGTTTTGAGACATTCCCGCAAATGATACTTCCGACTATAGCACTTGGCTCCCAGTCAGTATCTGTAATTGCCAGAATGACGAGATCTGCAATGCTTGAGGTTATACGAAAAGATTATATACAGACCGCTAAAGCAAAAGGACAAAAAGAAAATGTAGTTATATGGAAGCATGCACTTAAGAATGCCCTAATTCCTATAATCACAATTATAGGAACACAGTTTGGACAACTCCTCGGAGGAGCTCTTATGACTGAGGTTATATTCTCTATTCCGGGCATAGGAAGACTAATGGTTGACTCAATAAAAATGCGAGATGCTCCTCTTGTTTTAGGCTCGGTATTGTTTGTTGCGGTGACATTCAGTATTGTGAATTTGATTGTGGATATATTGTACACCTATGTGGATCCGCGTATCAAAACGCAGTATATATAGGAGGGCATTATGGGGAAAGACAGTAAAAAGCAAAGCAGTCACGGTCGCTTGAGAAATCTTAGAGATATTTGGATTCGTATGAAACGAAACAAATTGGCGATGGTAGGACTGGTAATTATAATTTTTCTTGTATTGGTTGCCATATTTGCAGACCAGATTGCTCCCTACAGTTATGCGCAGCAGGATCTGAAAAATCAGTTCCAGCTTCCAAATTCTAAGCACTGGTTTGGCACAGATGACCTTGGAAGGGATATATTCAGTAGAGTTGTTTACGGTTCAAGAGTATCACTTAAAGTCGGCTTTATATCGGTAAGTATTTCTCTTATTATAGGAGTAACCCTTGGAGCGTTAACAGGATATTACGGCGGAAAAGTAGATATCCTTCTTATGAGATTTATTGATATCTTACAGGCTGTTCCTGATACTCTGCTTGCAATCGCAATCATGGCGGCACTAGGTCCCGGACTTACCAATCTTATGATGGCAGTCGGTATAGCCTCAATCCCGAGTTATGCGAGGCTTGTAAGGTCATCGGTATTGTCAATTAGAGACATGGAATTTATAGAAGCAGCTAAGGCTAATGGTTCAAGTGACTTTAGAATAATATTTAAGCACATTATTCCTAACTGTATGGCTCCAATAATTGTGCAGGCTACATTGGGTGTTGCTTATGCAATCATCAATGCAGCGGGACTTAGCTTCATCGGCTTGGGACTCGAACCACCTACACCTGAGTGGGGTGCAATGCTCTCCGGTGGACGTGCATATATTCGTGACTATGTGCATATGACACTGTTTCCGGGACTTGCAATTGTTACCACTATCTTTGCATTAAATGTACTTGGTGACGGACTTCGAGATGCCCTTGATCCAAAGCTAAAACGATAGAGGAGGAGAAAAGGTGGCAGATTTATTAGATATACGCAATCTATCGGTTGCATTTGACACAGATTCCGGCAAGGTCTATGCAGTTAACAATCTAAGTCTCAAGATAGGAAGAAAAGAAACCTTAGGTCTTGTTGGAGAGACAGGTGCAGGTAAGACAACTACTGCACTTGCGGTTATGAAACTGATACAGTCGCCTCCGGGGAAAATAACTTCAGGTGAAATTATACTTGAAGGTCAGGATCTTATGAGGGTACCTGAAAAGGATATGTTTAATATTCGTGGAAATAAAATATCTATGATTTTTCAGGACCCGATGACGTCTTTGAACCCTGTAATGACTGTAGGTGAGCAGATAAGCGAAGTAATTGAGCTACATCAGAAATTATCAAAGGATGAACTTCGCAAAAAAACAGAAGAGATGTTAGAGGTAGTTGGTATCCGCAAGGAAAGAATCAACGATTATCCTCATCAGTTTTCAGGCGGTATGAAGCAAAGAGTAGTTATAGCCATGGCCCTTGCCTGCAATCCTGAACTCATCATAGCAGATGAGCCTACTACGGCACTTGATGTAACCATTCAGGCACAGGTGCTTGAGCTTATGAAGAATCTCAAAGAAAAATACGATACTTCTATGATTCTTATTACACATGATTTGGGGGTTGTAGCTGAAATCTGTGACTATGTATCGGTTATTTATGCAGGCTCAATAGTTGAATACGCTTCGGTAAAGGACATGTATGAAACACCCGGACATCCTTACACAAAGGGATTGTTTAATTCGATTCCAAGTTTGGATGAAGATGTCGAGTCTCTCACTACAATCAAAGGCAATCCGCCAGATCCTTCAGCACTTCCGAGTGGTTGCCGTTTTCATCCTCGTTGTGATAAGTGTATGGAGATTTGTAAGCATACAAATCCTGAGTTCCAAGAGGTTAGTCCCGGACATTTTATAGCCTGTCATTTGTTCAAAAAGGGAGAGGGGGAATCTGAAAATGGCTAATGAGAGAGAGACTTTAGTGCAGGTAAAAAACCTGAAAAAGTATTTTCAGACTAAAAGAGGCCAGCTCCATGCAGTGGACAATGTTAGCTTTAACATCAAAAAAGGTGAGACCTTAGGGCTTGTAGGGGAATCAGGCTGTGGCAAATCTACTGTAGGACGAGCTATTATACGTTTACACGAGCCGACATCAGGAGAGGTACTTTTAGAGGATAAAAATATATTACAATATAAAACTAAGCAGGAAATGCGTACACTGAGAAGGGATATGCAGATAGTATTTCAGGATCCTTATTCATCACTCAATCCTCGTATGAATACCTTTGACTTAATTGCAGAGCCATTAAGGGTGAATAAATCATACAACGGACATAGTGAGCTTGAGAGCCGTGTTATGGAAATGATGTCAACGGTAGGCCTTGAGGAGAGGCTTGCCAATTCCTTCCCTCACGAGCTGGACGGAGGAAGGCGCCAGCGCATAGGTATAGCAAGAGCACTTATAGTAAGACCTAAGTTTATAGTGCTTGACGAGCCTGTGTCAGCACTTGATGTATCTATTCAGGCTCAGGTGCTTAACCTGATGGATAAGTTACAGCAGGAGTTTGGGCTTACCTATCTCTTCATTTCACATGACCTTTCAGTAGTACGACACATATCGGATAGGATTGCAGTTATGTATCTGGGACAGATTGTGGAACTTGCGGACTACGACCAATTGTTTAGAAATCCACTTCATCCATATACAAAAGCGTTGTTATCAGCCATACCTATACCTAAGTATGGCTTGAACCGCCAGAGAATCTTCCTTGAAGGTGATGTACCAAGTCCTGTAAATCCACCTGCGGGCTGTAGGTTCTCAGGTCGTTGCAAAGAATGTATGGAACATTGCAAAGAAACTCCAGTTGAACTTATAGAGATGGAGCCAAATCATTTTGTCGCCTGTCATTTATACAGGAGGTAAAGATGATGTAATAAGCGTTAAATTTAGATGCAATTGCAATTCAGACAATAATACAGGTGAATAAAACTAAAATATAAACAAGAGGACGGGTAATAATATCTGTTCCTCTTGTTTTTATATCGTTGAAATTTGAACTCGGTAAAAATATATATGATTATTGTAATCATACAAAAAATATAACTAGCAGAAAAGATTGAATACGAGTACAATTTTAAAATGGGTAAATAATAGGATTAAATCTAGTCATAATCATTAAAATTAATAATAATTATTGACATAAAATTGTATATAAATACCAGAACTATGTGTAAGAGCCTGAATGTGTCAGTATAGAAAAGATCTTCCGTAAATCGGAGGGTCTTTTTTGTCTCTAAATAGGAATTTTGTTAAAACATTAAAATGCATAACACTAATAATGTAACCATTTGTTTTATTCAGGGTTACATTTTGCTTTTTTTAGATTCACATTTTTATGGTAAAAAGACTGGTTTTGTTACTAAAGATTTGAGGGTGATTTTTTGATAAGCTAAAAAATATAATAAAATAGATTAAAGATATACTTAATATTTTATTTAAAACGTATAACACATACTAAATAGATATGTATTATATCGTGCGAAATCTAATTAATTCCAAAATAATTATAGCCAACCTTAATGAACTTGCGAAATGTAACTAAAATGTAACCAATTGATGATAGAATGTGTTTAATATTGAAAGTGTATTCTGTTCAAAACCAAAAATTCGGTTACAAAATATACTTTTCGAGACAAAAACATTCATTTTTAGAAATCAAAAAAGCAAGAAAAGGAGAAGCTATGAAAAACGTGAGAAGCAAGTCAGTACAATCTCGCTACTTCATACTGTCAGTGGTGCTGATACTCTGTATGCTGATCGGCATGATCAACGGAGTACCGTTCTTATCACAGGCATCAGGACATGAAGAGCAATTAGCCAGCAAGAATGTCATGGCTAAGATTACGCTTGACGGGAAGAATCCTCCGGCAGGCAAATTCCAGTTTGAGTTAGTAGACTCAAATGGCAGTGTTGTCGACAGAACCACTAATGACGCAGGTGGCAATATTATTTTTAAAGGCCACGAGTTAGAGGTTAAAGAGGCAAAATATACTATCAGATTGGTAGATGGCGATAAGAACATTAATTATGGCGAAACTACCAAGAATGTTAATGTATACCTCAAAGACGGCGAAGAAATCGTTGATCCTTATGATGATGCGGTAAGTTTTAGGGCTAGAGAAGTTAAAACGGGAGGATACGATCAAAAGATATTCGTAGACTATACCATTAACGGAAAGAGCCGTAGCACTCAGGCATTCTGTATTAATACAGATGTGGCATTAGCTGCCGGCACTAACATGATTCCTATAAAGGATCCGGACGATGCTACACTTGCTAAATATATTGTTCCTAGGATTTATGACTGGCAGGCAATATATGCTGAGGCACACAAAAAAGACAAACTTAACGTAATATCTCTCCCTGGCTTTGTAAAGGTTACATTACAGAGAGCAAGATATAACTTTTCTCGTTATGCGTATGGTACTGCTACAAACAGTATTGCTAGTGAGATAAGACACACTTTTGGTACAAACAGCATTTCTGATTTATTGCGTAAGACTCTGTACTATACAACAGAGAACAACTTTAGCTTAGACGGTATTCAGGTTGATCGTATTAGCGGTGCCAGAAAAATCGCTGCTGATAATTATATCAATAACGCAAAAACAGGTAAGTATAATGATTTTGACTATACATACCACTTAAAGCAGGCTATGGTTTGGGCTGTAACAGGTGGTATCTGGGGAACCAGACGTGCTCACTACCGTTTTGATCTTGAGCGCGCAAACGGCACCATAGAAGAGATGTTCCCTAATGAGCAGGATGCTGTAATACCTGCAAACTTCAAGTCTCACATGCAGAAGATAGCTAGACAGAATTTCAATATTCCTGATAACTATCATATAATGATTTTTACAACTCCAGGCAACACTTCTCAGCCTCTTGCATTTGGTTATTTCAACGATGGCCAGACAAAGAGAAGGGTTAAGAAGACTTGGCTTAATGTACCTAATTTTGAATGCAAATCTCAGAAGAGTGTAGAAGTAACAAAGAATTGGATTGGAAATATAAAGGCTGATTCTGTAAACGTTACCCTTAAGACAACTGACGGTAATGTTGTTGAATCAAAGAGAATCACAAGAGAAGACGGCTGGAAGGCTACATTTGGTCCTTATGATAAGTATGACGCTTCCGGAAAAGAAGTAAAGTACAATATTGATGAGACAAAGGTAGACGGATATAACTCAACTATCACTGGTGATGATAACAATGGTTTTGTTATTACCAATACAGAAACAACCAAGATTAAAGTTGTTAAGAAATGGTTTGGTAAGATTGCTGACTCTATAACTCTTGTGCTTAAGGATGCTAAGACAAACAAGGTTATTGAAGAAAGAACAATTAATAAAGCAGACCTTCCTAACGGCAACAGCGATACCTGGGAAATCGTTTTTGAAGCGCCTAAGTATGACTCTTCAAAGAATGAAATCAAGTATACTGTTGACGAAGCTAAAATGAATGGCTATACAATAAAGGCTCTTTGTGATGATACCAATGGTCACACAATCATCAATATTGAGCGTAAAGAACTAAAGGTTATTAAGAAGTGGATTGGACCTGTTGGTTCTGAAATTTATATAAATGTAAGAAATTCAGCTAACAATGCACTTATTAAGAAAGTAAAAGTAGACGAGAACTATAAAGGTCTTCAGAAGCTTATTGACAAGAAGAATAACATTACTACTTGGATAATTCCTATAGAAGTAGATAAGTACACTGATACTGGTGCTGAGATATCTTATGAAGTTGAAGAAGTTAAGATGCCTAACTATGTCGGTACAGTAGAGAAAGATACCGATGATCAGTTTACTATCGTAAATGTTCCATCTGTTAGCTTCAGCGGTAAGAAGAACTGGGTAAACAGAGAAGGAAAGCCTGGTCAGGTAGGTAATAGAATCATTGTTCACTTGATGAAGGAAGGTTCTACACAGCCTGTTGAGACTAAGGTATTAAATAAGTCTGAATATGTAGGTAAAACTACATGGGATTTTACATTTAAGCCTGTTCCTTTATATGATGATAACGGTAGGGAAATCAAGTACTACGTAGAAGAGGAAGCTGTACAGGGTTATGAGAAGGCTGTAATTACAAAAGATTCAGCTGGAAACTTTGTTATCAATAACAAGGAAGAGCATAAGAACGAAAAGATAAACATCAAGGTTACAAAGAAATGGTTGAATAACAATGGTGAAGCAGGAATCCCTGCCGGTCCTATTGAAATCGCTCTTAAGAACGGCTCAAAGGTAGTTCAGAAGCAGACCATCAATCTTGGTGCTGATAAGTCAGTTTGGGAATTTACCTTTAACGACGTTGATAAGTATGATGATAAAAATCAGCCTATTAAGTATTCTGTAACAGAAACTGCTTTAGACGGTTATGAAACAGAAATCACAGGTAATCAGGATAGTGGCTTCGTTATTACAAACAAGAAATTACCTGAACCAAAAGAGAAAATCAAGATTATTAA
This sequence comes from Catonella massiliensis, assembly GCF_016651435.1. Taxonomy (NCBI): domain Bacteria; kingdom Bacillati; phylum Bacillota; class Clostridia; order Lachnospirales; family Lachnospiraceae; genus Catonella; species Catonella massiliensis. The sequence continues at coordinate 2,613,409 of NZ_JAEPRJ010000001.1, read as the reverse complement.
GAAGTGGATTGGAAGAGTCGGTGACTCTATTACAATCACAATTAAGAATGCGAATACTAAAGAGGTTCTCGACAAGGTAACAGTTACCAGAAATACTAAGGGCTTTGTTGAGAGGAAAGATCCTTCACAGCCAAACGTTACAATATGGGAAGTTCCATATGAAGTTAATAAGTTTGATGCTTCACGCACACCTATAGAGTACAGTGCTGAGGAGACAGCTTTAGAAGGCTATAACACAACTGTTTCAAAAGACAGCAACACTCAGTTTACTATAACCAACACTGAAAAGGTTAAGGTTAAGGTATACAAGACCTGGGTTGGAGAGACAGCTACGAATGCAACAATTCAGTTGTTAAACGGCACTCTTCCTTATGCTACAAAAACCATAGATGAGTCTTTTGCTAAAAGACCAAATACATGGGAAGTAACTTTTGAAGCTCCTAAGTACGACACTCAGGGCAGAAAGATTGATTACACTGTAACAGAAACAGCTATATCCGGTTACATTGCAAAGGTTATCAAAGCCAATGATGGAAGCTTCACAATTGTCAACACAAAGACAAAAAAAGAGAAGTACAAGATTGTAAAGAACTGGATAGGTAAAGAGGGCGATCAGATTACTGTTCGTTTTAAGGATAAAGCTACAGGAAAAGAGCTTTTTGTTAAAACAATACACAGAAATGACCCTGATCTTAAGAGAACTACATATGATGCAACACCTGGTTATGTTACCTGGGAAGTATTTGTTGACCTTGACAAATACGGTGTTAATGGCGACAGCATAACCTACACAGTGGATGAAGATCCAATACCTGGCTACAACACATATATTTACAAACCGGGTGTAGAAACCGATAAGTATGGCTATATATGTGATAGGTATATCATTGAAAACAGAGAGACAGTTGCTTACAAGGTTACCAAGAAATGGTTTGGTAAGATAGGCAATGATATTACAGTAGTTCTTAAAAAAGGTGAAGAGGTTATAGAGACTAAGACTATGTCTAAGGCAGACCTCAAAGCCGGTACAAACAATGAGTGGGAAGTTACTTTTGCCCCTGTTGAAAAGTATGACAGATGGGGCAATGCATTTAGGTATTCAGTTGAAGAGATTACTTCTCCTGGCTCTGGATACACCAATAAGGTAATTGACCATAAAGATGGCAACATTACTATTATAAACACCGAAAACACTGAAATTATCGTTAACAAGAGATGGATTCGTAAGGTAGGTTACGAAGTTAAGCTTAAGTTAATGAATGGTGAAAAGGTTGTTGAAGAGCAGACATTATCAGCACCTCCTGTGAAGAATGCAAAGGGTTGGGAAACTAGATTTATAGTTCCTAAGTATGATGATAATGGCAATTTAATTCATTATACAGTAACCGAGGTGGCTATCAGAGGCTATAAGGCTGAGATAACCGGAGATGCAAAGAACGGATTTACAATTACCAATACCAATGATGAAAAGGTTAAGGTTAAGGTAAATAAGAAGTGGCTTGGCAAGATTGGTGACAAGGTAACTCTTTCCTTGATGGAAGGTACAAGAGTTGTAGAAACCAAGACAATTGATGCTTCATCAGCAAAAGAAGGCGACCAAAGTACTTGGGAAGTTTCATTCGAAGCACCTATGTACAGCTTAAACGGCTCTAGAGCTCTTTATACTGTAACAGAGGCTGCAATCGAAGGATACAAGGCTGATATAAGTGGAACTAAGTCAGAAGGATTTACAATTACCAATATAAGTACAGAAAAGATCAAGATAAAGGTAGATAAGAAGTGGCTTGGTAAGGTAGGCTCACAGATTACCCTTAAATTGATGGATGGTACAGATGTTGTTGATACAAAGACAGTAGATGCATCAGCAGCTAAGGACGGAGATCCAAATACCTGGGAAGTAGAATTTGAAGCACGTAAGTTTGACGACACAGGTAGAGAAATAGTTTATACAGTTAAGGAAGAAACAGTACCTGGTTATGAGACTAAGGTAAGCGGAAATCAGAAGGATGGCTTCACTATTGCCAACAGAGACACAGAAAAGATCAAGATTAAAGTTGATAAGAAGTGGCTTGGCAAGGCAGCATCTGAGATTAGCATTTCCTTAATGGATGGTTCTAAGGTTGTTAGCACTAAGAGAGTAAATGACACATTTGCTAAGGCAGGAGCTGTTAATACTTGGGCAGTAACCTTTGAAGCAGATAAGTATGATGAAAACGGTAAAGAAATTGCTTATACAGTAACAGAGTCAGCAATTGCAGGCTATGATGCTAAGGTAAGCGGAAACAAGAAAGACGGATTTACAATTACCAACACAAACACTGAAAAAGTTAAGATTAAAGTTGATAAGAAGTGGCTTGGTAAGGTAGGTTCACAGATTACAGTAGCACTTTTAGATGGCACCAAGGTTGTTGATAGGAAGACAGTAGATACATCAGCAGCTAAGGACGGCGACGCTAAGACTTGGGAAGTTTCATTTGAAGCACCTAAGTATAGTGAAGACGGAAGAGAAGTAGTATATGCAGTAACAGAGTCTGCAATTGCAGGCTATAAGGCTGAAGTAAGAGGAGATCAGGCTACAGGATTTACCATTCTCAATAAAGACACTGAAAAGGTTAAGATCAATGTTAACAAGAAGTGGCTTGGTAAGGTAGGTTCACAGATCACCGTTAAACTTATGAACGGCACTAAGGTTGTTGATACAAAGACAGTAGATGCATCGGCAGCTAAGGACGGCGATGGCAAGACTTGGGAGCTTTCATTTGATGCTGATAAGTATGATGAAGCAGGTAATGAGATTACTTATACAGTAGCAGAGGAAGCAGTACCAGGTTATGAAACAAAGGTAAGCGGCAATCAGAAGGATGGCTTTACAATTACCAATAAAGACACAGAAAAGGTCAAGATTAAGGTAGACAAGAAGTGGCTTGGTAAGGTAGCTAATGAGATTACCGTATCCCTTATGAACGGTACTAAGGTTGTAGGTACAAAGACAGTAAATTCAACATTTGCTAAATCAGGTGATGCAAAGACCTGGGAAGTTATTTTTGAAGCAGACAAGTATGACAATACAGGTAAGGAAATAGCTTATACAGTAACAGAGTCTGCAATTGCAGGATATAAGGCAAGTGTAAGCGGAAATCAGAGTGCAGGATTTACTATTACCAATAAAGACACCGAAAAGGTTAAGATTAAGGTTGACAAGAAGTGGCTTGGTAAGGTAGGTTCACAGATTACCGTTAAGCTTATGAACGGCACTAAGGTTGTTGATACAAAGACAGTTGATGCTGCGTCAGCTAAGGATGGCGATGGCAAGACTTGGGAGCTTTCATTTGATGCTGATAAGTATGACGAAGCAGGTAATGAGATTACTTATACAGTAACAGAGGAAGCAGTAGCAGGTTATGAGACAAAGGTAAGCGGAAATCAGATATCAGGATTTATCATTACCAATAAAGACACTGAAAAGGTTAAGATAAAGGTTGACAAGAAGTGGCTTGGTAAGGTAGGTTCACAGATTACCGTTAAGCTTATGAATGGCACTAAGGTTGCTGGTGAGAAGACAGTTAACGCATCAGCAGCTAAGTCAGGAGATGCTAAGACTTGGGAAGTTTCTTTCGAAGCTGACAAGTATGATGAAGCAGGAAAAGAAATAGCTTATACAGTAACAGAGTCTGCAATTGCAGGTTATGAAGCAAGTGTAAGCGGAACCGCAAAGACAGGATTTACAATTATCAACAAGGATACTGAAAAGGTTAAGATTAAGGTTGATAAGAAGTGGCTTGGCGGAGTTGCAGATCAGGTAACTATTTCATTAATGAATGGTACAATACCTTATGCAACAAAGACAATAGACGCATCAGCAGCTAAGTCAGGTGATGCTAAGACTTGGGAAGTAACATTTGAAGCTCCTAAGTACAATGCACTTGGCGAAGAGATTGCTTATACAGTAACCGAGGCAGCTGTATCCGGATATAAGGCAGCGGTAAGCGGAGACCAGAAGAATGGTTTCACAATTACCAATACTCAGACCGGAACAGAGAAGTTCAAGGTTATCAAGAGATGGATTGGTGCAGAAGGTGACAAGATTACTGTACGCATCAAGGATGCAGATACAGGAGCTGAACTCCTTGTTAGAACCATCAATAAGACAGATGCTGACCTTAAGAGAATAACAGATCCTTCAAACCCTAACATAACAATTTGGGAAGTACCTGTTGAGCTTGATAAGTTTGATTCTGTAGGTAGAAAGATTACATACAGCGTTGACGAAGAGAAATTACCTAACTACGGTAAGACAGTTGTTAAGAGCAGTGATGGATTTACCATTACCAACACAGAAGAGGTTTCCTTCAAGGTAACTAAGAAGTGGCTTGGTCAGGTAGGTAATGAGATTACATTAACTCTTAAGAGCGGAGATAAGATTCTTGAAACCAAGAAGGTTACAAGTGCTGATCTTAAGGCTGGTACAAACGATACATGGGAAGTTACATTTAAGGCTGTTCCAAAGTATGATAGCTTAGGACACATGATCAACTACACAGTTGATGAGCAGGATGTAGCTAACTATGAAAAGAATGTAGTAAACAATAACAACGGAAGCTTCACCATTACTAACACTGAAAAGACTGTAATTAGAGTTGATAAGAAGTGGCTTGGTAAGGTAGCTAATGAAGTAACCGTTAAGTTAATGAATGGTACAGAAGTTGTTGGTGAGAAGACAATTAACGCATCAGCAGCCAAGTCCGGAGATGCAACTACTTGGGAAGTTTCATTTGAAGCACCTAAGTATGGCAAGGATGGAAAAGAAATAGCTTATACTGTAACAGAGTCAGCAATCGCAGGCTATGAGGCAAGTGTAAGCGGCAATAAGAACGAAGGCTTCACCATTACCAATAAAGACACTGAAAAAGTTAAGATTAAGGTTGACAAGAAGTGGCTTGGTAAGGTAGGCGAGAAAGTTACACTTTCCTTATTGAATGGTAGTGAAGTTGTTGATACAAAGACAGTAGATGCAGCATCAGCTAAGGCTGGAGAAGCTAACACTTGGGAAGTTTCATTTGAAGCACCTAAGTACGGCAAGGATGGCAAAGAAGTTACATATACTGTTACAGAGTCAGCAATAGCAGGCTATAAGGCAGAGGTAAGTGGCAACCAGGCAGCAGGATTTACTGTTACTAATGCAAGCACTGATAAGGTTAAGATTAAAGTTGACAAGAAGTGGCTTGGCAAGGTAGCAGACAGTGTAACTGTTAAGTTAATGAACGGTACACAGGTTGTTGAAGAAAAAACAGTTGCTAAGACTGGCGAAGAAAAGACTTGGGAGTTATCATTTGAGGCACCTAAGTATGATACAGCCGGTAGAGAAATAGCTTATACAGTAACAGAGTCAGCAATCGCAGGTTATAAGGCAGAAGTAAGCGGAAGCCAGTCTGCAGGATTCGTAATTACCAATAGAGACACTGAAAAGGTTAAGATTAATGTTAACAAGAAGTGGCTTGGTAAGGTAGCAGACAGTGTAACTGTTAAGTTAATGAACGGTGCACAGGTTGTTGAAGAGAAGACAGTAGCTAAATCAGGCGATTCAAAGAATTGGGAGTTATCATTTGAAGCACCTAAGTATGATGAAGCAGGCAATGAGATAGCTTATACAGTAACAGAGTCAGCAATCGCAGGATATAAGGCAGAAGTAAGCGGAAGCCAGTCTGCAGGATTCGTAATTACCAACAGAGACACTGAAAAGGTTAAGATTAAGGTTGACAAGAAGTGGCTTGGTAAGGTAGCAGACAGTGTAACTGTTAAGTTAATGAACGGTACACAGGTTGTTGAAGAGAAGACAGTAGCTAAATCAGGCGATTCAAAGATTTGGGAGTTATCATTTGAAGCACCTAAGTATGATGAAGCAGGCAATGAGATAGCTTATACAGTAACAGAGTCAGCAATCGCAGGATATAAGGCAGAAGTAAGCGGAAGCCAGTCTGCAGGATTCGTAATTACCAATAAGGACACTGAAAAGGTTAAGATTAATGTTAGCAAGAAGTGGCTTGGTAAGGTAGGCGACAGGATTACACTTAAGTTAATGAACGGTAGTCAGGTTGTTGAAGAGAAAACAGTAGACGCCACATCAGCTAAGGCTAATGATGCAAAGACTTGGGAAGTTTCTTTTGAAGCAGACAAGTACGATGCAGAAGGCAATGAGATAACTTATACAGTAGTTGAGTCAGCGGTAGCAGGCTATGACACAAGTGTAAGCGGAAATCAGAAGACAGGATTTACAATTATCAACAAGGATACTGAAAAGGTTAAGATTAAGGTTGATAAGAAGTGGCTTGGCGGGGTTGCAGATCAGGTAACTATTTCATTATTAAATGGTACAATACCTTATGCAACAAAGACAATAGACGCATCAGCAGCTAAGTCAGGCGATGCAAAGACTTGGGAAGTTACATTTGAAGCACCTAAGTACAACGCACTTGGCGAAGAGATTGCTTATACAGTAACTGAGGCAGCTGTATCCGGATATAAGGCAGCGGTAAGCGGAGACCAGAAGAATGGCTTCACAATTACCAATACTCAGACCGGAAAAGAGAAGTTCAAGGTTATCAAGAGATGGGTTGGTGCAGAAGGTGATAAGATTACCGTACGCATCAAGGATGCTGATACAGGAGCAGAACTCCTTGTTAGAACCATCAATAAGACTGATGCTGATCTTGTAAGAATTACAGATCCATCAAACCCTAATGTAACAATTTGGGAAGTACCTGTTGAGCTCGACAAGTTCGATTCTGTAGGTAGAAAGATTACTTACAGTGTTGATGAAGAAAACGTACCTAACTACGGTAAGACTATTGTAAATAGCGAAAATAACTTCGTTATTACAAACACTGAGGAAGTTTCCTTCAAGGTAACTAAGAAGTGGCTTGGTAAGGTAGGCAACGAGGTAACTGTTTCACTTAAGAGCGGAGATAAGGTTCTTGAAACTAAGAAGCTTACAAGCGCTGATCTCAAGGCCGGAACAAACAACACATGGGAAGCTACATTCAAGGCTGTTCCAAAGTATGATAGCTTAGGACATATAATTAACTACACAGTTGATGAGCAGAATGTAGATGGCTATGTAAAAGAAATAACCAATAACAACGACGGAAGCTTCACCATTATCAACAATGAAAAGACTAAGATTATAGTAGACAAGAAGTGGATTGGTAAGGTAGCAGGCAGCGTAACCATTAAGTTAATGAATGGTACAGAAGTTGTTGAAGAGAAGACAGTAGCTAAGTCTGGCGATGCTAAGACCTGGGAAGTTTCATTTGAAGCACCTAAGTATGGCAAAGACGGCAATGCTATAGCTTACACAGTAACAGAAGCAGCAATCGCAGGCTATAAGGCTGAGGTTAGCGGAAATCAGAATGATGGATTTGTCATTACCAATACAGACACTGAAAAGGTTAAGATTAGAGTTGACAAGAAGTGGCTTGGTAAGGTAGGTTCAGAGATTACCGTTAAGCTTATGAACGGTACTGAGGTTGTTGAGACCAAGACAGTAGATGCATCATCAGCTAAGATCGGAAATGCTAAGACTTGGGAAGTTTCATTTGAAGCACCTAAGTATGGCAAGGATGGTAATGAAGTTGTTTATACAGTAACAGAGTCAGCAATTGAAGGCTATAAGGCTGAGGTAAGCGGAAATCAGGATGCAGGCTTTACAATTACCAATAAGGACACTGAAAAGGTTAAGATTAAAGTTGACAAGAAGTGGCTTGGTAAGGTAGCAAACCAGATAACCATTTCCTTAATGAATGGCACAGAAGTTGTTGAAGAGAAGACAGTAGATGCAACATCCGCTAAACAGGGCGATGAGAAGACTTGGGAAGTTACATTTGAAGCACCTAAGTACGACGCTAATGGCGAAGAGATTGCTTATACAGTTAAAGAGTCAGCAATAGCCGGTTACGAGTCAAATGTAAGCGGAAATCAGAAGGATGGCTTCACCATCACCAATAGAGACACTGAAAAGGTTAAGATTAAGGTTGACAAGAAGTGGCTTGGTAAGGTAGCTAACCATATAACCGTATCTCTTATGAACGGTAACAGAGTTGTTGAGTCTAAGACAGTTAACGCATCAGCAGCTAAGGCAAACGATGCAAGTACTTGGGAAGTATCATTTGATGCTGCTAAGTACGATGAAGCAGGAAAAGAAATAGCTTATACAGTAACAGAGTCAGCAATTGCAGGCTATGAAGCTAAGGTAAGCGGAAATCAGGCAGAAGGCTTCACCATTACCAATAAAGACACTGAAAAGGTTAAGGTTAAGGTTGACAAGAAGTGGCTTGGTAAGGCAGCAAACCAGATAACCGTATCCTTAATGAATGGTACTGAAGTTGTTGCAACTAAGACAGTAGATGCGGCGTCTGCTAAGAACGGCGATGCTAAGACTTGGGAAGTAGAATTTGAAGCACCTAAGTATGGCAATGACGGTAAGGAAGCAGCTTACACAGTAACAGAGGCAGCAATCGCAGGCTATACAGCAGAGGTAAGCGGAAATCAGGCTACAGGCTTTACAATTGTCAACAGAGACAACGAAAAGGTTAAGATTAAAGTTGACAAGAAGTGGCTTGGTAAGGCAGCTAACGAGATAACCGTATCACTTATGAATGGCACTAACGTTGTTGAAGCTAAGACAGTAAATGCATCAGCAGCTAAGTCAGGCGAACCAAAGACCTGGGAAGTTTCATTTGAAGCACCTAAGTATGATGCAGCAGGTAATGAGATAGCTTACACAGTAACAGAGTCAGCAATCGCAGGCTATGAAGCTAAGGTAAGCGGAAATCAGGCTACAGGATTTACTATTGTCAACAAGGATACCGAAAAGGTTAAGATAAAGGTTGATAAGAAGTGGCTTGGTGGAGTAGCAGATCAGGTAACTATCTCCTTAATGAGCGGCAATATACCTTATGCAACAAAGACAATTGACGCATCAGCAGCAAAGAGCGGCGATGCTAAGACTTGGGAAGTTACATTTGAGGCACCTAAGTACAATGCACTTGGCGAAGAAATCGCTTATACAGTAACAGAGTCAGCAGTAACCGGATATAAGGCAGCGGTAAGCGGTAACCAGAATAACGGTTTCACAATTACCAATACTCAGACCGGTACAGAGAAGTTCAAGGTTATTAAGAAGTGGATCGGCGCTGAAGGCGAGAAGATTACAGTTCGCATCAAAGACGCTGATACAGGAGCTGAACTCCTTGTAAGAACCATCAATAAGACAGATGCTGATCTTGTAAGAATTACAGATCCTGCTAACCCTAACGTTACAATTTGGGAAGTACCTGTTGAACTTGATAAGTTCGATTCAGTAGGTAGAAAGATAACCTACAGTGTTGATGAAGAGAATGTTCCTAACTACGGTAAGACCATCGTAAGCAGTGAAAATAACTTCGTTATCACAAACACTGAGGAAGTTTCCTTCAAGGTAGATAAGAAGTGGGTTGGACAGGTAGGCAGTGAGATTACAGTTGTACTTAAGAGTGGAGAGAGAGTTCTTGAAACTAAGAAGGTAACAAGTGCAGATCTTAAGGCTGGAACAAACGATACTTGGGAAGTTACATTCAAGCCTGTTCCAAAGTATGATGCTTTCGGACACCTTATTAACTACACAGTTGATGAGCAGAATGCAGCTAACTATGTAAAAGAAGTAACAAACAACAACGACGGAAGCTTCACTATTACTAACACCGAAAAGACAGTAATTAGAGTTGATAAGAAGTGGCTTGGTAAAGTAGCTTCAGGTGTAGCCATTAAGTTAATGAATGGTTCACAGGTTGTTGATGAGAAGACAGTTAATGCATCAGCAGCTAAGTCAGGCGATGCTAGTACTTGGGAAGTTTCATTCGAAGCACCTAAGTATGGCAAGGATGGCAAGGCAATTGTTTACACAGTAACAGAGGCAGCAATCGCAGGCTATGAAGCAGAGGTAAGCGGAAATCAGGCTGAAGGCTTCACCATTACCAATAAAGACACTGAAAAGGTTAAGATTAAGGTTGACAAGAAGTGGCTTGGTAAGGCAGCTAACCAGATAACCGTAGCCTTAATGAATGGCACAGAGATTGTTGAGTCAAAGACAGTAGATGCTACAGCGGTTAAGGCCGGAGAAGCTAACACCTGGGAAGTTTCATTTGAGGCACCTAAGTATGGCAAGGATGGCAAGGCAGTTGCTTATACAGTAACAGAGTCAGCAATCGCAGGCTATGAAGCAGCAGTAAGCGGAAATCAGGAAGCAGGCTTTACAATTACCAATACCAATACTGAAAAGGTAAAGGTTAAGGTAGATAAGAAGTGGCTTGGTAAGGTAGCTAACCAGATAACCGTATCTCTTATGAATGGCACAAACGTTGTTGAATCTAAGACAGTAGATGCTACATCAGCTAAGAACGGCGATGCTAAGACTTGGGAGTTGGCATTTGAAGCACCTAAGTATGATGCAGCAGGTAATGAAATAGCTTACACAGTAACAGAGTCAGCAATTGCAGGCTATGAAGCAGCAGTAAGCGGAAACCAGAATAATGGCTTCACAATTACCAATAAGGATACTGAAAAGGTTAAGATTAAGGTAGATAAGAAGTGGCTCGGAGGAGTTGCTGATCAGGTAACTATTTCCTTAATGAACGGTTCTATACCTTATGCAACCAAGACAGTTGACGCATCAGCAGCTAAGTCAGGTGATGATAAGACTTGGGAAGTTACATTTGAAGCACCTAAGTACAATGCACTTGGCGAAGAAATCGTTTATACAGTAACAGAGTCAGCTATATCCGGATATAAGGCAGCGGTAAGCGGAGATCAGACTAATGGCTTCACAATTACCAACACCCAGACCGGAACAGAGAAGTTCAAGGTTATTAAGAGATGGATCGGTGCTGAAGGCGACAAGATCACAGTTCGCATTAAGGACGCTGATACAGGAGCTGAACTCCTTGTAAGAACTATCACTAAGACTGATGCTGACCTTGTAAGAATTACAGATCCAGCTAACCCTAACGTAACAGTTTGGGAAGTACCTGTTGAGCTTGATAAGTTTGACTCAGTAGGAAGAAAGATAACCTACAGTGTTGATGAAGAGAACGTTCCTAACTACGGTAAGACTATCGTAAGCAGCGAAAATAACTTCGTTATTACAAATACTGAGGAAGTTTCCTACAAGGCAATTAAGAAGTGGATTGGTCAGGTAGGCAGTGAGATTACAGTTGTACTTAAGAGTGGAGACAAGATTGTTGAAACTAAGAAGGCAACAAGTGCAGATCTCAAGGCTAATACAAATGACACTTGGGAAGTTACATTCAAGCCGGTTCCAAAGTATGATGCTTTCGGACACCTTATTAACTATACTGTTGATGAGGAGAATGTAGCTAACTATAACAAAGAAATTACCGATAATCACGACGGAAGCTTTACTATTACTAATACCGAAAAGGTAAAGGTTAATGTAGACAAGAAGTGGATTGGTAAGGTAGGTAACCAGATAACCGTTTCCTTAATGGATGGTACAAATGTTGTTGAAACAAAGACTGTAGATGCAGCGTCAGCTAAGTCAGACGATGCTAATACCTGGGAAGTTTCATTTGAAGCACCTAAGTATGGCAAGGATGGCAGAGTGGTAGCTTATACAGTAACAGAGTCAGCAATTGCAGGCTATACTGCAGAGGTTAGCGGAAGTCAGGATACAGGCTTTACAATTACCAATACAAGTGATGAAAAGGTTAAGATTAAGGTAGATAAGAAGTGGCTTGGTAAGGTAGGTAACCAGATAACACTTTCCTTAATGAATGGCGAGACAGTTGTTGATACAAAGACAGTAGATGCTACATCAGCTAAGCAGGGCGATGCTAAGACTTGGGAAGTTTCATTTGAAGCACCTAAGTATGGCAAGGATGGCAAGGCAGTGGTTTATACAGTAACTGAGTCAGCAATCGAAGGCTATACAGCAGAGGTTAGCGGAAATCAGGATGCAGGCTTTACAGTAACTAACACAAGCAACGAAAAGGTTAAGATTAAGGTAGACAAGAAGTGGCTTGGTAAGGTAGCTGAAAAGGTAACCCTTTCACTTATGAATGGCGCTAATGTTGTTGATACAAAGACAGTAGATGCAGCTTCAGCAAAGGCTAACGATGCTAAGACTTGGGAAGTTTCATTTGAAGCACCTAAGTACGATGCAGCAGGCAATGAGATTGCATACACCGTAACAGAGTCAGCAATAGCAGGCTATGAGGCAAGTGTAAGTGGAAATCAGAATGATGGCTTCACCGTTATCAATAAGGACACTGAAAAAGTTAAGATTAAGGTAGATAAGAAGTGGCTTGGTAAAGTTGCTAATGAAATCACTCTTACCTTAATGAATGGCGACATACCTTATGCAACAAAGACAGTTAATGCATCAGCAGCAAAGGCTAACGAGGCAAATACTTGGGAAGCAACATTTGAAGCACCTAAGTACAATGCAGCTGGTGAGGAGATTGTTTATACCGTAACAGAGTCAGCAATCGCTGGCTATACAGCAAAGGTAAGCGGAAACCAGAAAGATGGCTTCACAATTACCAATACAGAGAGCGGCAAGAAGATCTTCAAGATCACTAAGAAATGGATTGGTGCTGAAGGCGATAAGATTACTGTTCGCATTAAAGACGCTAATTCAGGAGCAGAGCTCTATGTAAGAACTATTTATAAGACAGATGCTGACCTCAAGAGAATTACAGACCCAGCAAATCCTAACGTAACAGTTTGGGAAGTACCTGTTGAACTTGATGCATTTGATTCTGAAGGTAGAGTAATCACCTACAGTGTTGATGAAGAAAACGTACCTAACTACGGCAAGTCAATAGTAGATACTGAGTCTGGCGTAACAATTACCAATACAGAGCTTGTATCTTACAAGGTTCTTAAGAAATGGATTGGTAAGGTAGGCGATGAGATTACAGTTTCATTCAAGCTTGGTGATACAGTTCTTGAAACCAAGACAATAACTGGAGCAGCTCTCGTAGCCGGAACAGAAGACACTTGGGAAGTATCATTTAGTCCGGTTCCTAAGTACGATGAATTTGGACACGAAATTAAGTATACCGTGGATGAGCAGGATGTAGCGGGCTACGAGAAGCAGATAATCAATAACAACGACGGAAGCTTCACAATTATCAACAGAGAGAACCCAACTCCTAATGACGAGAAGGTAGTAATTAAAGTCAACAAGCAGTGGGTTGGTAAGGTAAGCGATGAGATAACTGTATTCTTAATGAATGGCACAGATATTGTTCAGGCACAGACAGTAAATGCATCCGCTGCAAAGGACGGCGACCAGAATAACTGGGAGTTCTCTTTTGAAGCACCTAAGTACGATGCTGAAGGTAAGGAAATAGTTTACACTGTTATGGAGAAGGCATTAGACGGATACCTAACAGAGATAACTGGAAATCAGAAAGATGGTTTCGTAATTACCAACACAGAGAACCCAACACCACACGACGAAAAGATAACCATTAAGGTTGACAAGAAGTGGCTTGGTAAGGTAGCAGATGAGATAACTGTTTACTTAATGAACGGCGCAAGCGTTGTTGAAGAAAAGACAGTAAATGCATCAGCGGCTAAGGATGGAGATGAGAATACTTGGGAGTTAACATTTGAAGCACCTAAGTACGACAAAGATGGTAATGAAATAACTTACACAGTTGCAGAGGCTGCATTAGCAGGTTATACAACTGAAATAGTTGGAAATCAGAATGATGGTTTCGTAATTACCAACAAAGAGAATCCAACACCTAATGATGAAAAAGTAACAATTAAGGTGGACAAGAAGTGGCTTGGTAAGGTAGGCGATAAGATTACCGTTTCCTTAATGAATGGCACACAGATTGTTCAGGTTAAGACAGTAGATGCATCAGCGGCAGTAAACGGAGATCAGAATACTTGGGAGTTGACATTTGAAGCACCTAAGTATGACGCAGACCATAATGAAATAACTTACACAGTTGCAGAGGCTGAGTTAGAAGGCTACACAACTGAGATAAGTGGAAATCAGAAAGATGGTTTCGTAATTACCAATACTGAAAAGCCAAACGACGAAAAGATTAAGATCAGAGTAGACAAGAGATGGCTTGGTAAGGTTGCAGGCGAGATAACAGTTTCCGTACTCAAAGGCGACATCCCTTATGCAACAAAGACAGTAACTGCTTCCGCAATTAAGAACGGCGATCTTAATACTTGGGAAACGACATTTGATGACTTACCTAAGTATGATACAGCCGGCAATGAGATTGCTTATACAGTAACAGAGTCTGCAATATCCGGATATAGCACTACAGTAGAGGGAGATCAGAACCTTGGTTTCACAATTACCAATACTGAGACCGGATGCGAGCACTTCAAGGTTATTAAGAAGTGGGTTGGTGCAGAAGGCGATAAGATTACAATCCGCATTAAAGATGCAGAGACCGGAAAAGAACTCTATGTTAGAACTGTTTATAAGACAGACGCTGACATTACCAGAAAGTATCTCTTTGATAACCAGAACATAATTGTATGGGAAATACCTGTTGATCTTGACAGATTCGACTCTAAGGGTAGAAAGATTACCTATAGTGTTGATGAAGAGAACATACCTAACTATGGCAAGACAATAGGCGATGTTGAGTGTGGTGGTGTAACAATTACCAACACAGAGATGGTATCATACAAGGTAACAAAGAAGTGGTATGGTAAGGTAGGCGATGAGATTACTGTTTCACTCAAGCGTGGTGACGCAGTTCTTGAAACAAAGACAGTGACAGCATCAGCTCTTAAGGCCGGCACAACTAACACCTGGGAAGTTGCATTTGGCACATATCCTAAGTATGACGGACTCGGCCACGAGATTAAGTATACAGTGGATGAGCAGGATGTAGCTAACTATACAAAGCAGGTAATTGACAACAATGATGGCAACATCACAATTACCAACTCAGAGAATGGAATTGTTAAGGTAACAAAGAAGTGGGATGGAGCTGTAGGAGCTTTCATTACTCTTAACATCAAGGATGGCGATAAGGTTGTTGCAACCAGAGTTGTAACAAAGGCAGCAGTAGCTTCAGGAGATGCTACTACCTGGACTACAGAGTTCGCACTTCCTAAGTATGATGAAACAGGTAAGGTAATAGATTACAGTGTAGATGAAGAAGACATAAGCGGATACACTAAGACAATAACAGGAAATACTCAGGATGGATTCGTGGTTCTCAATAAAGAGAAGCCATATACACCTGACATCCCTGTAATACCACCTACACCAGTATACCCTGATCCTCAGATTCCTCAGGTTCCACAGGATCCACAGAATCCTGACCCATTTGAACCACAGGTACCTGTTAATCCTGACCCAACACCACAGGGAGTTCCAACTCGTCCGGCTGTAAGTACACCGGATCCAAAGAAACCTAATAACCCTGGAGACGTTGTTACAATAGATGACGGCGATACACCAAAGGGTTCAGTGGTAAAGGGCAAGAAGCCAAAGGGCAAGAATACCAACATTGAGGTTGGAGATGATAATCCACCTAAGGGCCTTCCTAAGACAGGAAGTACTGATGATATGGTATTTTATGCAAATGGTTGCGTACTGCTTCTCTTAGCAGGCTTGATGATGTTTAAGAAGAAAGAGAACGAATAATTCTAAACAGAGAGCAAACAAACGCAGCCGGATGGAAATTGTTGTGTAGATATTTTCCACATACACATAGGGAAGGACCTTTGCGGAAACGCAAAGGTCCTTCCTGTTTTAAAAATAAAAAAATATCGTTAAGTATCAAAAAAGAACAAAAAGCCGGATAATAAGCTTAATGTATTAAACCTTCATCAGGTAATGACAAGTTGATAAATTTATGAAATTGGATATAATTATATGTGTAATAAAATTTAACAAGCGGAGGAAACTTATGAAAAATCTATCAAAAAACTTGTTGCTTTTCCTTTTGGTATTTGTACTTGCAGGGACTACAGTATCACCTATTATTGCAAGTGCAGCAAGAACAGGAAGAGTTCAGACGGTGGTTATGTATGTTGGTGAAGCCTATGAGTCAACTGACTTCACACAGGTTAAAAGCATTAAAAATACTAACCAGTCCGTAGTCAAGACATCAAAGGACAAAAAAAATAATAAGAAGGTTGTTTTTGAAGCCAAAAAAGCAGGAAAAGCTAAGATAACCTACGTAACAAAGACCGGTACAGTAGTAATCAATGTAACTGTTAAGAAGTCAAAATTTGAATACAAATTTTATAGGATTGGCAAGGGAGAAATCCTTGTAGAAGTTACCAATAAGACAGGGGCTATATTTCAGGATGGTAAATTCAAGTACTCTCTAAAGGGTACAGATGGTACTGAGTATTTGTCAGAAGTAACCTCTGTGTACTCACTTATGCCAAATAAAAAGAGTTATGCAAAGATAGTATTTAATGCAAGTGCATTTGACCCTGATGTTACAAAGACAAGCATGAAGATGGTAAGGATATCAAGGTCGCCAGCTTATACTTATACCAACGCAGAGAAGAAATTTAAGGTCAAGGATAGTATCAAGTCACAGACAGAGGAACAGGTAGTTGTTTCAGTTAATTCAAAGAACACAGGTAAGCTTCCTGTGAGCGGAAATATGTTCATTGTATTTTACGATGCACAAGGAGCACCAATCAACTATGTGAGCAGAAGTATTTACCTAAAAGCCGGCTTAACAGACACCACAGATGCTACCTGCTATCTTGATATGATTAACTTTGAAACAAAAGAGAGAAAAGTATTTGGCAAGTATAAGGTATATAAGAATGTCTATACAAGCGTATATACAGACAAATAAACCAACAAGGGCCTTTCAGGGATTACACCTGAGAGGCTTTTTTGCAAAAAGGGAATTCACAGGTGACAGACATGTGGATAAAAATTCTTTCAGCCTATTTACTTATTCAAAATTTTATTGCATACTATTTAAATAGGTATAAATGTTAATTTTAAGAAAGGTGGACATATGGAGAAGATAAGTAATGAGGTTCTCACGGGAGAACGTGCACTATTCCATGGTAAAGATCTTGATATAGACAGTACAATATTCGCAGATGGAGAATCTCCACTAAAACATGGTGAAAATATAAACGCTGTAAACACAATGTTTAAGTGGAAATATCCGCTTTGGTATGCTAAGGATGTGAAGGTGAAGGACTCCACATTTTTTGAGATGGCGAGGTCCGGAATCTGGTATGGTGAGAACATCAATATAGAGGATACTATGATTGAAGCACCAAAGGAATTCCGTAGATGTGATGGTGTAAACTTAAAGAATGTATCCATTCCGAATGCGAATGAAACCTTTTGGATGTGTAAGAACATAAGACTTGAAAATGTAGTAGCAAAGGGTGCTTATTTTGGTTTAAACAGTGAAAATGTCTACCTTGACGGGCTGAATCTATACGGTAATTACTGCTTTGACGGTGGTAAGAACATAGAGGTACATAATTGCAGACTGCTCTCAAAGGACAGCTTCTGGAATACTGAAGATGTGGTAATCTATGATTCATTTATAGTTGGAGAGTATTTCGGCTGGAATTCTAAAAATATAACGCTAATTAACTGTACAGTAGAGAGTTTACAGGGATTCTGTTATATAGAAAACCTTGTCATGAAGAACTGTAAGCTTGTCAATACAGCTCTTGCCTTTGAGTATTCCACTGTAGATGTAGAAATCACAGGGAAGATTGACAGCGTCTTCAATCCAAAAGGAGGAACTATAAAGGCTAAGGAGATAGGAACTCTGATTATGGATGGTGACAATATAAATCCTGATGATACCAAGATAATAGTTGAAGGAGAGGCTCCAAAGCCTGTAACTCTTGCAGAGGTTGAGCTTATTTCAGGCGAAGGAAGGGAGACCGAGCTTAGAAGAAGGGGTTAAATATGCATATTGAAAAGTCATTTAATTTTGATAAAGAGATAAACAGAAGAAATACCAATGCAGAGAAGTGGAAGGTGGAAGAAAACGAACTCCCTATGTGGGTCGCAGATATGGACTTTGAGGCCGCACCTTCTATAAGAAAGGCTCTTGAGGCTAGGGTTAAGCATGGAGTTTTTGGCTATTCAGGCATAACTGATGAATGGTATGAGGCCTACATTGGCTGGTGGAAGAGCAGGCATAATTTCACCATGGAAAAGGACTGGTTAATTTTTACTACAGGAGTAGTCCCTGCTATATCAAGCCTTGTTAGAAAGCTAACAACTCCTGCTGAGAAGGTGCTAATCCAGACTCCTGTTTACAATATATTTTTTAACTCCATACTAAACAACGGAAGAGTTGCTCTTGAAAGTCCCTTGGTGCTTAAGGATAACCGCTATGAGATGGACTTTAGGCAGCTTGAAAAAGACCTTTCAGACACCCAGACTACTCTTATGATACTCTGCAATCCACAGAATCCGGGTGGAAGGATATGGACTAAGGATGAGCTTATAAGGGTGGCAGAGCTGTGTAAGAAACACGGTGTAACTGTAATATCTGATGAGGTTCATTGTGACCTTACAGTAAACAAAAAGAAATATGTACCATTTGCAAGTGTGTCTGAGACTGCAAGAGAGATAAGCGTAACCTGCCTAAGTCCCGGTAAAGCCTTTAATATAGCAGGCCTTCATACAGCAGCTGTATCTGTGCCAAATGAGATTCTTAGAAACAAGGTAAACAGAGGGCTTAATACGGATGAGGTGGCTGAGCCTAATGCCTTTGCTATAGATGCTGCTATTGCAGCCTATACGGGTGGAGGAGAATGGCTTGACAGCCTTAATGAATACCTCGATGACAGCAGGAAGATGGTACTAGACTTTATAGCTAAGGAAATCCCTGAAATAAAGGTAGTGGAAAAGGAAGCAACTTATTTATTCTGGCTGGATGTAAGAGGACTTAAAAACGAAGGTAAGGGCTTTGCAAAGGAGCTTAGGCTTACTACGGGGCTTTATCTTACAGATGGCAGGGAATACGGCAAATCCGGTCAGGGCTTTGTTAGGATGAATATAGCCTGCACCAAAAAGAACCTCATAGATGGGCTTAACAGGCTAAAGACAGGAGTGAGGCTGTGGGAGGATAGTCATTGACATTTTGTACATAATTATGCTATAATAGTATACAAAAAAAGGAGAGAGCTATGCCGCAAATAAGACCAATAACAGATTTGAGAGATACCACAGCAATCTCAGAAATTTGTCATAAAAAAAATGAGCCTGTTTTTATAACCAAGAATGGATATGGTGATTTGGTGGTTATGAGTATTGAAACATATGATGCAATGCTTGAAACATCACAGGCAGACAATGCGATAAGTGAAGCTGAGAAAGAATTTGCTGAAGGTGGAGTGCTAATTGATGCAAGAGAAGCTCTAAGTTCATTAAGGAGAAAATATTTTGAATAAATACTCTGTTAAAATCTATTCGAGAGCATATCAGGATTTGGAGCTGATTTACAAATATATTGCTGAAGAACTTTTGGAACCATCAACAGCAATGGAAATAGTTGAGGGATTGGAGAAGTCTATTTTTAGTTTAGAAGAGCAGCCGGAACGTGGTGCAATAAGGCGTATTGGAGCCTACGCAAATCAAGGATATCGGCAGATTTTTTATAAGAACTACACTATTATTTATCGCGTTGTTAAAATGAAAAATGAAGTTCACATTATTACAGTAAGGTATACACCAAGTAATTTTTAAGTAGAAGGACAGTCATAGGGCTGTCTTTTTTTATGGAAAAATCAAAAAATATGTAACATTTTTATCTTACAGGTGTTATATAATAAAGAAGAGTTAAAATTATAAAAATAAAGAAAGGGGGCGGGTTATGGAAAATGATGTCTTAGCAGCAGTTTATAGGACATACAGCAGGGAAATATATTTATACCTCTATGGACTGAGCCATAACAGACAGCTCTCTGAGGATTTGATGCAGGAAACCTTTGCAAAGGCCTTAATTACCGTAGTGACTGCGGATACGGGAATAAGAGCCTGGCTATATAAGGTGGCAAGAAATCTATATTTCAATACTTACAGAAGAGATAAAAGACTTATTATAGGACTTGAAAATGCTGAAAATAAAGCGGAAATAAGAGAAGAATAGGAATTGTAAATGATGTAAATGGTAACAATGATATTTTGGGCATGAATACCGGTATATGGGCAACCAGAGGGAACAGCCTGCCTAAGTATCCATATATCCTAGGCTATGAAGGAACGGGAGAGGGAGTCACTTTCAAAGAATTAAAAGATGAAGAAAATGCAAAAAAACATTATTTAAGCCTTATAAACTACCTTAAAGATAATGTGGCATTCACAGATATGATGGATAATTATATGGATAGAAAGACAGAGCTTTATAGGGCATTAAGTTATGTAAATGAAAATGGCTTAAAAGTCTATGGAATGGCTGTAAAAGCAGAGAAGAAAGACCTTGTTAAGCTAATAGAAGATGAAAGAGTATTTGGGATTGGGATAGAAGAGGAATAATCACTATTTTTACATCCTTATCACATAAGTTGAAGTAGTTAATTTTACATCTTGAAAAAAAGCATTGAATAGTGTAAAATGTATCTAAGAACTCTGAGAAATACTTGCACCAAAAAGAACCCCTAAGGTCTGCCAACCTTAGGGGCTTTTCGTGCTTATAGGCTATCGTTGTCACCGCTATTCTTCTCTAGCCATTTGTAAATGAAGTAACTTGCCACATTTACTGTGAGAAGAAATAAGAACTCTGAAACTATCTTCACTTCTTGCACCTCCCCTCCGTTGCCGGTGTAGGTGTGACAACAAGATAATTTTATTCTATAGAATAATAATAGTCAATTAATTTGAATGATTTCTGACATAAAAATAAAAAAATATAAGATAATCTAATAAGATAAACAAAAAAATAATCGTGACAAATCCAAAAATAATGGTGTACAATGATTTAAAACTTTTTGAGAGTAAACTAAACCCTTAACCTGGAGGAAATGAAATGATTAAATTATTTAGGTATCTAAGGAAGAAGGATTGGCTCTTTGTCTGTATCAGCCTTTGCTTCATCGTATTTCAGGTATGGCTTGACCTTAGGCTTCCAGACTATATGGCAGAGATAACAAGGCTTATACAGACACCGGACAGTGCACTTAGCTCTGTTGTGTGGGCAGGCATGAAGATGCTTGCCTGTGCCATCTTAAGTATGGCAGCTATGTTTGTAGTAGGCTACTTTGTGGCACAGGTGGCAGCGGGGCTGTCAAAAAGGCTTAGAGAAGCGGTATATGACAAGGTTATCTCATTTTCAATGGAGGAAATGGGTAAATTCTCTACAGCCAGCCTCATTACCCGCTCCACCAATGACATATCACAGGTACAGATGGTAATAGCCATAGGCTTGCAGGCAAGTGTGAGAGCACCTATAATGGCTGTTTGGGCTATAACCAAGATTATAAATAAAAACTTAATGTGGTCCGCTGCAACGGGCGTGGCTGTCGCATTTTTACTTGTGCTTATAGCGGTTATTTTCGTCCTTGTGGTTCCGGGCTTTCAGAAGATGCAGACTCTTACAGACAATATAAACAGGGTAGCCAGAGAGAACTTAAGCGGTGTAAGGGTGGTTCGTGCATACAATGCAGAGAAGTACCAGGAAGACAAGTTTGAAGAGGCAAATGAAGAGCTTACATCTGTGAACCTCTTTAACCAGAAAATAATGGCATTAATGTCACCGGTAATGACTCTTATAAGCTCAGGACTCACCCTCTCTATATACTGGATAGGAGTTTATCTCATAGATAAGGCCGCCCTTCAGGATAAAATAACCCTGTTTTCAGATATGATTGTGTTCTCCTCCTATGCTATGCAGGTGATCATGTCGTTTATGATGCTTACCTTTACCTTCATAATCTTGCCTAGAGCCATCGTTTCAAGTAAAAGAATAAATGAAGTTCTTGATACAAAGAATAGGATAATGGACGGAGAAGGCTGTGAGAATACCTCAGAGACAGGCACTGTAGAATTTAGAAATGTATCCTTCCACTACCCTGATGCCGCAGATGATATAATAAGTGATATAAACTTCAAGGCAAATAAGGGAGAAATGGTTGCCTTCATAGGTGCTACAGGAAGTGGCAAGACCACCCTAATTAACCTTATTCCAAGATTTTATGATGTTACAGGTGGAGAGGTCCTTGTAGATGGGGTAAATGTAAAGAAGTACAAGCTCTCCGAACTTAGGAAAAAGATAGGATATGCCCCTCAGAAGGCCCTGCTCTTTAGTGGAACTGTAGAAGAAAATGTCTGCTATGGGGCTGATACTCCTGATAGTGAAAGACTAAACGAAGCCCTCGAGATCTCACAGGCAAAGGAATTTGTGGAGAAGCTTACTGATAATGTGAAGTCTAAGATTTCACAGGGAGCTGTCAATGTATCAGGGGGACAAAAGCAAAGACTTTCCATAGCAAGGAGCCTATACAATAAGCCTGAAATCCTGATATTTGACGATTCTTTCTCTGCCCTTGATTACCGCACCGATAAGATACTAAGAAAGGAACTAAGGGAGAGAAGCAAGGGAAGTACCAGCCTCATAGTTGCACAGAGGATAGGTACGATTATGGAAGCTGACCTTATTATTGTGTTAGAGGAAGGACGGATTGTAGGACAGGGAAAACATAAAGAACTGCTTAAGTCATGCCCTATATACAAGGAAATCGCTATGTCACAGCTTTCAGAGGAGGAATTGTAATGGCAGAGAGAAAGAATAGAGGAATGGGACCGGGACCAGGGCCTGGGATGATGCCCGGAGAAAAGGCAAAAGACTTTAAAAAGGCAGTTAAAGACCTTTTTAACTATATAAAACGATATATGCCTGCCATCATAACAGCCATCATTTTCTCGACAGCAGGCACAATATTAAATGTAATAGGGCCGGATAAAATGAAGAAAATCACCAACCTTATTACAGAAGGAGTGATGACAGGGATAGATAAAGGGGCTGTGTTTAAGATAGCTCTAACCCTTGCCATTATGTACGGCGCAGGAGCCATACTTAACTTACTTCAGGGTATAATAATGGCTGATGTGACTCAAAAGACTTCAAAGAGCCTTAGAAGTGACATATCAAAGAAGATAAACAGACTTCCACTCTCCTATTTTGACAAAACCAGCATAGGAGATATACTTTCAAGAATCACCAATGATGTAGACACCATAGGACAGACCATGAACCAGAGCATGGCAAGCCTTGTAGGCGCTATAACGATGTTCTTTGGAAGTCTTTTTATGATGTTTATAACCAACTGGATAATGACGGTGGTGGGGATACTTTCAAGTATCATAGGCTTTGTCTTTATGATGATAATTATGGGCAAATCCCAGAAGTACTTTGCCATGCAGCAGGAGGAGCTGGGACTTGTAAATGGCCAGGTAGAGGAAACCTACACAGGACACCTCATTGTAAAGGCTTTTAACAAGGAGGCAAAGACCAAGAGAGAATTTGATAAAATGAATGAGAAGCTATATACATCAGCCTGGAAGAGCCAGTTTCTATCAGGCATGATGATGCCTCTTATGGGCTTTGTAGGAAATCTTGGCTACGTGGCTGTTTGTGTGGCAGGAGCGATACTTACTATGAAGAACATGGCTGAAATAGGAGATATAGTGGCATTTATGCTCTATATCAGGCTCTTTACCCAGCCTCTCTCGCAGTTTGCCCAAGCAGGAACCAGCCTTCAGTCTACAGCTGCTGCCAGTGAGAGAGTATTCGGCTTCCTCTTAGAGGCTGAAATGGACTCTGAGGAGGGCAAAAAAGACCATATCGATGATATAAAGGGAAATGTAAGCTTTAAGAATGTTAAGTTTGGCTACAATCCTGACAAAATAATAATAAAGAACTTTTCTGCAGATGTGAAATCAGGTGAAAAGATAGCTATAGTAGGGCCTACAGGAGCGGGCAAGACCACACTTATCAACCTCCTTATGAAGTTTTACGAGCTTAACGAGGGTGAAATCATCATAGACGGCACCCCTATAAGCGGACTTAAGAGGTCGGGAGTGCACGAGGCCTTCTGTATGGTGCTTCAGGATACCTGGCTCTTTGAGGGCAGCATTAAGGACAATATAAAATATGCCAAGACAGAGGCGGCGGATGAGGAAGTGAGGGAGGCGGCAAAGGCGGTAGGACTCCACCGCTATGTGAAAACCCTGCCCGAAGGCTACGACACCGTACTTAATGAAAATGTGAGTCTCTCGGCAGGACAGAAGCAGCTGCTTACAATAGCAAGAGCAATGGTTGAAAATGCTCCTATGCTCATCCTTGATGAGGCTACAAGCTCTGTGGATACAAGAACAGAAGAAGAGATACAAAGAGCTATGGATAGGCTTATGGTGGGCAGAACCTCATTTATTATTGCTCACAGGCTTTCCACTATCAAGAATGCCGACCTTATCCTTGTGATGAAGGACGGAGACATTATAGAGAGTGGAAATCACGCTGAACTCATGGAAAAGGGAGGCTTCTATGCAGACCTTTACAACAGCCAGTTTGAGAATTAGGGGTTGAAATTTTCTGGGTTTATGTGGTAAAATTTGGCGTTATCAGAAAGGAGAAGCCGGTAATGGAAGAAATAATCAAGATTATCAACCTGAGAAAGACCTTCAAGCTCTCTGCCAAACAAAAAAAGATTGAAAAGACTAAGAAAAATGTCAAGGTGGCAGTAGATGATATTTCATTTTCAGTAAATAAAGGTGAAATATTTGGGCTTTTGGGGCCAAATGGAGCAGGAAAGACCACAACACTGAGGATGCTTGCAACCCTGATTAAGCCAGATTCGGGAGATGCAATCCTAAATGGTGAAAGCATAGTAAAGAACCCCTTTGGAGTAAGAGAGACTATAGGCTTTCTTACAAGTGAGTTAAAGATAGAGGACTTCTTTACACCTAACTATCTCTTTGACTTTTTCTCTGATTTACACGGAGTTGAAACAAAGGAGAGAGAGGAGAGAAAGGCTAAGCTTTTTAGTAAATTTGGGATAGACAAGTTTGCAGAAGTAAAGGTGGGAGACCTCTCACAGGGTATGAAGCAGAAGCTCTCCCTTGTTATATCAATAGTCCACAATCCTGAAATCATCATCTTTGACGAGCCTACCAACGGACTTGATGTAATCACAGCTAAGACAGTGGTTGACTACCTTGTAGAGCTTAAAGAGGAAGGAAAGACCATAGTTATATCCTCACATATATTCAGCCTCATAGAGAAGATATGCGACAGGGCAGCCATCATCATAGAAGGAAGGCTTACTGCCTGTGGCAGCATCGAGGAGATAAAGGGAGGTAAGAGCTTAGAGGACAGATTCTTTGACATTTATAAGGAGGTGGTAGGAAGTGAAGAATAATATTTATACAATATTCAGAAAAGAAATGGCAAGATTTTTTAAGGATAAAAGACTTGTCCTTACCACCATCATCCTTCCGGGACTTATGATATTTATAATGTATACCTTCATGGGAAACATGATGAGAAATCAGTTTGGAGTGGATGCAGACTATGTGGCTAAGGTTTATGTAAAGAACCTGCCTGAGTCAATTAGTCCAAGGCTTGAGCGCAGTCAGTTTGAGGTAAAAAAGGTTGAGGGAGATATTGGCGAGAGTAAAAAGCTGGTTGCTGACAAAGACATCGACCTGGCTATAAATTTCCCTGAAAACTTTGACAAGGAAGTAGCAGAGTATAAGACAGGAGAGGGAGAAGCACCTCAGGTTGAGATTTACTATAACTCAGCCAACGAGGAGTCACAGGCTTCCTACAAAAAGGTTTACGATATCCTTGATGCCTATGAGACCGAGCTTAGCAACAAGTTTGATGTAAATGCAAACGAGAAGACAAGCTACGACCTTGCTAATAAAGAGGACATGACAGGAAAGCTTTTTGGAAGCCTGCTTCCTATGATCCTTATCATCTTCGTATGGTCGGGCTGTATGTCGGTTGCACCTGAGTCCATAGCAGGAGAAAAGGAAAGAGGAACCATAGCCACCCTTCTTGTAACACCTATGAGCAGGCAGGCACTTGCCCTTGGCAAAATACTTGCTCTTAGTATAATCGCCTTTTTATCCAGTGTTTCAAGCTCTGTAGGTACATTTGCATCCCTTCCTGCCATGTATCAGGGCATGGAATCTGGCGTAAATACAGCATTTTATGGGGCTAAGGACTTTGCGTACCTTTTCATCATCATCATATCAACCACCATTCTTATGGTTGCAGTGATATCAGTGCTCTCAGCATTTGCAAAGAGCGTGAAGGAGGCTACTACACTCATATCCCCGCTTATGGTGGTAATTATGGTAATGACATTCTTGCCTATGTTTAGCAAGGGAGACAGTGAAACTCCGATAACTCTGTTCTTACTACCGATATACAACAGCATTCTCTGCATGAACAAGATATTTACATTTTCGTATTCAAACGCAGATGTACTTATAGCAGTGGCTGCCAATATCGTGTACACAGGAGTCTTAGTATTGGTGCTTACCAAGATGTTTGACTCTGAAAAGATAATGTTCTCAAAGTAAGAAGAAGGTAGTAAAGATTGTAAGTTAAAATATAGAATAAAGATAAATAAGGCTGCCGCACAAGATAAAACCTCACAGAGTATAGATGTCATCTATGAAAAACATCTATAACGGATATTGGTTGTCTTGAAGCGGCAGCCTTGTACTTACCTAGAGAATTGGTTGCAAGATTGAACCTTTTTAGGCTCTTCTTGGAAGACTCTTACCGAGGAAGGTATTCTTTACATTCTGCATCCTAAAGTCAAGCTCTGCACTTTCAGTTGCACATTCGCTAAGCTCTCTTGAAAGCTCAGCAAGCATCTCTGGGGCTATCTTTTTGTTGTATCTAAGCTTATGCTCAAGCGAAGCCCAGAAGTCCATGGCTATGGTACGAAGCTGAACCTCCACCTTTACTGACTTCTTCTCATTTTCAAGGAAGATAGGAACTGCCACAATAAGGTGAAGGCTCCTATAGCCCGAAGGCTTAGGGTTCTTGATATAGTCCTTCATCTTGATAAGGGTAATATCATCCTGTCTCATGAAGCAGTCTGCAAGCTTATAGATATCATCAACAAAGGAACAGATAACCCTCACACCGGCAATATCATCAAGGTTCTCCTCAAGAGCATCAAGGTCAAAGGGAAGCTCACGCCTTATTACCTTTCTTAAGATACTCTCATTGCTCTTTATCCTGGACTTGATGGTCTCAATAGGGTTACCGTCATACATCAGAGAAAATTCCTCATTGAGCACCTTAAACTTAGTTTCAACCTCCATGATGGCGCAGCGGTAATTGGCAAAAAACCTCTCGGCAGGCAGAGTATTTTCCCTTAGAAGTTCAATTATTTTCTCCTTAGCCTCTATGGAAATATCGTTAAAATCAAAGTTGCTAAGCTTATTTATAGCCTTTTCAATCCTTGACTTATCTTTCTTACTAAAGACGTCCATTAACTCATTGCCTTCATTTGTATCAAATTCATTGTTCATAATCGCCCTCACAAAATCTTTAATATTGAAATTAGCCTTTTAGCTTTAAAATCATGCATAATCATCCGATAAATTTATATATGCTTATTGTAAACCATAATAGTGAACAATTAGTGAAAAATTATAAAATAAAAAATTAAGAAATAGATTTTCTTGCTATTTTACAGCCTTAAAACCTACAATACATATTGTTAAAAGGGTAATTTTGATGTAAAATGAAGGTAATGAAATTGGGTGAGGTTCATATGAAGATAAATGGAGATGTTTTAAGGCAAGGAGTGCAAAAGGCACTTATGATTGTACTTATCATTTTGATTTTATTCATGCTTTTTTACATAGAGAGATTTTCAAAGGTTGGAAGGCTCATCAATTACTCAGGCTATGCAAGAGGAGCCACACAGAGGATTGTTAAGCTTGAACTTGTTGGGCGAAGTGACCCTGAGCTTCTCGATAGAATCAACAAAATAATTGATGGCATGTGGAATGGAAGCGAAGAGCTTAACATACCAAAGATAGATGAGAAAAATTTTAGGGATAAGCTTTCTATACAGACACAGTACTGGGAAAATCTATCCAAAGATATTCTAGACTTAAAGCAGGCAAAAGGGGAAGACAAGAAAAAGCTGACAGATGAGGTTATCAAAGAAAGTGAAGAGTATTTTGATATGGCTAATGCCACAGTATATGCGGCAGAGGACTATTCAGAAAGCCTCGCTGCTCAAATGGGCATACTTGAGATAATACTGGCGTTAGTGGCTGTAGGCATCACAGGTCTTGTTATCTTAGACTTCTCAGATAAGCAAAACCTTTTGAATCTGACAAAGAACCTGGGCAAAAAAGCCTACATTGATGCGCATACAGGGCTTCCTAATAAGAGCCGTTGCGAAGAGGTGTTTAACGGCACAGAGATTGTCGGAGACAATGTGTGCTGTGTTATGTTTGACTTAAACGGCCTAAAAAAGGTGAATGATACATTGGGACACGTTACCGGAGATATGCTGATCAAGGGCTTTGCCGACATCTTAAAGAGGTCGGTAAGAGGCAATGACTTCATCGGAAGGTATGGCGGAGACGAGTTTGCAGCCGTAATCTACGATGCAGGTGATAATAACCTGTGCAGGATATTTGACCGAATCAAAGGCAATGTGAATAAATTTAATGAAGCAAATCCGGGAATGAACCTAAGCTTTGCTTACGGCTATTCATCTGCCTGTGGAAGAGAGGGATGTACTATGTTACAGCTCCTTAAAGAAGCAGATGCCAATATGTACTGCAACAAATCAGATATGAAGAAAAACGGCGGTCAGTGTTATTGCAGAAAGTAGAAAGGAGATACCATGTCCGGTTATATTTCCCTTAAAGATGTAGTAAAGACATATAAAGTAGGGGATAGTACGATAAATGCCTGTGACGGAGTTACTCTTGACATTGATAAGGGGCAGTTTGTGATTATAGTAGGACCTTCCGGTGCAGGGAAAACTACAGTTCTTAACATCCTCGGCGGGATGGATACACTTACCTCAGGCTCCATCACCGTAGATGGCACAGATATAAGCAGACTCCGTCCCAGAGCGCTCATTTCTTACAGGCGCGAGGATGTGGGCTTTGTATTTCAGTTTTATAACCTTATGGCAAACCTCACAGCCCTTGAAAATGTAGAGCTGGCACTACAGATATGTAAAGAGCCTATGGACGCTAAGGTAGTGCTTGAGGAGGTAGGCCTCATCAATAGGATGAACAATTTCCCTGCCGAGCTCTCCGGTGGAGAACAGCAGAGAGTGGCTATAGCAAGGGCTTTGGCAAAGAATCCCAAGCTCCTTCTTTGCGACGAGCCGACAGGAGCACTCGACTATGTGACAGGTAAAGAAATACTTAAGCTCTTGCAGGATACCTGTAGGGAAAGGGGTATGACTGTAGTCGTAATTACCCATAACACAGCCCTTACACCTATGGCAGACAAGGTAATTCACATAAAAAACGGCAGGGTCAGCTCATCAGAGATTAATACGAAGCCTGTTTCGGTAAACGACATAGAGTGGTAAGACTGCGAGGCAGATATGAAAAATAAACTAATAGTGGATTTTTTTAGGGAAATAGCGAAAGGATTCGGCCGCTTTATTTCCATTTTTTTTATAGTAATGCTTGGAACAGCCTTTTTTGCAGGGCTGCGCTCTTCCGGGAGTGACATGAGGATATCAGCAGATAGGTACTATGATGACACTGCGCTTATGGACTTTAAGGTACTTAGCACACTGGGACTTACAGATGATGACCTTGCCGATGTAAGGAAGATAAAGGGAGTAGAGTCTGTAACAGGAGCACATACAAAGGATGTGGTTCTAAGTGCCAAAAAGGCAGAGGCTGTACTTAAGCTGATAGGTATCACAAAAGAAGTAAATAAGCCTTATATAACCGAAGGAAGATTGCCAAATAAGAGTGATGAATGCCTTGTAGATACGGAGATATCTTGGTTTTCCGACTACAAGATAGGAGATAAGATAAATGTTTCGTCAGATGATGATTCTGACTTGTCTAAGGACTTAAAAAACACCACATTTACCATAACGGGATTTGGCCATCTGCCTTATTATCTTGAAAGAGGCAGGGGAACAAGCTCTGTGGGAGATGGCTCTGTTGACGCATTTTTACTTATACCTGATGAGAACTTCAAGTCAGATATATACACGGAGGCCTATGTAAGGGCTAAGGGAACCACCGGGCTTATGACCTATTCAAAGACCTACGAGGATAAGGTAAAAGTCATAAAAGATGAGATAAAGAGTCTTGAAGATAAGATAAACAGTAGGAGATATGAGGAAGTTAAGCTTGAGGCGGAGGATAAGCTAAAAGAGGCCGAAGTAAAACTCCTTGACGGAGAGAAAAAGCTAAGTGATGCTAAAAAGAAGATAGATGATGCTAAAGATAAGCTAAAGACAGGTGAGGAGAAGCTCGCCAAGGAAGAAAAGAAGCTAAAAGATGCTGGAGTAAGACTTCTTGACAGTAGAAATAAGCTCATAAAGGCAAAGAATAAGATAAAAGACGGCGAAGACAAGATAGCCTCTTCTAAAAAGCTGATAGCAGATAAGGAAAAAGAGCTTAAAGCAGGGGAAAGCGACTATAATGAAGGCGTTGCAAAACTTTCCAAAGCTAAATCCGAGCTAGAAGCAGGAGAAAAGGAATCTCAGGCAGGCTTAAAGAAGTATAATGAAGGTAAGGCAGAGTATGAAAAGAACCTAAAAGCCTATGAAGAAGGGTTAAAGACATATACAGAAGCAAAGGCGAAACTTGAAATGGCGGAGCAGGCAGGGCTTGCCACTCCTGAAGCAAAGGCTAAACTGGAAGAAGAAGGTGGAAAGCTTGAAGGGGCTAAGGTAAGCCTGGACACTGCAAAGACCACACTTGATGAAACAAAAAAAGCCTTAGAGACCAGTAAGGCTAAGCTTGATGCAGGTAAGGACGGGTTAGCAAAGTCTGAAAAGGAGCTTGATAAAGCCAGAGCTAGGCTTGAAAGCGGTAAGAAGGAGATAGACAAAGGAAAGGCTAAGATTAGTGAGAAAAGTGCTGAGCTAGAGTCAGGGAAAAAAGAAATCAGAGAGTCTGAGAGAAAGCTTACTGACTCTGAAAAGAAATACTCAGAGGGCAGGGCAAAGCTTGAAGAAGCAAGAGGGAAGCTTGATGATAATAAAAAAAAGGTAGAAAAAGCGGAGAAGAAGTACGAAAAGGAGCTTCCTGCAGCCACTAAGAAGCTTCAAAAGGGAAAAAAGAAGCTTGCCAAGGCAAAGAGGGATGTGGCAGACATCAAAGAGCCTGACTTTTATGTGCTTGATAGAGATATGATGGAGAGCTATGTAAGCTTCAAGCAGAATGCAGAGAGAATGGACAGCCTCGGCAATGTATTTCCTGTGATTTTCTTTCTTGTTGCAGCCCTTGTGAGTCTTACAGCTATGACTAGAATGGTGGATGAAAATCGTATGAGTATGGGCATACTCAAGGCTCTGGGCTTTAGGAGCTCTGCAATAGCGGGGAAATATATAGCCTATGCACTGCTTGCTACAGTGAGTGGAGGCCTTATAGGAGTAGCGCTTGGTGAGAGGTTCTTGCCTCTGCTTATCATCAAGTCCTACGGTACGTTGTTTAGAGGCCTGCCTTATTGCTTTACACCGATAAACTATGAGCAGGCGTTCTTAGCCCTAATAGCTGCGATAATAAGTACAGTGGCTGCCACCCTGATATCCGCACTTTCACAGCTCTTTGAAAATCCGTCCTCCCTTATGCGTCCTCTGCCACCGAGCTCAGGCAGGAGGGTGTTTCTAGAGAGAATAGGATTCATTTGGAAGAGGCTTAGCTTTACAGGTAAGGCGACAGTTAGAAACCTTGCCAGATACAAGAAAAGGCTTATAATGACAGTGGTCGGCATAGGCGGCTGCATGGGGCTTTTACTTGTGGGCTTTGGACTAAAGGACTCCATCAACGAGATAGCAAAGAAGCAATACATCAAGATATTTACTTATGACGCAAGTATTACACTTAACTCCAAGGCTTCTGAGGCAGAAAAGGAAGAGGTGGCTAAAGCAGCCGCCTCATATAAGGGAGTATCTGAGGAGATTAAGATAGAGTTTTTTGCAGTAGACCTCACTCACGGAGACAAGGTGAGAAATACCTATCTCTTTGTACCTGAGGATACGAAGAAGATAAAGGACTTTCTCACTCTTAAAGATAGGACTACAGGAGTAGAATATAGCTTCCCAAGTGGAGACGGGGCATATATTTCCGAGAAAACAGCCAAGATGCTTGGCGTAAAGGTGGGAGACAGTGTAGATATCGTAAGGGATGAGAAAAAGAAGGTATCTGTAAAGATTGAGAAAATAGTTGAAAACTACGTATTTCATTATCTTTTCATGTCACCAGAACTTTATAAAAAATTATATAAAGAAGAGCCGGATTACAATACCTTAAACATAAAGTTTGACAGGTCTAAGGTAGATGAAGGAGACCTTGGAAGCAGGCTTCTCTCGTACTCAGGATGTTCGGGAGTAAGCTTTGTGGATGAGCTTGAAGAAAATATAGACCGTATGCTTAAAGTTCTTGACCTGATTACCTTTGTACTAATTGCGGCAGCAGGTCTCCTTGCCTTTGTGGTTCTCTACAACCTTAACAGTATAAATGTACTGGAGAGAAAGAGGGAAATAGCTACGCTCAAGGTACTTGGCTTCTATGATGGCGAGGTGGCTGCCTATGTATACAGGGAGAATATCATCCTGACCATCTTTGGTATAATAGCGGGAGTTGTATTTGGCACCATCCTCCACCAATACGTGATAGTCACTGTGGAGGTAGACCTTATGATGTTTGGCAGGAATATAGGACTTCACAGCTACCTTTTAAGCAGCCTTATAACCATAGGTTTCTCTGTACTGGTAAATATCGTGATGTACTTTATGCTAAAGAAAATAGATATGACAACCTCTTTAAAGAGTGTTGAATAAAAGAAGGAAAAAAAGGATAATAGCCTCTCTTTAAGGCAAGAGGCAAATGAGTTAACAATAGAGCTGCCGGATTTTGAGAGTTGTACCATAAATAAAAAGGGGTTGTCTTATGTGACATCCCCTTTTACTCATAATAATGTATTTTTTACAGCTAATCTGCAATATAAATTTCTCCGTGTTAACTTGCCGGATACTTTATTCAGGAAGGGCAAATCTCTCCTTGTAGATGTTTCTATTCTTCTCGTACTCAGCCTTTTCAGTCTCGCTAAGGTCTCTAAGATAATCATGCTCGCTGAATATGATGTTGCCGGACTGGATTACGTTGATAGCGATGTTGGAACAATGCCCCGCAACCCTGTCACAGTAATTGATATAGTCGGTAAGCACTACGCCAAGCTCACCTGAACATTCGCCTGTACGAAGCCTTGCCACGTGTCTGTTTCTCATATTAAGGATTAGCTTGTCTATTATACTCTTAAGTGGCTCCACAGTAGAAGCAAGTTTTGTGTTCTCTCCCGTGTAACACTCCACAGCATTAACAAGAATTTCAGAAACGGCTCTATTAAGCACGTCTATGTCTCTCTTTGCGCCTTCTGAAAAGCTGACCTTTGTCTTATCCATATTCTCAGCAAGAAGTATCATACTCATGGCGTAGTCACTGATTCTCTCTATATCGACAATACTGTGAAGCATGCCATTTATCTTCTTACCGTCTGTATCGCTGACATCAGTACCCGATATCTTTATCAGATAAGCGTTTAGCTCATCTTCAAGCTCATCTAACTCATTTTCCACCGCTTTAATCTCGTCCTTATCCTCTTCTGTATATTTGTCAAAGACGGATATCGACTGCAGAAACGCTTTGCTGGCTTGATTTGCCATATAGACAGTCTTAATCTTGCACTGGCCTATAGCTATACTTGGGGACACAAGGAGACGCTCATCAAGAAGTACGTGCTTTTCTTCTGTGCTGCCTTCTTTGATTACAAAGTTGGCAAGAGCCACAAGTCTCTTAGAAAATGGTAAAAGGACTATAGTAGTAGCTATGTTAAATACTGAGTGAAAACCAGCTACTGCAAAGGAGTTGATAGCATTATCAAAACCGCCTATTTTGATTAAGTCTTTGAAAATGAAGTACACAATAAGACCGAGGATAGTTCCGATAAGGTTGAAGCTTATATGTATAACTGATACCTTTTTAGCATTTTTATTAACACCGATAGAGGATAAAAGCGCAGTCACACAGGTACCTATATTCTGTCCCATGATGATAGGGATAGCCATACCGTAGGTAATAGAGCCTGTAAGAGAGAGTGCCTGAAGTACACCGACTGAGGCCGCGGATGACTGGATTATACCTGTAAATACAGTACCGATAAGAACACCAAGTATAGGGTTGTTAAAGGCTGTAAGGATACTGGTAAACTCGGGCATATTGGCAAGGGGAGCAACAGAGTCGCTCATAAGGTCCATACCGAACATAAGCACCGAAAAGCCTACCATGATGGTACCTACATCACGCTTTTTCGCACTCTTTGCACCCATTATCATAATAACGCCTATGAGAGCGATAATAGGAGAAAAGTTCTCCGGCTTAAGCATGGACAGGAAGAAGTTATCAGTCTTAAGGCCATTTAAGCCAAGAATCCAGGCTGTAAGTGTGGTACCCACATTGGAGCCCATGATTACTCCTACAGTCTGTGACAAGTCCATAATTCCTGAGTTAACAAGACCTACGAGCATTACGGTAAGGGCAGATGATGACTGGATGGCAATTGTAATTACCGCTCCTAGTACAAGGCTCTTTCCTGGATTGGAGGTAAGTGTCTTAAGTATTCCCTCCAGTTTACCGCCTGCGACTTTCTCAAGACTGCCCGACATTACGTGCATTCCGAAAAGGAAGAAGGCAAGTCCTCCGCAAAGCGTAATTATTGAGTAGATATCCATAAATCTCTCCTTGGTATTGATTGAGTGCGACGACTAGATTATACCATATTATAGGCGCAAGTAAAAGATGGAAAATGGCTGTCTCCAAGCTGATTTATCGCGTGAGAGACAGCCCTCTAACTTATTCTTTTGATTCCATCTTTTCCCTGTCGTATTTGTACTTCTTTACGTATTTTCCAATTACAAAGAAGCGGTTGCTGGTCCAGGTTCCCTTGTCACAGGTCATAAGAGAGATAATCGGCTTTCCGACTGTATCAGCCTCGGCATTTTCAATCAGCTCTAAGGAGGTGTTAGGAACTATCTTAGTTTCAATTACCTTGTACTCGTAGATGGTGGTCTTGTCCGTAATGCGGATGATGGCTCCTTTTTTTATATCAAGAAGCGAGCCAAAAAGCAGGCTCTTATCGCCGTTATTATGCCCCGCAAGGGTGTAGTTTCCCTCCCCCATCTTGTCATCAGGCTTCATCGTGCCTACACCTCTTAGCAGGTTGTAGTTGGTAGTCCCCTTAAATATACCGAGGTTCATATCTAGTGAAGGGATTACAATCTGTCCGATAAGCAGGGATTTATCAAGCGGCTGGTTGTCAAGCAAGGTTCCGGTAGGAGAGATTTCCTCTACCTGTGAAAAGTCAAATATTTCCTTAGGCTGCTCCTTCTCGTTATTTTGTTTAAGCACCTCAGGAGTGGCCTCTTCCACTACCTCGACTATGTTTTTGGCATCTTCCTTAATCCTTATTTTACTGTACATAGGAAGGAAGATTAGGGCAAGTCCTGACACCATGAGTATGAGTACAATTAATTTTCTTAAAATTTTCATATCTATTTCGTCCTTTATCATGTTATAATCGTTCTATTATAGCATGCTTTTTTTGTTTTGTCGCCATGAAAATTAACCGTAGTTAGAAAGATTATGAAGAAAGATGGTAATATATGATGATAATAGAAGATAGCGGAATTTATTCTACAGCAGTAGGAGAAGTAGGGGGGCTTAAAATAATTATGAATCTCCCCAAGGAAGCCTATGAGGAGTATGGTGAGCTAAAAGAGAATGAGGCAGAGGAAAATAAGCTGGATGAGCACAAGCCAGAGGAAGATGTGCTAGGGAGGACTGTGGCTTTCGAGGCCTTAAAATATACTCCTCTGCGACTGTTTAGTGAAATGTTAGACCTTGCAGGTAAAGGAGAATTTGATATCTACGAGGGAAATGTATTTGTTAGCAGAAAGATAGGAGAAGAAAATAAGAGCAAAGAGCTCTGCGGGGGCATCCTTGTAAAGCCTCTTATATCAGGTAAGCATGATGACAGTTTACAGTTCATCCCCCTATACAAGGAGGAAATCAGCTTTGCAGAAAGGTTGGGCTCACGAAAGCTTAGAAATATGTTCAAGCATTTTGCTCCTGAGGAGATAAACGAGGCAAGGCCTGACCGCTACAACATTATTACCGACATAGACGGAAGAAGAAATTGTTTCTGATAGAATATGCGGGTGCAGGCTGCACTTAGGAAAGAAGATATCGAAGGGAGATTTATGAAGAACCGGGATATGACTGTGGAAGAAGCCTTAAGAAAGATAGCAGAGCTTTCTCCTGTTAAGATAGTCTTAAGCAATGTGGCAGATAAAGAGCAGAGAATACAAAAGGTACAGATAGAGAAAAAGGAAAAGTACTTTCAGATAGCAGAATATACCGATAAACAGGTATTTCATAAAAATGTAGATGAGGAGGAGCTAATCTCCTTTTGCATAGAGGAGCTCGGTGTGAACTTTCTCCAGCTAAATGCCTGGATGCTTGGCGGAGAAGCCTCAGTTAAGCTCACTAAAAAAGGGAAGCTGCTGTTTAGCCTTAAAAAGTCGGATAACTCAGCGCTTGCAGATGAGGTAAGGGACAATAACAGGAAGAAGAACTACATACTTGAAGAGGGCAGGGTAATAGAGCCTCTTGTTGACATGGGGATATTTACCAAAGAGGGCAAGATAGTAAGCTCGATGTATGATAAGTTCAAGCAGATAAACCGCTTTATAGAGATAATTGATGATGAGCTTAAAAAGAAGATTATCACTCATTTAAATATCATAGACTTTGGCTGCGGCAAGTCCTATCTCACCTTCATAGTATATTATTACTTGACTGAAATCAAAAAAATAAAGGTAAATATGATAGGGCTTGACCTAAAGGAAGATGTGATTAAAAAGTGCAATAATGCAGCTAAAAAGTACGGCTATGAATACCTCTCCTTCGAGCTTGGAGATATCAACGGCTACAGTGCGCCTTTTAAGGTAGACATGGTTATTACCTTGCATGCCTGCGATATGGCTACTGACTTTGCCTTGTACAATGCGATTAATTGGGGTGCGGGCTATATATTCTCAGTACCTTGCTGCCAGCACGAGCTAAATGCCGAGATAAAGAGCGAAACCTTCTCTCTTATGACAAGGTATGGAATCATAAAAGAGAGGTTCTCAGCCCTTGTAACAGACGCAATCCGTGGGAATCTTTTGGAATACATGGGCTACAATGTAAACCTCCTTGAATTTGTAGACCTAAGCCACACACCTAAAAACATACTCATAAGGGCAGTAAAGAATCCTAACAAGGCTGAAAATGTAAAGCTTAGGGCTATGGATGAGGTAAAGAGGATGATGGAGGAGTTTGGGCTTAGTCAAGCACTTTATAGGATGATAGAGGGGTGATAAAACACACAAAAAGCGGTTTAACGCCTTAAAGTGCTAAAATGTAAATTATACTAAATAAAATAAATAATCGCGCTTGGAGAACCGACAAATCAGCAATAAAATATCAAAAATTTCCCTTAAGGACATAGCTTTTGCAGTTGCTATAGCATTTACAATAGTTACAGTATCCACAAAGCTCGCAGGAGTTATAAGTGGTGCATTTAGTGGAGAGGATTTTGTAAGTAAATTCATAGGCGGTTTCTTTGGTAATAAATATCTTCTTATGACTACATTTACAATGCTTATCGCCTCAGCTTTCCCTAAGCAGATGTCATCCGTAAAGGGTGCACAGGAGATAGGAACCTTCCTCATCTACATATTCTTTGCGGTTATCGGAGCACCTGCTTCCATACCAATGATAGTAAAGGAGTCTCCACTTCTTCTCGTATTTGCACTCATTATAGTTGCAGTAAATATGATTGTCTCACTCATCTTTGGTAAGATATTCAATTTCTCCATTGAAGAGATAATAATAGCCTCCAATGCCAACATCGGCGGACCTACCACAGCGGCAGCCATGGCTGTATCAAAGGGCTGGGGAGCTCTCATAGTTCCGGGACTCCTTGTTGGTACCTTAGGCTATGTGCTTGGTAACTATTTAGGAATACTGGTTGGTTTTGCGCTTCACTGATGGATGTATGATATCATAATTTGATAACAGGTAATGTACAAAATACAAGGCTTCCTATTCGCATTAATCGTAGGAAGCCTTGTATATACAATTATAAGTTTAATTTTCTTACCAAGCTTTGAGGTCTCTAAGTAAAGTTTCTCGACCTAGTTTCATTCTTTCTTCCTTGTTTTCCTTAAAGTTCTTATTGTAGTATTCTTTCAAAGGATAGAGGGTGGTTGCCTTTAACTTCATTTCCTATTTTAGCGGCCATATCATCTGTTAATTCAGAGCAGGTAAAATCATTAATAATATCAGGATTCTTTCTAGTAGCAGACTTATCTACTGTTGATACCTTGTTGGATTCTGACTGGCTTGTATTAAGCAAATACGCATACGTTGTTATAAATGCCGTATCATAAACAAGAGTATCCATATCTACTAAGGAAGCATCCTTTTCCTTAACATAGTCTTTCATCGTTATCTTTACATCTTTTGGAGATGCGAAGATGTCGTAGGTAAAGTAGCACAGTGTAGGAATTTTCTCCAATGTAAATGTTGTTGCATCTGTCCCAGCACTTTCATAATTTACAATACCAGGAAAATACTTCTCACACTGCTTTTTAAGCTCGCTCTTATCTTTTTTAGATGCAAAGAACATCTGCTTTCTCTGCTTCTTATTGCCTATGGAATTGATATTAACTACACCGTATATATTATCCTTTTCCTCTTTTGACAGGCTTGCTACAAAGTGTCTTGAGCCTCTCCTTAGGTGTTCTGAATCAAAGAAAACAAATTCAGGGTTGTATGAAAGCTCTTTATCAGAAAGAACCCTTGCCATCTCCATAAGAGCTGCCACTCCACCGGCATTGTCAAGTGCACCTATACTGCCCTTATATGAATCATATCTTGCTGAAAATATAACAGTCTTAAGTTTTGGATTAGCATCTTTCCTTTTAACAATAATATTTCTACCCTTAAATAGCACCTTTTCTTTCTTTTGATTCTTATCCTGAATTATTCACAGCAGTGCCGTGAAAGTGGCTGAAAGCCACATAGTTACTGTATTTAAGCCGCTTATTGCATTTCATCTAATAAGTGAATAGAAAAAGAGACCCAATATGTGGTAAAATTTAGGTGCCGAATCCAAATAAATACCACAGAAAGGGTCTCTCTATGGATATTTTAAACACCATCACACTGAAAAGCAATAGACAGATTAAAATAAATTTTAACGGAGGCGATTTATCCTCCGATGCAGGACTTCTCCTGATAAAAGAATTCGTTGCCAAGATTGGCTTCACCAAGCTGATCAAAAAGAAATTTAAAACCAATGATACATCAGTCCGTTTCCACAAAGACGATGAAAACCTGATGCAGATGATTTATCAGATCATCTCTGCATATTTCGAAGATGACTGTGCGGATGAATTGACCATCGATCCTGTTTTCAATGCCATTCTTGAAAAGAACAGTCTGGCTTCACAGCCAACACTATCAAGATTTTTTAACCGTATGGATGAAGATACACTCCTGCAGTTTGATGACATTGATAAAAGCTTTAGGGATATCATCTATTCCATAAAGTGTCCGGAGCATATGCTTCTGGATCTGGACAGTACTTTATTTGGCACCTACGGCAATCAGGAAGGGGAAGGCTTCAACTTCCATTATCAGGCACACGGATACCATCCTTTGCTCTGCTATGATGGTCTGACCGGGGATCTGCTGAAGGCTGAACTCCGTGATGGAACACTCCACTGCAGCAATGATGCAGATAAATTTATGGAACCCCTTTTTCAGGAATATCTGGAAAGAGGCATCAAAACATACCTTCGTGGTGACAGTGGATTCTCATCTCCCAAACTTTATAAAACCTGTGAGATGAATGGCTGTTCCTATGCCATCCGCTTAAAACAGAATTCTTCACTCATGGCTCTTGCTTCGAATAAAGATGAAGATTTATACAAAGCAACCAAAGAGGACCAGATTAGCTATGCTGTAACTTATGGTGAATTTATGTATCAGGCCGGCTCCTGGGATTATCCAAGGCGCGTGGTTTTCAAGATTGAAAAACCATACGGTCAGCTGACGCATATGTACACCTTTATTGTTACAAACATGGATATGGAACCTTATCAGGTCATCCAGTTTTACTGTGGGCGTGGCAAGATGGAGAATTTCATAAAAGAGGGCAAAGGTGGATTTGACTTTGCTGCTGTCAGCAGTCATTCCAAAGTAGTAAATGCCAACCGCATGAGACTTCATATGCTTGCCTACAACTTATTCAATTGGTTTAGGCGACTGGTACTCCCTGCAAATATGCGAAAACAACAGGTGGATACCATTCGTTTAAAGCTGATAAAGATTGCTGCAAGAGCAGTCCGTTCAGCAAGATATATAACATTCAAACTATGCAGTAGCTGTCCTTATAAAGAGGAGTTCTACAGGACGCTGAAGAATATCCGGCAGCTGACTGTACAGTTGGAATAGCAACTATTAACGTACCTTGACAGTTCAAAATGACTCAATCGGATTTCAAGGGGATAGTCTACCCATTTTTGTGGATAAATCGATTGATTTCAAGGGAACTGGTTCAAGGATTTGTAATATCGAGCAATTTTATATGCTCATGAATAATTCAGGCTTATTAATATTGCCATTTAAGTCAATTAGTTTCTCATCATAGCCGTTAAAGTTCTGAAATTTTACATCATAGCCATAGCCCTTAACAGTATCAGATATATACTTTCCCGCCTCCTTGTTTTCTTTGGTTCCCCTAACTCTCTGTGTCTTAGTAAGTTTTTCAAAGTTATTCTTTATGTCGCTTTTACTTATCAGGCTCTCAACCTCCTTATAAGCCTTGTCAGCTTCCTTTGAGAGCTTAATCTCTGAGTTTTTCACCGCAGCCTCTGTGGCATATCGGTTAAAATGCCCTACATTTCCAGAAAACAACCCAAGCGACATTGCAAATACAACCCCAAAACCTACCAATCTTTGAAACGTTTTCCTGTTACTCATAAGTTTTACCTCCAATTCTGATTTACTTGCTGTTCTAAAGTTAATTGTAGCACTTATTATGACAAGGTCAATATATTATTTTATTATTTTAGCAGCACCCGAATATTTTACATTCAATACTAAAGTTATATTTAGCTAGATTTCAAGGCAAGTGCAAGATTACTTTCAAAGTAAGGGCAACGATATTTTTCAATGTAAATGCAACAGGGGTATCTGTCAAAGTAGGTGCTACACCATGTTGCATTTAAGTTGAAAAACTGCATATATTTGTACATTGAAAACTATAGATAATAAATGATTGGATTATAGTATTAAGTTTGATATAATTGGAATATGGATAAAAATATTTACAGCAGACAAATGTAAGTGGGGATATAAATAAATGAGTGAGTTGAAAAAGAAAATTAATTATACTGTAGTTTGTGTAAATGAGTTCGCAAATAAACTTAATATTGCTGAAAAAGAGGCTTTCGATTATCTGTATAAATATAAGGGAATTGCATTTATTAAAGAACATTATGACATAGAGCATACATTAAGCATGGATGATGCAATAGATGATATTATAATGATTTGTAGAAATAATGGGGGTAATTTATAATGATATTGTACCATGGAAGCAACACAGACATTAGAACGATTAATCTTGCTTTATGTCGTCCTTTTAAGGATTTTGGCAGAGGGTTTTATCTGACTGTTATTAAAGAACAAGCAGAAAAGATGGCGAATAGAGTTGCCAAAATTTATGGTGGCAACCCAGTGGTAAATGCATATAATATTGATGAAAATTTTATAGCTATGAGAGAGCTGAATATAAAGAATTTTGGTACAAAGACATCTGAAGAGTGGGCTAGATTCGTAAGAAATAATCGCAATAAGAAAAATGAAAATTATTCAGATATTGAATGTAATCTTGATAATAAATATGATATAGTCATAGGTCCCATTGCAGATGATGATATGGCGCTTTTATTCAGACAATATGAGAATGGAATGATAACATTTGATACGATGTTAAATGGAATGATTTATAAAGAAACTACAAACCAGTATTCTTTTCATACAGAAAGAGCAATAAGCTTGCTCAAGAAGGAGAGGAATTAATTATGGATAAGAAAAAACAGATGATAGAGTATATGATTCAGGATTTAGTAGAAATGATTTCTGAAGAGCAAAATTTGGACTATGATTTTGCAATGCGATTATTGTATGATTCAGAACTGTATAACAAGTTATCAGATACCGAAACAGAACTTTACAGGGAAAGCCCTGCCTACGTATATGGATTGTTTCAAGATGAACTTAACTTCGGACATATAGTTCAGGCGGAAGTATGAAAAAATATAGTAAAGATAGTATAGGCTATAAAATTCCCCAAGGTCTTATACCTGATATTAAGTTCACTTTCATTGTTCTTGGCTATATGGTAAAGTGACTGTCCTTTTTTTATGCGTGGCGAGACTATACTGTTTATCCTTGTTATGACGTAAAGAGTAAGGTCAAAACCATTTTGTGATTGTACAAGGGTATCACAGTAAGCTAAATGAGCCTTTTTAGCATCATAGATATGTTTTTCCAGACGGCAGTATCCTCTTTTTGCACATCTGTTGCATATCTTTATAGAGGAGCCGTTCCAGTGTTCGCAGCTTCTTTTGTTATAATATTCACAGTATTTTTTGGCAAGGTGGCATGAGCGGCATTTTTTATTAAACTCTTTGGAACCGCATACATGCTTAACATTACATCCATTATAGTCATTGCAGTCACAGGTATTAGGTATTTTGACAAGTGAATGCTTTTGTATTTCTCTTAAAATGGTAGAAGGGGATTTTTCGAGGAAATCAGCAATACTTCTTGCAACAATATCTTTCAATGTAAATGCAACAGAGGCACCTGTCAAAGTAGGTGCAACACCATGTTGCATTTAAGTTGAAAAACTACAACAAATAACAATTTTCAATTTAGCACAGTACTATCTTGCCATTTTTCTTTCATTACATTATAATTAGTACAAACTTTAATTGAATGAATTGTAAGCTTGAAACTAAAAAAGCATGTATTTTT
Organism: Catonella massiliensis; assembly: GCF_016651435.1. NCBI lineage: Bacteria > Bacillati > Bacillota > Clostridia > Lachnospirales > Lachnospiraceae > Catonella > Catonella massiliensis. Next base: position 2,569,998 of record NZ_JAEPRJ010000001.1, on the reverse strand, counting down.
ACCTTAACAAGCATAATTTTAACTAATGGCATGTTTGCGGGTACATCAAATACACTTGCTTTAGCAAATATCAGAAACACAACCTCAATAGCAAATGCTATCAGAGAAATTTTAGAATGGAGATTATTTTAATGATTAAAGTTAAAGAAAGCGATTATGACTTAACACTTAAAAAACTGTATGAAGAGCATAAATTATTGGTTTCTTCCTTATTTGAAATATTTGGAGATGAAATTAAATCAGCTAGTCTCTTTTGCCTTGAAAACGGTATAAGCATTAGAGAAAGAGATAAAATAATTTTATTACTTATTAAATTTTCTGCTAATCACAGTATATATGAATTGGATTTTTGGAAGGATACATTAATAACAGGAATCCCGATATTATCTGAATTGGATGACAAAGAATTTCAAAAGATGCTTATCCTTTTTAGTGATTATTATCTAGCTTATAAAAAGTGACGGCATTTCTGCTGGCACTTTTTTTCTATCAGAAAAAATACTATAATCAGCCTTGCAAGTGTAGATTTCTTTTGTTTACCACATAGTAAACAGGAGCAACGGATACATTCCGAATTTGGAATAATTAAAATCCATACTAATGAGGACTTTCATTCTTCAAATAACAACATGAAGGTGTTAGTTTTAAAAATGTTGTGTTGGTGCTTGTTTTTGCTTATAATTATACAAAAAAGGCGAATGTAGCCATTGTAGGCTTATGTCGTCACAAAAGGAGATCATTGCATATCTTATGATGATTATATTAAGCTTGATAATAAGCATTATCCTTGACAGATTTAAGAGAAATATTGGGAATTTTAGAAACAAAGGTCGCACAACTTAACATACGCTTATGGAGAACAGCTTAGCCGCTGTTCTCTTTCGCTTAGTTGTGAATAAACTTAAACATTATATTTACATAGAGTTAACAACTACCTACTTGACCTTGGCTGAGATTTGTAGATAATAGAAGGTGTTAAACACCAACATTTTTGAGACTAAGGGGAACATTATGATTTATAAAGCAATTGACAGATTGATTGGATATGGACTTAAAAAAGGATTACTTGAGAAGGAAGACATTGATTACACTAGAAATAAGCTTCTCTACACCCTTTGCCTGCCTTCCTACGAAGGAAATGGGGAGATAGGAGAGTGTAAGGAAGAGCTTTGTGATATTCTTACAGACATCATAAGCTATGCAAAGGATAAGGGCTTAGTAAGCGACTCCATTACCGAGCAGGATTTATTTGACACAAAGGTTATGGACTGTCTCCTTAGCAGGCCTTCCGAGATAGTTAGAAAATTCAATGAACTGCTTAAGAAAAGCCCTAAAGAGGCTACAGACTGGTACTATGACTTTAGCAAGGCTACCAATTATATCAGAGAAGACAGGATAGTTAAGGATGTGAAGTGGCAGGCTGACTCTCCTTATGGAAAGCTTGATATAACCATCAACCTCTCAAAGCCTGAGAAAGACCCTAAGGCCATAGCGGCAGCCAAGAAGCTTGTGCAGACAGGCTACCCTAAGTGCCTGCTTTGTAGGGAAAATGAGGGCTTTGCAGGAGATATGAACAAGCCTGCAAGGGAGAATCACAGGCTTATACCACTTACGCTGTCGGGGGAGAATTATTTCTTACAGTATTCCCCTTATGTGTATTACAATGAGCACTGCATTATCTTAAATGAGGGGCATGTTCCTATGAAGATAGACAGGGCGGTCTTTTTAAAGCTCCTTGAATTTACGGAGAAATTCCCTCATTATATGGCAGGCTCCAATGCTGACCTCCCTATAGTTGGCGGCTCCATCCTTACACACGACCATTTCCAGGGAGGAAACTATGAATTTCCTATGGCAAGGGCAGGGCTTAGAGAAGAGGTATGGTTTAAGGGCTATGAGGATATTAAGGCAGGAGTTGTAGACTGGCCTATGTCTGTTATCAGGCTCACAGGAAAAGATTATAAGAAAATATCTGAACTTGCAGATAAGATACTTGGCATATGGAGAGGCTACTCGGATGAGGCTGTAGATGTGCTTGCTGAGAGTGACGGAGAGCCACACAACACTATCACTCCTATAGCAAGGAGGAGAGGAGAAGACTTTGAGATAGACCTGGTACTTAGAAACAACAGGACTACAAAGGAATATCCTCTTGGTATCTTCCATCCTCACGATAAGCTCCACCATATCAAGAAGGAAAATATCGGTCTCATTGAAGTTATGGGACTGGCAGTGCTTCCCGGCAGGCTTAAGTCTGAGATGGACAGCCTAAGGACTGCGCTCCTTGAAGGCAAGGACATAAGGGAGGATGAGGTGCTTGGTAAGCATGCTGACTGGGTGGATGAATTTATGGCTAAACATAAGGACTTTAATAAGGATAATGCAGAAGAGATAATAAGACAGGAAATAGGACTTGTATTCTCTGAAGTTCTCACGGATGCCGGTGTTTATAAGGACGACGAAAAAGGAAGAAAGGGAATACTTAGATTTATAGAGAGGGTAAACTCTCTGTAGTTAAGTTACGGGTAATGAATGATAGAAAGTTTATTGAATTTTGAAGGCAGTATATTGCTGTTTTTGCAGGACAATGTGAGAAATCCCATACTTGATGCGATTCTAATACCATTTACCTTGTCAAACAATGCGGGCATATCCTGCATACTTTTAGTGCTTATTTTTCTCTACTTTAAGAAACTTAGGAAGGTAGGCATACTGATGCTTGCTTCGCTAGTCCTTGAGTTTATTATTGCAAACCTCGTGCTAAAGAACCTGACAGCAAGAATCAGGCCCTATGAGGTGATACAGGGGCTTGCCCTCCTAGTCGGACGGGCACCTGATTTTTCCTTCCCTTCGGGGCATACGGGAAGTGCCTTTGCAGTAGCTGTGGTTATCTTCCTTAAGATGCCTAAGAAATACGGAATCCTTGCGATTGCACTTGCCTCGCTGATGGGATTTTCAAGGCTTTATGTAGGTATCCACTATCCTAGCGATGTAATCGGAGGAGTGCTTTTAGGAATCATCACTTCACTGACTGCGATTAAGTGTCTGCCGGACTCTTCTCCTATTATGAAGAGGTTTGCAGGCGAAAGCATTGAAGCAGCTTAAAAGGAGCAAACTGATGAATATTTCATCCAAACAAAAAGGAATACTATTTATCCTTCTGGCAGGATTTGGCTTTGCCCTTATGGGACTCTTTGTCAATCTTGCAGGAAGTATCCCCACCCTGCAAAAAGCCTTTTTTAGAAACATTGTCCCTGTGTTTATCGCAGGGGCAGGGCTTAGGGGAATTAAAGGTAAATTACATATAGACAAAGGCGATTTGAAGTTTTTGATATTAAGGTCAGGCTTTGGCACACTTGGCATAGTCTGTAATTTTTATGCCTTAGACCACCTAAAGCTCTCAGATGCCAATATGCTAAATAAGCTCGCACCCTTCTTTGTTATTATCTTCTCATTTATACTGCTTAAAGAAAAGATAAGCATATTCCAGGGAATAGCCGTATTTGGCGCCTTTGTAGGAGCACTTTTTATAATAAAGCCAACAGGCAATGTATCCATGTTTCCTGCCCTCATAGGTGCACTTGGAGGGGTAGGAGCGGGAGCCGCCTATACCATGGTTCGTATCTTAGGCAAGAGAGGGGTAAATGGCAGCCTCATTGTATTCTTCTTCTCGGCATTTTCCTGTCTATTCTGCCTGCCTTTTGTAGCAATGAATTATGCCCCTATGAGCCTTTATCAGACTGCCATGCTTATTCTAAGTGGTGTGGCTGCGACCGTAGGACAGCTTGCAATCACGAAGGCTTATTACTACGCTCCTGCAAAAGAGATATCAATCTATGACTACAACCAGATAATAGTGTCAGCCATTCTTGGCTTCATCTTCTTAGGCCAGCTTCCTGATATGATGAGCTTTACAGGCTATGCCATCATCTTTGCGATGGGCTTATGGATGTATTTCTATAATAAATCAAAATAATCCTTCACATTTTGTGAAAAATGCGAACTAAGTTTTTTCTTAATATTAACCGATATAGTCATGGGGTGTGAAACTCCATGACTTTTACATTGTGAATTATGAAGTTATTATTAATTAAATATTAAGGAGAAAAGCTTATGAAAGGTACTGTTGTAGCCTCTTGGATGACCTCTGGAAGAAGACTTTTCGGAGACAAGGTAGTAAATGAAGCCTTTGAGAAATACGGATTGAAGCCGGATCACATTTTTTCCCCACTTGAAGACGTAGATGATAGTATGGCACTCGGAATGGTAGAGTACTTAGGACAGAAGACAGGAAACAGCCACGAGCAGATTTGGGAGATAATGGGAAGGGAGAATATAAGAACCTTCGCGAAATTCTATCCGGGATTTTTCAGACACGAGAATGCATATCATTTCTTAAAGTCAATGAATGATGTGCATGTTATAGTAATGAAGAGATTTAAGGGGGCAACTCCTCCTGCACTTGACATGACACCTATTGATTCTCATAGGGCACAGCTTGTGTACCGCTCTAAGAGACAGCTGGGGGATTATCTTAAAGGACTCTTAAAGGGTGTATTTGCACATTTTAATGAAAAGGTAGATGTAAAGATAATCAGCCAGAACGGACCTGAGCTTAAACTTGAGCTTACCTTTGAGAAGCCTATTTCTTATACGAAGAACTATAAGTTAAACAAGGCTCTTTCACTTGGCTTTATTAAAAATAATGTAGCAAAGACTTCACTCTTTACCATGCTTGGAGTGGGAGTGGCAAGCTTTGCCTCCTTTGGTTTTGGCTGGGAGCCGGCTGTTGTTACCTTGGTTTCAGGAATTGTACCTGCAGTTTTAGGTTCTCTCTTTGCAAGACCTGTAAGAGAGCTCCGTGAAGAGATTGAAGACTTAAAGAAGAGAAGATTTATCACCCATATGATACTTGAGAGTGGCGATGAATATGAAGAGCTTGCCGGAGAAATATCACAGGTAAAGGAAGTAGTACAGAAAGACTTTATCGACTTCAATGCTGTGGTTGATGAGATGTACGGCTTTAACCACTCACTCGGTGAGATTTCAGGCAACATGAGAAGCACCTCCGATAATATCAAGGGCATAATGGGCAAGATAACTGAAGATACAAGCAGACAGGCAAGTGAAACTGAGCGCCTTGTAAATGTCTTAAATGGAAGTGTACATAATATCACTGAGATATCTGAAGAAAGTCAGGATAATAGAGTAAAAATAGAAGATGCTATGAAGGGTATCGAGGAAAGCTTTGCAGGAGTTAAGAAAACTGCATCAGAGATAAACGGAGTTCTTGACGGGCTTGGAACAATTAGAGAAAGCGGTGCTGAGCTTCAAAATGATGCAGACAAGATGGTTCAGATTGTATCTATAGTTTCGGGTATAGCAAGCCAGATTAATCTTCTCGCACTCAATGCTTCCATAGAGGCAGCAAGAGCAGGAGAAGCAGGAAAAGGCTTTGCAGTAGTAGCAGAGGAAGTAAGAAAGCTTTCAGTAGAGACAGATAAGGCTGTTGAGGAAATCAACAACAACCTTACAGGCTTTGTATCTAACATGAAAGAAGTAGTATCAGGTATAGACAATCAGTATCAGGTACTTGCAGCAGAAAATGAGTCGCTTGATAAGGCTGTAGAAACATCACAGGTATCAAATGACAATCTTCAGGCAGTATCTGTGCTTATGATTGACAACTCTAAGAAGCTAAACGGTGAGGCAGAGTCCATCACAGAGCTTTTTGAGAATATACAGACACTTACCTCAATTGCTGACGAGAATTCATCAGCCGTAAGCGAGGTAAATGGCAGCGTTGGACTCTATGTAGAGCAGATTAAGGAGCTCTCACACCAGATTGGCGTATTCGACACTATGATTGAAGAGTTCAAGAACAGCTTAAGCAAGTATCATACCTGATTAACCACAAAAAGAACCGGAGCAGATATTGTATGAAAAATATCGTGGCAGACCTGAGGGAAAATATTGTAATAATTATTTTGTTTGTTACTATTTTAACAAACCTCATTTTTTAAGGGCTTGATACGGAAACAGCAAGATGTTTCATGAGTATTTATAATAAAGTGTTCTAAACGGCTTTATATTTTTAGAAAACAGAAAATAATATATTTCAGGAGGATTTTTATGAAGATTAAAACAAGGATGTTGCTTTTCATCGCATTGCCTATACTTATGGCTATTCTGCTTATTGCGGGAAGCTCATATGTATATTCAAGCAGAATGGTGGAGAATCTAAGCAAGAGTGAAATGTTGGAAACAGCTAAAAAATATGGCTCAAACTTGGAGACATTCATTGCTAAACAGATTGCAAATGTAGATATGCTTTCAGATAGTATTACTATGTCTGACTTATCTGATAAGGAACTTTATAATGAATTGATATATGTAACTGATAAGAATAGTGAAATCCTTGCGGCCTTTGCAGGATTTTCAGATAAGCGCTTCTTTAACGGAAGCCAGTTGCCTGTACCTGATGACTATGACCCCACAACCAGAGACTGGTACAAAGATTCCATGAAATCTGATCACCCTTATGTATCCATTCCTTACACTGACGCAGCAAGTGGAGATACTGTAATTACAGTTTCAACCCAGATTAAAAAAGATGGAAAGGCTATAGGTGTTCTTGGTTTAGATATAACCATGAAAACTGTAAATGAGCTTGTAAACGGTATTAAGCTCTACGATACAGGCTTTGCCTACATCATTGACAGTGAAGGATATATCGTATCCTATAAGGATTACGAGCCTTCTGAAGAGTTTGGTAAAATAGAAGATGGAAGTAAAGCTGACTTAGTAGACACCATTCTTGAAGGCGATGATGAGACATTTTACTCAGTAGAAGATGGTATAAAGAGAGTAAATTCTAAGTACGGGATAATAGGAACTGATTGGACTTTGGTTGTAAGTGTTCCTGAGTCAGAAGTTATGGGAGAAGTACATAATTTAAGCCTGTTTATGATAGGTATTGGCGCGTTCTTCTTCGTACTTATCTTAGGTCTTCTCCTTTGGATAATCAAGTCTATCACAAGTCCTATAGCAGCACTTGGAAAAGACATGGAGAAGCTTGCAGACTATGACTTTAGCGAGGAAGTTAAGGCAGGTATAAGCAAGAATTCAGGAAGAAAAGACGAAATTGGCTCTATATCAAGAGGTACTGAGAAGGTAGTTGAGAGGCTTAGAGACATCGTACTTAACATCAGAGAGGTGTCAGGTCATATTCACGACGTATCTAATGAGATTGCAGACAATGCAAAGAGTACTGCAAAGGCTTCTGATGAGCTTACCAAGGCAGTTGACGGCATTTCTATAGGAGCTATGCACCAGGCAGAAGATATGCAAAGAGGTACCAAGGCTATGCAGAGCATGGGCGAGGCGCTTAGGGCAAACGAAGAGTCTATGGTAGAGCTTAACCAATCTTCAGATGGTGTATATGATGCCAAGGAAAAGGGTATATCTGCTATTAAAGACCTTATAAACACTACCGCCAAGGTTGAAGAATCAGCCATGAAGGTGAGTGAAGTTATAGTAAGAACCGATGAAGGCGCTAAGAAGATAGATGAAGCAAGTACAATGATTAAGTCAATAGCAGGACAGACCAACCTCCTTGCACTAAACGCGGCCATTGAGGCTGCCAGGGCTGGAGAGGCAGGAAAGGGCTTTGCTGTGGTTGCTGATGAGATCAGGAAGCTTGCAGAACAGACAGATAAGTTTACTGAGGAAATCGTGGTGGTTGTCCGCAACCTCTCAGAGAGAACCAAGGAAGCTGTAGACATAATGGAAGAGGTAAAGACAGTCGTTGGCGAGCAGGTTACCTGTGTAGATGAGACAGAGAAACAGTTTGTATACATCTCCGATGAGATAGATGTAACCAAGACCATAATAGGCAAGTTAAATGACTCAGAGAAAGAGCTTGAAGATGCAAGAGGAGAGCTTTCCGAGATAGTTGAAGGGCTGGCGGCTGTATCTGAAGAAAATGCTGCTGCTACTGAGGAGTGTCTTGCATCTGTTGAAGAGCAGGCGGCGTCAACCTCCATTATCGAGAGCTCTGCTGAGAGACTTCCTGAGATGGCTAAGGGACTTGAAGAGGCAGTACAGAAGTTTAAGCTGTAATATGCTGCTTGATTCAATAGCAATAGTAATGCACATGTGTGCGAGCACACACTTTTTTATAAACTTATGCAGGATTGCGCTAAATTAGCTTTTAGTAATCCTTGGCAAAAATACAGGGCTATGGCAAAGTGAATTGCAAAAGTAACTTCCACACCTAAGTTTAAATTTTATATTTCAGCTACGGTGTGGAATTTACTTTTTCAAATAACAGTTTCAATATTTAGCGGAAGTTTTAGTTGATATAATCCTCCATTCAGGGTATAATCTTTGCGTGTTAATTTGGGTTTTTGCATAACTTAATTATACACCAGCAGCCAGACTTTTAGGAGTCTGGCTGCTGTTTTTTTAGGGAAAGGAGCTGGGAACTAGTTCTTTGAACTACCTTTTTAGGCAATAAACTTCGGCATAATTTACAATAAAAATTATATAACACACAAAAGTTAAGACGGTTTTTCGTTAACATTTAAAAATAGCGAACGAAATATTATAAATTTTTAATTAATCATCTTAATTTTTATAGAAAATATCCGATATAATGAATGATAGGTTAATTTATAAACAGATTTTATTTTAAGAAAGTGAGGGCTGTTTATGAAAGCAATTGTGACACTAAAGGAAGTAGACTATATTTATGATATAACTTCTGACTGGAATTTTAGGTAGGTAAGATTGAAAATGAAAAGTAGAGGGTATCCATTCCCTTAATCGCATGACAAACAAGCCATCTTTCGGTGGCTGCTTTAAAAATTGAATATTAAAAGTTAAGGCTATGCAGTTGCTGACTTGATTTTATAACCTTGATTTCTTGCGATGATAATTGCCTGTTCTACCGTGATTTCCCGGTCAACAGGAGGCAAATCGGATTTCCGATAAAGTTCCGCATTATAGGTTTCACCATTCTTCAGCATATGATATAATGCAGTCAGAAGCATTCTTGCAATGGCAATGATTGCTTTCTTGTGACCGCGACGCTTTTTGAGACGGAGATAGCGGTTGCGAATTTCCGGATGCTTTTTGCTGGTAACAACAGCATTTGCACACTGGACCAGTAAAGGTTTGATATAGCATCCGGCCTTGGAAACCCGGACAGATTTTTTCTTCCCTGCACTTTCATTGTTGGTCGGAGTAAGACCGGCCCATGAGCATAAGTGTTTCGCCGAAGGAAAAGCCTCCATGTTGGTACCGATTTCGGAAATGATTCCGATGGCAGTAAAGTCGCTACGGATACCGGGAGCGGTTTGGAGAATGGCAAGTTCCTGCTGATAGGGAGCGGCGAGCGCAAGAATGAGTTCTTCAAGCTCTGCTTTCCGGGATTCCAAGCTTTCATAATGAGCTTTGATTACCTTAAGTTTGCCGGCTTGTTCCGGAGTGATATAACCGTCAATAGCGTCACGGAGTTCAGGAAGTTTCTTTTTCAAACTTTTGTAAACAAGGGGTTCAAGGTCAAAAGAGGTATCTGCGGGATTTTCCAAAAGTTTATCCAGTATCGCCTGAGCAGATTTGCCGAAGGTGTCCGAAACAACGTTTCCCAACTGGATATTGGAAACCGTGAGACAGTTCTGCAAACGATTCTTTTCGCTTGATTGAAAGCAGGTCAGTTTGAAACGGTAACGCATAAGGTCACGGAGCTGACGGATGTCAGCGGGCGGCATAAAGCTACCGGCAACAAGATCATGCTTGAACAGGTCAGCAATCCATTTGGCATCTTTCTTGTCAGTTTTCTTTCCACGGATAGCCTTAACATATTTGGGATGAGCAAGGACAATCGAACAGTCATTTTCTAAGATATTATAAACAGGAATCCAATATTTACCGGTGGATTCCATACAGACATCCTTGCAATTCCGTTTGAGTAGCCATTGTAACAAAGTTTTCAGACCGCTCGTGTAGGTAGAAAACCGGTGGCTCTCATAAGAAGTGACACCTTTATCGTTCGTAGAAGCGATACAGGCAACTACAAAAGTTTTGTGGACATCAATACCACAACAGATTTTGTACACGATTTTTAAAGCCATAGGGACTCCTTTCAGAATCAGAAGATTCATTAGAGATTATAGGGAGAGACGGCATTGACTGAACGCCTAAGCCATAAACGAGATTGTTTATACAAAGATAAGATTACGTGTTCAACGACACACTTATTTGTGCTTGAAAAGGCGTACTACACATATAAATATGCGGTCATCCGGCAAGCCGGACAGCCCACTCACCTCCCCGTGATTTGTAGTATACCGAGTTCCCTACAAGAAGAATTATAAATAAAAAATAGGCTCAAGGAAACATTTTCATAACGTTTTGTGCCTTGAGCAAAGCGAAAGGAATGGAAATAAATATGGATATTACAAGGACTACTACGCCTAACGCTGGTAGTCCTTCCTACCAACTGGAAGGACGAACAGCTCAGAATTCATATAAGGGACCGTCAGTAGAGTTAAAAGACAAAATTGATAAAATGTATGAAGAAATCAATCGCAAAAACAAGTCTTTTGCTGATCCAGAAGATCATATACGTAGAAAATATTTCGACCCAACCTACTTACACTATCAGGTTTTAGATGGTAATCTTAGTTCAGGAAATCGTATGGATGCATATATTAACGAGATGAAAGTTTTAAAGGGCGGAAAACCTAATGTTTCTGTTATAGACTATGCTTACCGCGGCTATGAAGCACCTAGAATTCATGGAGAAATAGAGAGCTTTAGAAGAGCTATTCATGACAGGCTTAACATGGACTTTCAGGTATCTAAACTCTTTGAAGAAAATGGCATTCGTATTCCAAACGGAGTTTCCCTGACCTTTAGGAGCGATTTATATACTAAGAGGATAACTGTTTTAGGAAAGATAGATGATAATTTAAAACAAAAGATTGAAACTGTTTTAAACCAAGGAAAGAATGCTGATGTCTTATCATTGCATATTGTTCAGTCAGCTTCATCCCTTGGGAAGTCTGAGCAGTACAGCCTTGAAAAGAGCAGGCTTTGGAATTTAGCCAATAAAATTTACCGTTATACCGGCTATGATATGAGGGATTTGGAAGCAAGGGACGGCAGCTTTTTCACAAAGGATGGAGAGAATATTCTAGAAAAAGTCGCAGAGGGCGTTAAAAATGCAACCAAAGGCAATACTCCGACCGAACAGAGGGCAGCATTAGGCCTGTTAAGGTCAGATGTGAAATACTTTTCAGAAAAAGGTATTTATAAAGAAAATGCCTTTACTGATATTGAGTTTAAGGATGGTCACTTGCTTGATGTACGGCAAAAATATAAATACGGAGTAGGGCAAAATGGCTGGATACACGATATGGCAAAGGAAAAAGGAGTGGATGATTATGAGCTTTCTAAGGACGGAATCAAACTCCTATCTAAAGGAGAGCCTTTTACAGTACCTTCCGGAAAGATTGCAGCCTACCAAAAGACACAAAAAGAAGATGATTTACCGCTACATAGAGTTATAAAGAAGGCTCTTGATGAGTTTTTTGATAAAATTAAACTTGATATACCTATGGGTACAAACCTTAAGATTTTTTATGATAAAATGCCACATAAACTTTTTGTATATGGCATACACAGTAGTGTGATTTCTGATATGGTAAATTCATCTATCAATCAGAATAAAGAATTTCTGGATTTGTTTTCAAAGTTGTCTATGGTTAATTTTTCTAAAAAAATATAACCTGCCATAATCAGCCTTACAAGCATAGTTCTCTCTTTTTTACCGTATAGCAAACAGGAGCCGAGGATACATTCCAAAATTCGGAATAAGTAACTTCCGCCCCTCCCTTATTGTGGTATGAGAACTCATCTTGTAACCGGAAATACCGGTTTATCTCTTATTTTTTCTTGGACGCATTCTTACAGTACGTGGCATGTCAATGTTTCTGTCAGGGCATCCATTACATACATAAGATGGCTTAAGAAGCAGTTTGTATATAAAACCTTAACCTGATGAATCTAACCCAATATATTTTAATCATGGAATCAGTAAAGTCTATAGGTAAAAGTATGATGTATGGAATAAGTAAAGTCCATAGTTAAAGATGTGGTGTATAGAATAAGTAAAATCCAAACTAATGTGGAATTTACTTTTTCAAATAACAAGGGTTATGGCAAATATGTCATAGCCCTTGTTATTTATCCCCAAATGTGATAGATTATTTGTTGGAACATTGTATATTATTCACATAACAATCACATTTACGGAGGTTTACACTATGGAACTAAAGAAATATGAAGAGCTTCTTATAAGCAATATCAAGGCACTTATGAGTGTTGACAGTCCTTCGGGATTTACCCACAATGCTACAGAGCTTGTAAAGAAGATGGTAACTGACCTTGGCTATAAGTGTACTCAGAACAATCTGGGCAATGTAGTGGTTGAGGTTGAAGGAGAGGATGACAGTGAGCCACTTGGTATGTCTGCCCACCTCGATACCTTAGGGCTTATGGTCCGCTCCATTAAGGCTAACGGAGACCTTACCTTTACTGTAGTAGGCTCACCTGTCACACCTAGTCTTGACGGCGAATACTGCCGTATATACACAAGAGAAGGCAAGGTGTATGAGGGAACAGTTATATCTGAAACTCCAGCCAAGCACGTATTTAAGGATGCCAATACCCACCCAAGAGAAGCTGAAAATATGGTTATCCGTCTGGATGAGGTGGTTCGCTCCAAGGAAGATGTGGTGAAGCTTGGCATAGCCGCAGGAGACTTTGTCTGCTACGACCCTAAGACTACCTTTACTTCCTCAGGCTTCCTTAAGTCACGCTTTATAGATGATAAGGCCTGCGCAGGTATCTTCATTACTCTGCTTACCATATTTAAGGAGCTTGGCATTAAGCCAAAGCACAAGACCTATCTCTGCTTCTCAGTTCATGAGGAGATAGGCTACGGTGGTGCTACTCTTCCAAAGGACATGAAGGAGCTTTTGGTAGTGGATATGGGCTGTATAGGAGATGACCTTAACTGCAGGGAGACAGATGTATCCATCTGTGCAAAAGACAGCTCAGGTCCTTATGACTATGACATGACAACCAAGCTTGTAGAGCTTAGCAAAAAGCATAATCTCCCTTATGTTACCGACATCTATCCTATGTATTCCTCAGATGCCATCGCAGCCTGGAGGGCAGGACATGATGTGCGCTGCGCCCTTATAGGACCTGGTGTTGCAGCTTCTCATGGCATGGAGAGAACACACATACAGGGCCTTATGGCTACTGTAGAGCTGATTTTACATTATATTCAGTAAGACGGGATTTATAAGCCTAGACAAAGAAATAAAAGATGAGGGTGTCATATATTTTGATGCCCTCATTTTACAAGAAACTTTACATAGAAAGAAAAAACGGGCTGTCTACACCCCAGCAGACAGCCCGTTTGTATTGCAAATAACTTCTCTGATATTCTTATACACATCTAAAAGAGATATATTTATGGCATAAGTTTTTATTCTTCAGTAGGAAGCTCGATTCCTTTTTCCTTCTCTACCTTGTGCTTATCGTTATAGATTTTCTTGATTATACCGATTACGATTGAAAGTGCAAAGAGTGAAAGGAGGCCTACGAAAAGCTTCTGTGCTCCACCTGAAAGTGTACCGCCTACATAAGAATAAACGATGGTTGCAGGAAGCTGGCCTATACCTGTAGCAATAAAGAAAGACCAGAAGCCCATATTGGTAAGACCTGCGCCGTAGCTTACAAAGTCAAATGATACGAAAGGAAGGAGACGGCAGATTAAGATTGCATATTTTCCATATCTTTCAAAGAATACGTCTACGCTTTCCATAGCACCCTTGCTGGTAAGTTTCTCTACTACATCTCTACCAAGTGCTCTTGCAAGGAAGAAGCAGAGAGCTGCACCTACCATTGCTGAAGACCAGGAGAGAACCGCACCCCATACCCAGCCGAAGATGGCTGCATTTGAAAGGGTGATGAGGAAGGCAGGGATAGGAGCCGCTATTGACTGAAGTATCATAAGTATGAATGAAACTACAGCGGTAAGAGGACCAAATGACTTAAGATACTCTATAACTACAGTTGTATCAAGCTTTGATATGGTAGCAAAAGCAGTATTGAGATTATTTCTAAAGTCTGCAAAAGCAAAGTAAACGATGAAGAAGATTACAATGCCTGCAAGCGCAATATATCTAAGTTTCTTTCTCTTACTCTTGATTTCACGAATTTCTTCTTCGCTCTTTTCTTCTCTGAGGTCACTAAGCTTAGCCTCTTTTTCTTTGATTTCCTTAAGCTCTGCTTTGGTATATATCTTCTGATATTTACCGAGTGTAAGGGTTATGTAGATATTTATGATATTTACAACTACGACAAAGATGATGAAAGGCACCTTCATTGCGTTAACTGATACGTTTGGTGGTAAACTAAGCGCTTCTTTAGTTAAGTAAAGGATATTTGGTATCTTACCAAATATAAGTGCCATCACGATAAGAATACCTTCATAGATGAAGAAAAGGTATTTTGTTGTGATATTGTTGAATGCAATACCAAGCATGATGCCGAAGGCAACAGGTATGTACATAACCAAAGCAAGGTTAATCATCATCTGGTAGCTATTACTAAGTGAAAATAAGATACCGAGGATGTAAGCTATAGGTAAGCACATAGTAGCGTTGTAAAATATGGCTCTTAACTTTCTCACAATGTCCTCCTTTTAGGAAAGAAGCCACAGGCATGCAGTTTAGTGCAAAAGGCTAAATTGGCTCTGCCTGTGGCATTGGTTATTAAATTACTTCTCGAGTGTGTACTTAACAGCTACATAAGTTCCATCTTCAGGAAGAATATCAGCATTACCGGTAAAGCCAACCTCTCCTCTGGTCTCAACGGCGCCATATGTATAAGTAGTATTTGAAACGATACCTACAGGACAAGAATCAAGGCAGGATAAGCAGCCTGTGTTCTTAGCTTCTGCAGTCTTGCGGTTTCCGCCAAATCTCATCTCAATAGGCTTCTTGTTGCTGTCGATAATTACTTCGTTGTAGTCATAGTACTTACCTGCACCGTTCCAGGTAACTTCACACTTGATAGGATCTCCCTCAACGTGAGTGGTTTCCTTATTGTCTACAGTCATGTTGCCGCCTTCTTTTGCACCGATTGCAATGAGTGCATCATAGAAATCAAGGGCAGTGCCATAAGCTGTGAATATTGACTTTGTACCGTTACTGCCATCCTTAAATACGGATGCGTGTCTGGTTGGCTGTGTAAAGTACTGACCGTTTACACTACATAAAACGGTAACTGTCTTAGCTTCCTTGTCAATCTTAATTGGGTTAGCAAGAGATACGCCATCTACTTCATCAGCAGCGGCGTTAGAAGCTGTGCTTTTTGCAGCACTTGCTGTACTTGAAGCCTTGCTTGAAGCAGCAGTGCTTGTTGTAGAAGCAGCAGTGCTTGAAGCCTTAGCTGAAGCAGTAGTGCTTGAAGTCTTGTTTGCACTAGACTGTCCGCCACAACCTACAGTAAGTGCCATGGTTGCACAAAGAAGTGCAGCGATTAAAGTTCTTTTTGTTTTCATTTTCTTTCCTCCGTTCTTTTAGGTAAATAATGGCTTTATAATGACTACAAAGCCTACACATCTAGTGGATTATAACATACCTTAAGAGAAAATACAAAAAAAATCTTATTGTATTTTCTGATAAATGCATACAATTATAGAGAAAATCTATTTGAATAATAATATAGCTGCGTGTAAAATGAAAGGAATGTCTGTAGATATCTCTTATTATATACAAGATTACGAGATATTTTGGGCAAAAAACAGATAAGGAGAAAGAAAAGACGAGATACTATTACTTAAATGGGATAGTATATGTGATTGTTGGAATTTTGATTATTATAACCCTGATAGTGAATTTGAGAGGAAAAAATGAAACTAAATAAATCTACAAAAAAGATAATTATATTTGTACTTATTATTGCTGTAGTTGTGATAGCTAATCATTTCTTAGGGCTGTCTTCTTACCTTAAGATGGATAAGCTGATGGAGCTTAAGACAGTGGTTGCTGACAACTTTCTACTGGCGGCTGTTATCTATGTGGCCGCCACCGTTGCAGGCAGCGTTCTTCTTGCCCTTCCGGGGGTGAGCTTTGCGATAGCTGCAGGCATACTCTTTGACGCATTCTGGGGTACCTTGCTTTGTACCCTGGCAGCGAGCATTGGTGCAATAGTAGCATTTATAGCGGGAAGGTTCTTTCTTAGAGACCAGATTAAGCCTATGGCTATGAAGAATAAGTATCTTAAAAAGTATCTTTTTGATGATATGAAGAAGAACGGAGTCTTTGTACTTATGATAACAAGGCTTGTGCCACTCTTTCCTTTCAATCTTCAGAACTTTGCATACGGAATCACTGATATAAAGCTATCCACCTATTCTATATTTACTTTTATCTTCATCCTCCCGGGTACTGCTATGTATACGGTGGGAACAGCAGGCTTTGCTGACAGTAAGAACAGGGTATTATACATAGGGATAGCGATAGCTCTTGCAGTGGTGGTCTTCCTTACAGCCTACCTCTTTAGGAAGTTTGTGGTAGATAAGGAGATGCCGAAGGAAATTTCTGAAGAAAACAAGGAAAGCTCTGAGAAAAAGTCTGAATAAGATGAATCTATAGATGAATTAAGAGAATCGTCTGGAATTTCTAAACACATATAGATGAATAATAATTTGAGTTAAATTGGAGAATAATATGGGTAAAATCAAGCATACAGATGCAAGTAAATGTATAAACTGCCACCTTTGTACCAAGCACTGTTCATTCCTCACTAAGTATGGTATTACTATAGGGGATGTGGACAGGCTTAGAGAGTTAAAATACAGCTGCTTCCTCTGCGGCGAATGTACAAGAGTCTGTCCGAAGGACATAGATGGAAGGCAGATTATCCTTGATATGAGGACTGATGAAGTAAAAGAAGGTAAGTACGGTCTCAAGCAAAAGGGCTACGGGGCATTACTTTTTGAGAAGAAGAACTATATATTTAAGAATTATAGAAAAGGAAAGTCAAAGAGCCTTTTATTTCCGGGATGTAACTTCCCATCTTACTTTCCAAAGACTATAGCCTACCTCTCAAAGCTCTTAAAGGATGTGGCGGACATAGATACTGTCTATGACTGCTGTGGCAAGCCTATAGCGGAGCTTGGTCTTGTAAAGGAAGAGAATAAGATAATAGACAGGATAAATGACTATATTAAAAGACATGGTATAGAGGAACTTATTTTGCTCTGCCCTAACTGCTACTATCACTTTGGTGATAGGCTTAATGTGAAGATTACCGTAATCTATGAAAAGCTCGCTGAACTCGGGCTTGGCAACAAGATAGATGTAAATGCCGACATCTTCCTTCCTTGCCCGGACAGGGAAAACAAAAAATGGATGGAGTATCTAAAGCCTTTCTTAAGCGGTGACTTAGACTTTGTAAAGGGTGTACAGTGCTGTGGAATGGGTGGATGCGCCATGGTAAAGGAAAGGGAGCTTTCAGATGATATGCCTAAGAAGCTAAAGGAACAGGGACATGAAGGGCTTATAAGTTACTGCGGTACCTGTGCAGGTACTCTTTCAGGCAGAGGCTGTTCTATGGACCATTTCCTTCCTCTAATCCTTGGAACGGGAGAGAAGGCGGATTATAAGAATTCCTGGACGAACAGGGCAAAGACCAAGTTTAAGTAAAATTATGGCAATGGAATTGTAATGCAATATGGTTGTAATTTACTCTCACCCCATGTTAGAATAAGAAGCAGCAGATATTGATGTAGAAGGGGGGCAGATAGATGAAGGCTTTTATTGTATTTACAAGGATTCCGCTGGAACATAAGACAAAGACCCGCCTGCTTCCCTACTATACGCCAAAGCAGTGCGTGGGGCTTCATATTGCTATGCTTAAAGACCTGGCGCGGACTCTAAATGGCCTGGATGCCTCTGTAAAGACCTATATCTACTATCTTCCTGAGGGAGATGTAAGTATTATTAAAAACATATTCGGTGATGATAAAACTTATAGAGAACAGAGGGGAGAGGACCTTGGAGATAAGATGTATAATGCTATATCTGAGGTTCTAGCTGAAGGGGCGGAGGCAGTGAGTCTTAGTGGAACAGATATCCCTTTGCTCTTAGCAGAGGATATAGAAAGCTCCTTTACATTCTTAGAGAATAATGACATAGTCCTATCTCCTACCGAGGATGGAGGCTATTACCTCGTGGGGATGAAGAAGGCCAATAAGGAAATATTTGATATAGAGGGCTATGGCACAGGCAGCGTATTTGAGAATACAAAGCAGAAGATAGAGGATATGGGGCTAAGCCTTGGGACAGGCAGAAGACTTAGAGACATAGATACTAAAGAGGATATAAAGGCTTATTATGGGATAATCAGGACAGATTTGGATTTTAGAAAAACTCATACTGCAATCTTTCTTAAAGAGAATAAAAGTATAGCAATAATCATTCCAACATATAATGAAGAAGAGACTATCGTAAGCCTTATGAACCAGCTTAAAGGGATAAAGGATAGATGTGAGATAGTCTTTGTGGACGGCGGAAGCACAGACAATACGGCAAAGCTGATTGAAGAGAGCAAGTTCAGGCTGCTTCATTCTAAGAAAGGCCGCAACAACCAAATGAACCTTGGGGCACTTAGCGTAGAGGCAGACATTTTATTCTTCTTACACTGTGACAGCACTCTACCGCCTAACCCACTAAAAGAAATCCTTGACCTTATGGAGGTATACAGAGCAGGCTGCTTTGGTATAGCCTTTAAGAGCCTTTCACCACTGATGTTTATCTGCAGGTATATAAGCAACCACAGGGTGTTTGACAGGAAGGTAATGTTTGGCGACCAGGGCATAGTCATAGACAGGGATTTATTTATGGAAATAGGTATGTATCCTGACTTACCTATAATGGAGGACTACCAGCTATCCCTTACCCTCAAGGAAAAGGGCATAAAGCTTGGTATGGCAAGACATAGAATATACACCAGTACAAGACGTTTTAAGGGAGGCCCCATAAGGAAGCTAAGGCTTATGTGGAAGATGAACCGTCTTAGGGCGAAGTACCGCAGGGGAGTAAATATAGAAGAAATTTCAGCAATGTATAAGGATGTGAGGTAAGATGGATTATACTACACTTATAAAACCGCTTGTAAAAAGCAAGAAATACAGGGAGGGGCTTGGACTTCCCGAAACCATAGAAGAAAAGTATGAGATGCTTGCCGCAGGTGAGTACAATGTGAACCTTAAATTTACTCATCCGGTATCAGGTAAGAAGCTGGTCCTTAGGATAAATCAGGGCTCGCAGATGCATCTTGAGAAGCAGATTGAATACGAGGCAAATACCTTGAAGCTCCTTGAGAACTCAGGAAGGACTCCGAAGCTTTACTATGTTGATGGCAGTAAAAGATACCTTGATAGCGGCATTCTCGTGATGGAGTACCTGCCGGGAGTGGCACTTGACTATACAAAGGACCTAAGGAAGGCAGCAGACATTCTTGTAGACATACACAGGCAGGACTTACCTGTTGATAACGGGCTCATCAGGACAGGCACAGGCTTTAGCTTTGTGCTTGATGAATGTGAGGAGATGTTTAGACACTATACAAGGAGCAGCTATCTTGATAAAGACATTCATAAAAGGATAAGGCATCTTTTGGATCAGGGCTGGGCTATGTCAAGGTCGGGTGAAATAAACTTTGATGGAATGTATAGATGTCTTATAAATACTGAGCTTAACTCGACCAACTTCTTAATAGGGGAAGATGGTAAGAACTACCTCATAGACTGGGAAAAGGCAGTGTACGGATTCCCTGCCCAGGATATAGGGCATTTCTTAGCGCCAACAAGCACGTTTTGGAAGACCGATATCATACTCACTAAGAAAGAGATAGATAACTTTATAACAAGGTACCTTGAAAGAGCGGAAAACTACTTTGATACACAAGGAATAAGAGAAGCTATTCGTGCTTTTATTAAGATAAACTGTCTCAGAGGGCTGACTTGGTGCGCAATGGCGTATGTACAGTATAAGGAAGCTGACAAGGAGATAATGAATAAAAGTACAAGGGAGAAGTTGTCCCAGTATCTGGAGGATGGCTTTATTAGAGGAATAGAAGCCTTATTTAATGAAGGAGAGCTGGAAGATATATAGTAAATATACTATATGTGATGCATTTATTTGTTTTATCTATTTGACTTTGTATGGATTACTATGT
This sequence comes from Catonella massiliensis, assembly GCF_016651435.1. Taxonomy (NCBI): domain Bacteria; kingdom Bacillati; phylum Bacillota; class Clostridia; order Lachnospirales; family Lachnospiraceae; genus Catonella; species Catonella massiliensis. Next base: position 2,549,667 of record NZ_JAEPRJ010000001.1, on the reverse strand, counting down.
AAGATAATTGCGTTTAACCTATCAAAAGGCTATGTAAAAAGGAGGAATTAATGAAAAAGAAATTATTGGCAGGTATTTTATCACTGGCTATGGTTGTTTCACTTACAGCCTGTGGAGCAAAGAATGAGACTGCATCAAGCAAGGCAGTATCATCAGCTAAGAGCAGTGCAAGCGTGGCTTCCACAAAGAGCTCTGCATCTGCTGCTTCCACAGCTTCATCTAAGACTGAGGGAAGCGATTTTAACAAGCTTGTAGAGGCTGCAAAAGGTACTGAGGTAAGCTTCTATGGCTGGGGCGGAGATGATAAGCTAAATGCCTGGCTTGACGAGTACTTTGCTAAGAGACTCAAAGATAAGTATGACATTACCTTAAAGAGAGTTCCTATGGATATCGACAAGATACTTAGCCAGCTCTCAGGTGAGCTTCAGGCTGGTAAGAAGGACGGCGATATCGATATGATATGGATAAATGGAGAGAACTTCAAGACTGCAAAAGAGAATAACATGCTCTTTGGACCATTTGCAGAGACTCTTCCTAACTTTGAGGCTTATATCAACAAGGATGACAAAGAGACCTACTATGACTTTGCATTCCCTATAGACGGCTATGAAGCTCCTTACGGCAAGGCTCAGCTCGTATTCTTTAACGACAGCAAGATTACACCTGAGACTCCTAAGAATACAGATGAGCTTCTTGAATTCGCTAAGAAGTACAAGGGAAAAGTTACCTATGCGGCTCTTCCTGATTTCACAGCATCAGCCTTTGTAAGAAATGTTATTTACGATATAGTTGGCTACGAGCAGTTTGCTGATATGAAGGCAGATAAGGCTACAGTTAAGGCTGCAATAGAGCCGGCTCTAGAGTACCTTAGAAAGCTTAACCCATATCTCTGGCAGGAAGGAAAGACCTTCCCATCTGATAACCCTGCAGTTACAAAGATGTTTGCAGATGGTGAGCTTGTTATGGGAATGAGCTATTCAGCATTTGGAGTAGCTACCAATATTGAAAATGGTACATTTACAGATACAACAAGAACCTTCCAGTTTGACAAGGGAACTATCGGTAATACCAACTACATAGCAATTGCTTCTAACTCAGGCAATAGCGCAGGTGCACAGGTGGCTATCAACGAAATGATGGATCCTGAGGTTCAGGCAGACAGGTATAAGGTTCTTAGAACAATCCCTGTTGTTCAGTATGAGAAGCTTAATGACGAACAGAAGAAGGCTTTTGACAGCGTAGACATCGGCAAGGGTGTAATCAGCCAGGCAGAGCTCCTTTCAAAGAGACTTCCTGAGATGCCTGCAGGCCTTGTTCCAATCATCGAGGAAATCTGGAATGAAGAAGTGGTAGGAAAATAATGAAAAAACTGACACCATATTTACTTTTGGTGCCTCAGCTTATACTTGGAACAGTATTTATAACAGGAATCGTAATCGGAATTACTCAGAGCCTTGGGGTAATTCCGATTTTTAAGTTATATACTCCGACACTTATGTACTATAAGGAAATACTGGGAAGAGAGGCAAGCATACAGGCATTTATCTATAGCTTTAAGATAGCGGGAGTATCGGCGGTTTTGTCCATCCTCATAGGGATATTTATGTGCTATGTGCTTATAAGTACGAAGCGAAACGGACTAATAAACGCCATAGTTAAGCTCCCTATAATAGTTCCACACACCATAGTTGCACTTATGATAGTAAATGTAATGTCGCAGAATGGTCTTCTTGCGAGGATGTTATTTCATTTAAACATCATAAGCGACCAGAGCCAGTTCCCCCTACTTATAAATGATGCGGGAGGAGTGGGTGTAATCCTTGCATATATATGGAAGGAGGCTCCCTTTGTCATTTACTTTGTCATAACTCTTATGGCGGCAATCAGCAGCAACCTCGGAGAGGCAGCTATAAACCTCGGTGCAAGCAGGCTTACAGCATTTATTAAGGTCAGCCTTCCGCTTTGTATTGGCAATATCCTAAGTGCCTTCCTCATCATATTCGTATATGCCCTTGGAGCCTATGAGCTTCCACAAATCTTAGGGGCTACACAGCCAAAGGCACTGCCAATACTTAGCTATATAGAGTTTCAAAAGCCTGACCTTAGGCTCCGCCCTTATGCAATGGCTTATAATGGCGTGCTTACCGTAATCTCAGTATTTGCTGCCATTGTTTACTTCAGACTGATGAAGAAGAGCAGTGAGAAGTTTGGAGGGGCAAATGAAAAGAAATAATATATTTGGAAAGATTATAGTAATAATATTTTCACTAGTAGTCATCCTCCCAATTCTTCCACTTTTTATGTGGGTATTTACGGAAAGATTTACCTGGCCTTCACTCTTTCCTCAGGCTTTTTCACTAAGAGCTATAAATAGTCTTATAAGGATGAATTCCGAGCTGATGAAGACCTTTGCTTTAAGCATAGTGCTATCTCTAACTGTGGCAGCGGTTTCCGTTGTTATAGGGCTTATGACTGCAAGGGCACTTAGCTTCTACGAATTCAGACTTAAGGGAGTGGTTAGCTTCTTGGTTATGTTTCCTTTTCTTGTACCCACCACGGTATTTGCAATGGGTATACAGGTAACCCTGCTTAGAGTTGGACTTGCAGGTAATGTATGGGGAGTAATTCTCTGCCATGTGATTTACTCAGCTCCCTACGCAACAAGGCTTATAGAAGAGGGCACAAGGGCATTGTCTCTTAAGCTTGAAGAACAGGCCAGGGTGCTTGGCTGCTCCCCTGTAAAGGCATTTTTTAAGGTAAGTCTTCCAAATCTCACTCCTGTCATCCTATCAGCCTTTACCATGGCATACCTCATTTCCTTTAGCCAGTACTTTTTAACTCTCCTAATAGGAGGTGGAAATGTCAATACCTTTGCGGTAATTATGGTGCCTTACATTCAGGGCGGGGAGAGAAACTTTGCCAGCATATACAGTCTGGTATTTATGATAGTGACGATAGTAATATTTGCGGGCTTTGACAGACTGGCAAAGCTCTTCCTTAAAAATGCGGAAATAGAGTATCACAGGTAGGTGAAATATGAGTTTAAGTGTAAAAGGATTGAATGTAAGTTATGGGAAAAACCACATACTTAAGGATATCAACCTTGAGATAGAAAGTGGTGAATTTGTCTCCATACTTGGAAAAAGCGGCTGTGGCAAGACCACCCTTATAAAGAGTATAGCAGGGCTTTTAGAAACTGATAACGGAGATATAGGCATCTTTGATAAGAATGTAGCAGGACTTCCACCTGAAAAAAGGCAGACGGTGATAGTATTTCAGGACTTAAGGCTCTTTCCTCATATGAATGTAGAGGATAATATTGCCTTTGCCATGAAGCTTAAGAAGATGGACAAGGCAGTAATCAAAGAAAAGGTAGAGAAGCTTTTAGACCAGGTTAGGCTCTCAGGATATGAGAAAAGAAAGGTGAGCAGGCTCTCTGGAGGACAGATGCAGAGAGTGGCACTTGCAAGGGCGCTTGGAGCCGAGCCTAAGCTCCTCCTCTTAGATGAGCCATTTGCAAGCCTTGATGAAGACCTCAGAAAGGAAATGGGAGAGCTTGTAAGGAGGCTTCACAGGGAAAATGGCATAACAACTGTGATGATAACCCATGACAAAGAAGAGGCTATGGCGCTATCTGACAGGCTTGCCCTTATGGAAGAAGGGAGAATACTTGCCTTTGACAGTCCTGAGAGGCTGTATAACAGTCCTAAAGATGAGAAAATTGCAGCTATGTTAGGCGATGTTAACCTCTTTTGCGGCAAGGTGGAAGGAAACACCTTTACATCTGATATAATTAGTTTTAAAACTGATAAAAAGCCGGGGAAATATAAACTCCTTCTTCGTCCAAGCGAATTAGATGTGGATAACAAGGGAGAATTGGGGATAAAGGTCAGCTTAAAGCAGATATCTTTTGGGGGAGAGATTACCGAGCTGATACTTGAGGCAGAAGAAAATGAATACAAGGTAAGGCTTCCTTACGGAGAATTTACCAAAGCAGAGATTAAAAACGGCGATGAACTAAGGCTTATAAGCAGGAAGAACAATGATTTTATACTTTTGGAGGAAGAGGGATGAAAAAAATAATATTTGACTGCGACAATACTATAGGTGTAGAAAACTGTGATGTGGATGATGGCTTAACTCTTCTTTATCTATTGGGATGCAAAGATGTTGAAATCTTAGGAATTACAAACTGCTTTGGCAATAACGAGACTGAAACGGTATATGCCAACACACTTAGCTTTCTTAAGGAGATAGGAAGAAGTGATATCAAGGTGTATAAGGGAGGACTGACGGCAGAGGACTATGAAAACGAAGCAACTGATTTTATAGTAGATACGCTTAATAAAGAAGAAGAGGTACATATACTTGCAACAGGCTCTCTTACTAATATTGCAGGAGCTCTTGTGAAGGATGAGGCGGCTTTTAACAAGGTAAAATCCATCACCCTTATGGGAGGAATAACCTCTCCTTTAGTCGTAGGTGGACTTACAATCAATGAGTTAAATTTCTCTGTGGATTATGAGGCTACATTCAAGGTATTAACTTCTGGAGTGCCTATCAGCATAGCTACAGGAAACAACTGCCTAAAGGTAATATTTGAGGTGGAAAAATTCAAGGAGAACCTGCTTTCTTTTGGTACTGAGACAGGCAAGTACATAGTTGATAAGACCAATTACTGGTTTGAGAGAAATGAAAAGAAATACGGTATTAAGGCCTTTTGTAACTGGGATGTAACTGCCGGTTCATACCTTGTGAGTCCCAACAATTTCACTGATGACATAGCTTATTACAAGCTCTCCAAAGAAGACCTTAAGACAGGCTTTCTTAGAAAGAGTGAAGAAGGAGACCATAACTCTGTGTTAAATCTTCCTCAGATAACTAATGAGGAAGGCTTTGTAAGAGAGGTGTACAGAGGATTTAAAGAGGCGGATATAAAGTTATAGAAGCCTGAATAGAATGTAAACAGCTTTTGATGCCCATATCATTTAATAAAGGATATATAAAAGCTCCCACAGTCAACTGATTGTGGGAGTTTAATGCATCTAATTGGGAAATTTTTATGGTTCTGCTGATATTTATTTGACTGGATTTCCAAGGTAAGTGCAACACAATGTTGCATTTAAGTTAAAAAACTACACACAAGTACTTGACACAAACTTAATAAATAGACAATTGAAATAATTTAAGAAAAGATGTACAATGATATTGCGTAAGAAATATACAAATTAGAGGAAAGGTGATAATATGAAGCAAATAAAAATTGATAGTAATTTTATAAAATATGACGAACAAGAAGTTGAAGCTCAAAGCTGTATGGATGATTGTGTAGAGGTAAAATATTCTAAGCAGGCATCTGGTAGAAAATCTGGTGTGGTTGGTGGCCCCGCAATAACTGCGTGTACATGTTCAGAAGTACAGCATACACAAAAAACTGCTAAGGGCAACCCGTTTTTCTAAATTAGTTTTAATAGAAGTGCAAGGGAATTTAATATTTCTTACGCGTTTATTTGCTTCTCAGACTACTATATGAAATATTGTGAAGATATACGAATTGTTTCGGAAAATGGATATGTTGTTTTAAATAATCCTCATAACGGATGTTGGATAAAACTAACAGAAGAGTGTTTTAACTATGTTAATAATTATATAAATACTGAAAGTGAACATGAGGATTTTATTAATCAGTTTGATTTGGATAGCAGAATTTATATTGAAGATATATTAAATAAATTGAAAAAGCTGGAATTGATAGATTATAATAATAAAAATGAGTTAGTAAGTGTAGATATTGCCATAACAGCTTTGTGTAATTTAAAATGTCTTCATTGTGCAAATTCAGTAATGGAATTTGCAGGAGAGCCATCAACCGAAGAATTAAAAAGTGTTTTTCAGATTTTGTCAAAAATAGGAGTTAAAACAATCTGCATAACAGGGGGAGAGCCACTCGTTAGAAAAGACTTTTTTGAATTGACTGAATTTGCAAGAGAAAGATTTGATAAATTATGCTTGATGAGTAATGCTACATTAATTAATGAGGATAATGCAATATTTTTGGCTGATAATTATGATGATATAAGCATAAGCATAGATGGTTATGATAAGAAAACCTGTGAAGCGATTAGAGGAGTGAATGTTTTTGATAAAATTGATAAAGCAATACGATTGTTGAAAAATGCAGGTATGGATAAAATATCGGTTTCATCAGTAATAACATCAATTAATAGAAATGGAGAATCTGCATTTTATGAACTAAATGAAAAGTGGGGGACTGTGCCAATACTTAGAAGATTTGCTCCAGTTGGAAGAGGGAGAGACAATGATGAGAAATTATTTAAAGAAATGTTTATAGAAGACCTTAATGGAAGGAGTATAAATTATAAAAAAACTGAAGTAAATTGGGGATTTTTACCTCAATATAGAACAACTATCTGTGATGCGTTTATGAGCAATATTTATATTGGTAGTGATTTATGTATATATCCGTGTGGAGCTTTGAATTTACAAGAGTTTAAAGGGGATAATATTTTAAAAATTGACAATTTCTATAATTATATGAGAAATAAAGGATACCGTGAAACGAGTGGATATAATAATTATAAATCAATAATGCCAGATAGAGCACCATATTGCAGTGGTTGTAAAGTATATATGTTTTGCAATACTTGTCCAGCGTATATGTATTTATATAATAAATATGGGTACTTGGAAGCTTACTGTAAATCTAGAAAAACAATATTGGAGAAAAAGATATATGGCTAAAATGTCTGTTTCATTGTGGGTTGCAGAAGATTGTAATATGAGATGTAGATATTGTTATGAAGGGGATAAAAATGCTGCATTTATGAAAGAAAGTACAGCTATAGAAGTTTACAAATTTCTTAGAAGTACATTTGCTATCAATGGAGTGCAGGAATGTTTGGTTAGGTTTCATGGAGGAGAACCTTTGCTGAATTATAAGGTGATTTCTTTATTAATTGATAAGTTTAATACAATTGAAGGGATAAGATTTACATATTCAATTACAACAAATGGAACACTATATGGGAGAAATATATTAAATCTATTAAGAAAAATAGATGATATCAGTATTAGTATAGATGGGAAACCATTAGTTCATAATTCAATGAGAATATTTAAAAATGGTATAGGTTCATATTCAACTGTTAGCTCAAATATAAAAAAAATGATTAAGGATGGATTAAAGATTACTGGGCGAGTTACTGTTTCATTAGATAGTGTATGCGTATTATTTGAAAATATTATGCATCTTTGGGATTTAGGATTTAAGCATATATTTTGTTATATTGATTATTGGAACTACTATTGGACAAAAGCTGATTTATCTATTTATTCGATACAAATAAAAAAATGTGAGGAATATATAAAGGACAAGAATGAATATTCTATTTGTAGTTCTATTTCTATAACAGACTCAGATAAAGGAGTATGTTTAGGTGGAATTTACAATAGGGTAATTGATTATGAAGGGAATATCTATCCTTGCATTGCGGTACATGGCAACAATAAGTTCATTATCGGTTCTATATTTACAGGTATTGACTTAGATTGGGAAAAGAGATTGGAAGAATTTAATCGAAATGTAAGTGAGGAGTGTATAGATTGTAAGAATAACTTAAGATGTATCGCAAGAAGGTGTGTATTTTTTAGATATGCCTTTGATAACAAGAAGTTAATTTATAATTTGTGCAATTTACAAAAATTTTTAGATGACTGATATTATGATTAAAAATTGGCAATGGTTAATTAGAAAAATTATACTTAAGATATGATGAATTTATATTAAATAAAAGAGGTGAGGTATGTTTTGGATTGAAATGAAGAAGAATACATTTTCAACCGCATTTTTGGTGGCTATAATTTTGATGTTAGGATTTACGTTTATATCGATTTCCCCTGAAGTGGAATATTATTACAGCAAGCCATTAAGTCCGGGAGAGTTTATTTATTTTAAATTAAAGGAAGATATAAGACATAGTAGCATGGTTGTTTATGGTGGGGAGGAAGGCAATGGAATCCCGGTTGATTTGAATATTACCGATGAAATAAGAGCAAATTTAAAAAAAATAATAATAGAAATAAACCCCATGTATGACGAGAAAGAAAAAATGTCTAATGTTAAAATAAAATTAACTGACAATAAAGTTTTAGAATTAATAAATAACTTCGAAAAAACAATAGGATACAGAACAAACTATCATTATGGGGAGAAATCAGGACTTTATAGTGTTTATAGACACAAAAGATTTGGGATAAATAGAACGCATGAGGATAATCGCAATACAATAGAAGAGGAAACGAATGATTTCAATTATTCATTAAGGATAGGCTTATCAGAAGGATATGCGAGGTATTTTATGAATTATTTAGGAATATTGGCTGGACTTATTTCAGCAGTCATATCAGCTACAATTTTCATAAAAGACAGGCAAAATCATGTTACAGAAATGTTATATGTTTCAAATAGTAAAAGCTCTAAAATTGTATTTACTAGAATTATTTCTGTAGTTATGCCTATTAGTTCTATTACATTACTTATCTCAATTGCTGGAGCTATATATTTTCATTATGAACTGGGAACATATGGTTACCACATTTCTTATATCCCATTCATAAAATATTGGCTTATTTGGATTGTACCTACAATACTGATTATGGTCGCATTATCAGTTTTTTTAGATATCTGGCTCAATAATGTATTTATTGTAATTGGAACGCAGTTTATTATATGGTTATTGTCAATAGCTACATTTATTGGAAATTATGAATTTTGGAGAGTTATAATAAGATTCAGTTCATTTGGGATAGACAATTATTATGACAGTGTAAAAAATGAAATATATATAAATCGGATTTTTATGTTGTTTTTATCGATTATAGTTATAATTATTTCTATAATTATATTTGACAGAAATAGAAGGGGGAGAACGCATGAGAAGAAGATGAATAAGATAAAAAATTTCCTTAATAGTAATTTAAATATAAACGAATCTAAGGATTTGCAATGTAAAAGTAGAAATTTTTTAGCTTATCAATTTAAATTCGCATTTCGTGGCAATATATTAATTAGTCTATTATTCTTGTTATTATTGCTTGTAAGGTTCATGAACAGAGATATGAACGAATACGATGTAAAAACAACTGGTGAAAACATAATTATATTTTTTTCTATGTTCATACTGTTACCAATGTGCAATATAGAAAATAAAAATAATGTTGCCGAGTTCACCTATACTTGTAAAATATCATACATTAGAATATTTTTTACAAGATTCATAATAGGAATTATGATTACGTTAAGTTTTATAATATTTTCGCTATATCTTATGTCTGCCATGAATAATATAAATTTTGGATGGTGGTTTTTGTCGATTTGTATAAGTTCTGTATATCTGGGATTATTTGGAGTGATATTTTCGGAGATATCTGGTAGGGATTTAGCGGGATACATTGCTTACTTGGGGTATTATTTGTTTTGTGCAATAGGGAAAAAAAATTTAGCGTTACTAAATGTATGCTGTTACACTAACGAACTTAGATATTCCGTAATAAGCTTGATAGCTGGCATTTATATAATGCTAGTGATACTGTTCTTTATAATAAAAGGAAAGGAGTTAGGTAAAGGATAATGGAAATAAAAGTAAAAGGACTTTGTAAGGGTTATGAAGATAAGATAGCTCTTAACGAACTCAGCTTTCATATAGAGGAAGGAATGTATGGGCTGCTAGGTGCCAATGGTGCTGGAAAAACAACACTTATAAGAATATTGGCTGGAATTCTTGAAAAAGATGCAGGAGAGATTTCATACGGAGGAGAAAAGATAAAGGATATTAATGAAATAAGACACAGAATAGGCTACATACCCCAAAAATTTTCGTTTTATCCCAATATGACTGTATTTGAGATTATGGATTATTTTTCAGAACTTAATGAAGTAAAAAAAAATAAAGAAAATATAATTAAAAATTTGCTTGAATTAGTTCATCTTGAAGAATGTAAAATGATGAAAACAAAAGCACTTTCAGGGGGGATGAAACAAAGGTTGGGAATAGCAGTTTCACTTATAGGCAACCCGGATTTACTCTTAGTAGATGAGCCGACAGTAGGCTTAGACCCTATGGAACGGATACATTTTAGCAATGTGCTTACTACATTTTCAAGAGATAGGACGATAATCATTTCATCACATATAGTTTCAGATATTGAATCTACCTGCAAAAGATTACTTATACTTGATAACGGAAGAAATGTATATGATGGAACTAAAGATGAGCTTATGAGGAGATGTAAAGGTAGTGTGTGGGAATTAAAAATAAGTGAGGATGACTCAATAAAGTTTGAGAAAGAGTATCTTGTATCAAAGAAAGATTTATTGGAAGATGGCGTGAGGCTAAGAGTTTTATCAAAAGAGAAGCCGATAGAATCAGCATATGAAGTTATGCCAACACTCAATGACTCGTATTTATTTTTGGTGAATAAAGAGTGAAAAATAAAGTATATTTTTGGACACACTTATATAAGGGGTCACAAGACCACAACATCATTCTGTGACTAAATAAACTTGGTTTACTACCAATGATAAGAAGACGAGCTCAATGCCCCGCTTGTTTGTACATTGAGCTAAGCGAAAGGAATGTTCATAATTATGAAGATTGCAATAATTGACAGTGGAATTGATAGTAGAATTGAATCTAATAGTATAATATCTAAGAGGAATTATACTAGTGAAACGATTAACGATAAGCTAGGACATGGTACAAATATGTATCGGATAATATCTGAGAGATGTAAAAGTGCAGATTATATAATATGTAAAGTATTAAATGATATTGGCACTTCTACAATAGATCAATGTTGTCATGCTTTATCAGATTTGATTGATGATGATGTCGACATTGTCTGTATGCCAGTTGCTATAAGAAATATAGTTTCATATGATAAAGTAAAAACAATAATAAAGTTATGTGATAAACTCGTAGAAAGAGGTAAAGTAATTATATGTTCATATAGTAATAGAGACTGTGAATCATATCCAGCAAAACTAGATAATGTGATAGGTATTTTTGGAGGTTTTTTTCAGACGGAAAATGAATTTTGGTATTATGTAGAAAAGAAAAATATAGTAGTTGACTTTAGCCCACAATGTGTAAGGAGTATAGGAGGAAGAAGAGAATTTTTTTCGGGTAATAGTAAGGCCTGTGCTGTGGCAACTGCAATGTTAAGTAATAATGTATCTGACATAAAAAAAATATATGAGTATTTAATGTATAATGCTTATAAAAAAGAATGGAATACAGAAGATATAAATAGAAATTTTAATACTATACTAGATGGGAATTATAACACAGAAATTAAAATTAAAATAAATAAAGCCGAATTCAAAACATTTTGCAAAAATAAATTATCAAAATATATTGATGATAATTTTTTTGAAAATAAAATCATGGTTGTTCCACATTATTATGACAGAATTTATCATTTGGAAGATATCCTGTCACTAATGGAGAATTACTACAGAATATCTATACACTCCGATATGGTGGATGCAAAGGACTTTATAAATTTTGAGCAATTATTTATAGCTATAAATAGGTGGTTAAATGATTAATAATATTATGAATTTTATAGGTAGCATATTATTTAGCTTTAAGACCTTGAAAAAGGTATCATTTATGTATTCATTTATAAAGAATATAAGCAATATATTATTGCCCATTATTGCAATATTTATGACATATTTAGTAAAGGACATTGTTGATAAACTTGCATCCAAAGACATAGGGGATTTAGCCTCGATAACAGTCTGTGTTTTAATATACTGTACACTTAAAATAATTATTGGATTCTTAAATGGATGTATAGAGTATTCGACAGAGATGGAAAGTAATAAATTAAGAAGGAATATGGGCGAAGACACAATAAAAAAATCCTTAGAGCTTGATATAGAATGGTATGATAATGCAACGTTGTATGATGAATTACAATATGTGCAGTATAATTATAATTCAATTGCAAATTTAACAAATGGAATTATTGAAATATTTTCTTCGATAATATCACTAGCAGTCATATGTATTATTGCACTTGATAAGTTATGGATTTATACAATAATTATGATAATTTCTTGTATACCATCTGGAATTGCGAAGTTTAGTTTTACAAAAAAAATCTATAAATTCAATATTGATAGACTATCAGAAGAAAGAAAAGTAGACTATATTGTTTCACTTGTTACAGACAAAAATTATGCACAAGATTTTAGACAATACCCAATTAAATCATTGCTATTATCAAAATATAGAATAATATGTGAATTAATGTTTGGGGAGAGAAGAAAAATACTATTTAAAAAACTAATTGTTTCTAGCATAAGCTTACTATTGCCAGAGATTGTTTTGCTAGGGATTATTTTGAGTGTAATTTTTAAAATATCAAGAAATGAAATGACAGTTGGAGATTTTTCATTATATGTGGGATTAATGTCGCAGCTTTGTGGCAATATGTCGAGGGTTGTATATAGCATTGATGGTATAATTGAAGACAGTAACAAAGTAAGTTTTTATAAACAATTTATAAATAAAAAAAATAATGTTAATGATGGATTTAGGCATATCAAAGATATTAAAACTATAGAGTTAAAGAAAATATCATTTAAATACCCATTTACAGAAAATTATATATTTAAGAATTTAAGTTTGCATATTAACAGTGGAGATAAGATTGCTATAGTAGGCGAAAACGGAGCTGGAAAATCAACAATGATAAAGTTGTTGCTGAGATTTTATGATGTTGACGAAGGTGAAATTGTAATTAATGGATTTAATATAAAAGATTATGTAGTTGAAGAATTGAGAAGTTGTATTGGTATATATTTTCAAAATAACAATAATTATGCATTCAAAATAATAGAAAATATAACATTAAGAGAAAGTACAGATATTAATTCGAGTAATGTAGTTGAAGCCCTGAAGTTAAGCGGACTTAATAAAGTTATAAAGAATAAAAAAATTAATTTATCTTCATATAATACTAAGTTATTTAATAAAGATGGAGTAGAATTATCAGGAGGAGAAAATCAAAAGTTATCACTGGCAAGAACAATATACATGAATAAGAAGTTATTGATTTTCGACGAACCATCGGCTTTTTTAGATGCAAAGTCTGAGTATGAATTTTTTAAGGATATAAGAAATAAATACAAAGATAGAACTTTAATTTATATTTCACATAGACTAACTAATATAGTAAAATCAGATCGGATTGTTGTTATTAAAAATGGAGAAGTTATAGAAGAGGGATTTTTTGACGAACTTATGAACAATAAAGGGGTATTCTATGAGTATTATAGATTATACAAGTAAATATTGTTTTTTATAAAATTACACTTCTAAGAAATAATGTTTGAAGGCATTTTTTTAGATAAGCCTTCCAAATCTCACTCCTGTCATCCTATCAGCCTTTACCATGGCATACCTCATTTCCTTCAGTCAGTACTTTTTAACTCTCCTAATCGGAGGAGGTAATGTTAATACCTTTGCGGTAATTATGGTGCCTTATATTCAGGGCGGTGAGAGAAACTTTGCGAGCATATACAGTCTGGTATTTATGATAGTGACGATAGTAATATTTGCGGGCTTTGACAGACTGGCAAAGCTCTTCCTAAAAAATGCGGAAATAGAGTATCACAGGTAGGTGAAATATGAGTTTAAGTGTAAAAGGATTGAATGTAAGCTATGGGAAAAACCACATACTTAAGGATATCAATCTTGAGATAGAAAGTGGTGAATTTGTCTCCATACTCGGGAAAAGCGGCTGTGGCAAGACCACCCTTATAAAGAGTATAGCAGGACTTTTAGAAACTGATAACGGAGATATAAACATCTTTGATAAGAATGTAGCAGGACTTCCACCTGAAAAAAGGCAGACTGTGATAGTGTTTCAGGACTTGAGGCTATTTCCGCATATGAATGTAGAGGATAACATCGCCTTTGCCATGAAGCTTAAGAAGATGGACAAGGCAGTAATCAAAGAAAAGGTCGATAAGCTGCTAACTCAGGTAAGGCTCTCAGGCTATGAGAAAAGAAAGGTGAGCAGGCTTTCGGGAGGACAGATGCAGAGAGTGGCACTTGCAAGGGCACTTGGAGCCGAGCCTAAGCTCCTCCTCCTTGATGAGCCATTTGCAAGCCTTGATGAAGACCTCAGAAAGGAAATGGGGGAGCTTGTAAGGAGGCTGCACAGGGAAAATGGCATAACCACTGTGATGATAACCCATGACAAAGAAGAGGCCATGGAGCTGTCTGACAGGCTTGCCCTTATGGAAGAGGGGAGAATCCTCGCCTTTGACAGTCCTGAGGGGCTTTATAACAGTCCAAAAGATGAGAAAATTGCAGCTATGTTAGGCGATGTGAACCTCTTTTGCGGCAAGGTGGAAGGAAACACCTTTACATCTGATATAATTAGCTTTAAAACTGATAAAAAGCCGGGGAAATATAAACTCCTTCTTCGTCCAAGCGAATTAGATGTGGATAACAAGGGAGAATTGGGGATAAAGGTCAGCTTAAAGCAGATATCTTTTGGGGGTGAGATTACCGAGCTGATACTTGAGGCAGAAGAAAATGAATACAAGGTAAGGCTTCCTTACGGAGAATTTACCAAAGCAGAGATTAAAAATGGCGATGAACTAAGGCTTATAAGCAGGAAGAACAATGATATTATACTTTTGGAGGAATAGGGATGAAAAAAATAATATTTGACTGCGACAATACTATAGGTGTAGAAGACTGTGATGTGGATGATGGCTTAACTCTTCTTTATCTATTAGGATGCAAAGATGTTGAAATCTTAGGAATTACAAACTGCTTCGGCAATAACGAGACTGAAACGGTATATGCCAACACACTTAGCTTTCTTAAGGAAATAGGAAGAAGTGATATCAAGGTGTATAAGGGAGGACTGACTCCCGGAGATTATGACAATGAAGCCACCAAGTTCATAATAGATACCCTTAATTCAGAGGATGAGGTACATATACTGGCAACAGGCTCTCTTACCAACCTTGCAGGTGCACTGGTAAAGGATGAGGCGGCTTTTAACAAGGTAAAATCCATCACCCTTATGGGAGGAATAACCTCCCCTTTAGTCGTAGGTGGACTTACAATCAATGAGTTAAATTTCTCTGTGGATTATGAGGCTACATTCAAGGTATTAACTTCTGGAGTGCCTATCAGCATAGCTACAGGAAACAACTGCCTAAAGGTAATATTTGAGGTGGAAAAATTCAAGGAAGAGCTTCTTTCAAGTGGCTCACAGATAGGTAAATACATAGTAGACAAGACTAATTACTGGTTTGAAAGAAATGAAAGAAAATATGGCATCAAGGCCTTTTGTAACTGGGATGTAACCGCCGGATCATACCTTGTGAGTCCTAATAATTTCACTGATGACAGAGCTTATTATAAGCTCTCCAAAGAAGACCTTAAGACAGGCTTTCTTAGAAAGAGTGAAGAAGGAGAGCATAACTCTGTGTTAAATCTTCCACAGATAACTGATGAGGAAGGCTTTGTAAAAGAGGTGTATAGAGGATTTAAAGAGGCGGATATAAAGTTATAGAAGCATGGATAGGATGTAAACTGATTTTGATGTCCACATCATTTGATAAAGAATATATAAACTCCCACAGTCAGCTGAAGTCCTAGCTGATTTTGGGAGTTTATTATATGTAATTGGAATTTCTATTGGGCTGCTTATATTTATTTGACTGGATTCCAAGGTAAGTGCAAAACTAAGTTGCTTTTAGTTGGAAAATACCACAAGTACTTGACACAAACTCCTTGAGGTTAGCTTTTGACAAAGGATAAAATATGTGGTAACTTTGGAGTTAGTCTATACTAATGAGGTGAGAAATGTGAAGAATAAAAAGTGGTACAGCAGTGAGACAAAAGTGATAGCAGAGCAGGTAAATTACATAAAACTTGATTATGGGTGTACTGGAAAGGGAGAATTGACAATATATGATATCTTTCAAGGAGTGTATTTATACTTTATGGATATGGATACTTCCGATATATTTCCAACCCAAAATTTCCCTGAGCAAATGATTAGCATTAGTCATTGTAGAAAAGGACAATATGAATGTCAGTTCCCAAATCAGACATTAGATTGTCTGTCGGAAGGGCAGTTTAGTATTAATGGAACAGAGTATTTACCAGTATGCTTTTCTTTTCCACTTAAAAAGTATGAAGGGCTGTCTATAGTATTAGATATGCAGGCAATACCACAGCAGGTGCAACAGTTGATGCAGGTGTTTGGAATTGACTTTGGACGATTAATGTGTCTGATGAATGGAGAAAAACACTGGTATGTCAGCCCGCCGTCAAAAGAACTTGCTGATATATTTGAAGCAGTATATCAGGGAAAAAGAGAAGAAAGTACGGATTATTTTAGAATTAAAGTAATGGAGGTACTTTACCATATAGAAAAGACTCAGATTGAAAATCGTTTCGATGGCAGATATTTTAATAGAGAACAGGTACAGATAACAAAGGGGGTAAAAGAGTACTTGATTTCTCATATTGATGAAAATATATCTGTGGAGAAATTAGTAGTTTCATCAGGAATTAATATAAATATTTTTTATCAAATATTTATGGAAATATATGGAGAAACTCCCTATGCATACTTAAAAAGATATCGTATGAATGTGGCTGCAGTCCAACTGCTGACGGGAGAACGACGGATTGGTGATATTGCAATGGAATTAGGATATTCCAATGCAAGCAAATTCGCTAAGGCTTTTTATTCGGTATATGGAGAATTGCCGAGAGAGTACAGGAAAAAAAGAAGATAAAAACGGGCTATTTTCTATAAAACAAAAAAGAATGGAGTAGAATTATAGACTTCTTTTGCGTATAATTGTGCTAGTGATTAGATTAAACTAACTCTCGCATTTTTGTTAAAAAAGGAGGATATGTTATGAAGAAAAAAGATGATCTAATCCAGAGGCTCTTGGCATTCGCAGGGAAAAAACGCTGGTTATTAACGGTATCTCATATACTATCTGGAATAAGTGCATTGTTCATTTTAATTCCATATGTATGTGTGTATTTTGCCGCAAAAGAGATGGTAGCAGTATTTACTGGGAGTCCGCTGAATGTGAATGCATTAATGTGCTGGGGAGGTTATGCACTGGCAGCAGAATTAATAGGATTGATAATTTATTTTGCATGCTTACTGTGTTCTCATACAGCAGCATTCCAAATGGAGAAAAATCTGAAAATGGCAGCGTTGCAGCATCTTGCTAAAATGCCGATGGGCTATTTTGATGCAAATCCAAGTGGAAAATTAAGAAAAATTATTGATGAAAATAGCACACAGGCGGAAAGTTATGTAGGTCATCAGCTTCCAGATTTAGTAGGTGCATATGTAACAATGATTGCAAGCTTAGTCCTGATGCTGTGCTTTGACTGGCACATTGGACTTCCATTGCTGTTATTGTTTGGAATTGGTTTTATGCTTCAGTTTATGTTAATGGGAAAAGACAGCATGAAATTTATGCAGAACTATCAGGATTCATTAGAGACAATGAATCATGAAGCAGTGGAGTACATACGAGGCATATCAGTTGTGAAAGTATTTGGACAGACAGTGCAGTCTTTCACAAAGTTTAATAGAGCCATTAAGGATTATAGTGATAATGCGATGGCATTTACAATGGCATGTCGTACAGGTGTGGTGGCGTTTACGGCAGTAATTAACTCACCATTTCTGGTATTAATACCGGCGGCAGTTCTGTCAGGTGTTTTTTCAGATAATATGGTTCATTTTACGGAAAATTTTCTGTTTTATCTGATTTTCACGCCGGCATGTGGTGTTATGTTAAATAAAATTATGTATATGAGCAACTATAAGATGCAGGCACAGGAATCTATGCGCAGAATCGATATGATTTTAAATGCAGAGCAGCAGAGTGAAGCAGAGAATCCGAAGCAGAAAACGGGTAATGATATTGTTTTTGAGAATGTAACCTTTTCTTATGAAAATGCTCTGAATCCAGCAGTTAAAAATCTTGGTTTTGTGGTAAAGGAAGGTACAACAACAGCATTGGTGGGACCTTCAGGTTGTGGAAAAAGTACAACTGCCAGCCTGATACCACGTTTTTATGATGTGACAGAAGGAGAGATAAAAATTGGTGGTGTTGATGTTAGAGAATTGTCTCAGGCAGATTTGATGAAAAACGTTGCCTTTGTGTTCCAGAATCCGAAGCTCTTTAAAGAGTCTTTATTAGACAACATCTGTGCAGGGCGGCGGGATGCCAACAGAGAAGAAGCATTACATGCCGCGCATCTGGCACAATGTGATGATATTTTGGCAAATTTCCCAGACGGAATTGATGCGGTGGTAGGAAGCAAAGGAGTGTATCTTTCTGGTGGAGAAGTGCAGAGAATTGCAATTGCAAGAGCAATTTTAAAGGATGCTCCGATTATTGTATTAGATGAGGCGACAGCATTTGCTGACCCGGAGAATGAAGTACAGATTCAGAAAGCACTGACCGAATTGACAGAAGGAAAGACGGTGATTATGATTGCGCATCGATTGTCGGCGATTCAGGGGGTAGACCAGATTCTTGTAATGAAGGATGGAGAACTTGCAGAGCAGGGAAACCATACAGCGTTACTGGAGAAAGACGGAATTTACGCACATATGTGGAAAGATTATATTAAGACAACAAAATGGCATGTTGGAAACGAGGTGATGACTTGTTAAAAAAGATGTTTGCTTTAAGCGATAAGGGTGCAAAAAGCTTGAAAGGCGGTATTATAGCAGCGGCGTTTTATAATCTATGTCTAATGATTCCGGTAGGATTGTTAATGAAGTTGGTACAGGATATGCTTTTTTCTATCGAGAGTGGAGAGCCTGTAATACAGAAGAATATCGTGTTCTATCTGATTGGAGCGGTAGTGTTGTTTACACTGATTTTTGCGGCACAATGGGTTCAGTATAACAAGACCTATACGACTGCTTATGAAGAAAGTGCAAACCGTAGAATTGTTTTGGCAGAAAAAATGAGAAAACTACCTTTATCCTTTTTTGGAAAGAAAGATATTGCGGATCTGACTACAACAATTATGGGAGATTGTACTGCGCTAGAGAGAACATTTTCCAATGCAATGCCAATGCTGTTTGGAACAATTGTGACCTTTATTTTAATATCAATTGGATTAATTGTGACCGATTATCGTATGGGACTATGCATTCTATTACCTGTTCCGTTGGCAACCCTGGTGCTTTTTCTTGCCAGAAAAGCACAGCAGAAGGCAGAGGTGGAGAATGTGCAGGCAAGAAGAAGTGCTTATGATGGTGTGCAGGAATATTTGGATACAATTCAGGAATTAAAATCTGCATCAAGGGAAGACGAATACTTAAAAGGGTTGGAAGGAAAATTGGCTCAGGTAGTTAAGTGTTCTTTCAGAAACGAACTTATCCCGGGTTCAGCTCTTGCAGCAGCCCAGTTTGTGGTACGTTTTGGTCTGGTTGCAGTGCTTTTTGCAGGTGGATATTTTGTTGCAGAGGGGACATTAACGATTCCTATGTTTCTCTTTTTTCTGATTGTAGCAGGAAGAATATATGATCCGTTTTCCAGCTGTTTTATGCTTTTGTCGGAAATTTTTTCTGCATTAGTTAGTGTGGAACGTATGAAAGAGATGGAAGCAACATCGATTCAGACAGGAAAAAGCGTGTGTGCGAATCAAGGATATGAGATTGAGTTTCGGGATGTTGTATTTTCTTATAAGAAAGAAGAGGATGCAGAAGAAGTATTATCAGGAATTTCCTTCGTAGCAAAACAGGGAGAAGTGACAGCGTTAGTTGGTCCTTCCGGAAGTGGAAAGTCTACAGTCTCCAAGCTGGCAGCACGTTTTTGGGATATTGACAGTGGAAAAATAACATTAGGTGGAGTGGATATTTCCGAAGTGGAGCCTGAGACGTTACTTAAAAATTTTGCAATTGTTTTTCAGGATGTTTTGCTTTTTGATGAATCAGTAATGGAGAATATTCGACTGGGAAGAAAAGATGCAACGGATGAAGAGGTGAGAGCGGCTGCTCAAGCAGCACAGTGTGAAGAATTTATTGAACGATTGCCAGAAGGATATGATACAAACATTGGTGAAAACGGAAGCTTTCTTTCAGGTGGAGAACGTCAACGTATCTCGATAGCAAGAGCCTTACTTAAAAATGCACCAGTGGTACTTTTAGATGAAGCGACAGCATCTATGGATGCAGAAAGTGAGACATTAGTACAGGAAGCTCTTTCTACGCTGTTGGCAGGAAAGACAGTGTTAGTAATTGCACATCGTATGCGTACAGTTGCAAATGCAGATAAGATAGTTGTTTTGGATGGAGGGAAAGTAGCAGAACAGGGAACTCCAGAGGAATTATTGCGTAATCAGGGAGTGTTTTCACGCCTTTATGTAGCACAGGGACTATAAAAAAGGAGATTATTGAAAATGGAAAAATTAAAAAAATTATCAGCAAAGGATTTAATTAACACAGGTATTTTTACAGCAATTTATTTTGTTGTTATGTTCGTATTTACTGCCGTAATATCTTTTGCACCAATTACTTATGTTTTATTACCAGCATTTATTGCAATTCTTTGTGCACCTATTTATATGCTTTTCATTACAAAAGTAAAAACCTTTGGAATGATTACGATCATGGGTGTATTAATTGGTATTTTAATGGTATTTACTACCGGTAATTCGTGGATTATGTTTGTATTTTGTTCATTATTAGGTCTTATCAGTGACTTGATTACAAAAGCGGGTGGATATACAAGCAAGAAGATGAGTCTGATTGGATATTATGTATTTTCCATCTGGCCTGTTGGTTCATTTTTCCCAATCTGGCTTATGAGAGATGCTTATTTTGATGGTGTTGTAGCATCTATGGGAGAAGCATATGCAGAAGGATTAAAAGCAATGACACCTAACTGGATTATCCCGGTTATGATTGCTTACACAATTGCTGCTGGTGTTGTGGGCGGATTAGTTGCCGGAAAAATGAATAAGAAACATTTTGAAAAGGCAGGAATTGCATGAGAAATTTAAATCCAATAACAAAGATACTATGCATCCTCGCAATCAATATCACTATTACATTTGGTGTAAATGTGATAATGGAGCTTGTGCTATTAGCTTGTGTAAGTGGGTTATTCATGGCAAATGGTAAGTGGAAAAAATGCATTCATTATGACCTGATATTTGCGTTTTTGCTGTTTGGAGATAAGTGCATTTTGCCGGCAATAACTGTTCCATGGTTATCTACATTGGCGTGTCTTGTGTTTATTGCATTTCGCAAATTTTTCTTTTGTATTATGTCGGCTGATTTCTTTGTTTCAACCACAGAAATCAATGTCATGATTGCTTCGCTGGAAAAAATAAGAGTTCCGCAAGTAATTATTATACCTTTGGCTGTGCTGGTGCGATTCTTTCCTACTGTCAAGGAGGAATGGAATCACATACGCGCAGCTATGCGTATGAGAAACATTGGAACAGGAGCGGGGCAGATTTTGCTGCATCCGATAAAGGCTATGGAATATATGATTGTTCCACTATTATTTTCAACAGTAAAGATTGGAGAAGAATTAGCAGCAGCGGCATTAGCAAGAGGACTTGGCCTGCACAACAAAAGAACAAATTTGTGTCGTGTCTCATTGAAAATGGCAGACTATCTTGTGATGGTATTCTCCGTGACTATTGTGGTTTTTTCGAAGTTATGTGGAGGATATTAAAAATTTATGGAGGCAGTTCGTTTAGAAAATGTGTCATTTCAGTATACTGGTGTGAATCGGAAAAATGGCATAAAAAATATATCAATGAGTGTAAAAGAAGGGGAGTGTGTTCTGTTAACAGGAATCAGTGGATGTGGGAAATCCACGATTCTTCGTGTGATAAATGGACTTGCGCCCTATTTTTACGAAGGAGAAATAACAGGAAAAATTGAATTAATGGGAAAGCAGACGGATGAAATTCCCTTTGCAGAGATATCTAAAATTTGCGGAAGTGTATTTCAGAATCCAAGATCTCAATTTTTTTATATGAATACCTCTAGTGAGATTGCTTTCGGTTGTGAAAATCAGGGGATTCCTACAGAGGAAATTGAAGCACGGGTAGCAGATTGTGTAGAACAGTTTCAACTGGAGGATTTGCAGAATCGCAATATTATGCAGTTGTCTGGTGGCGAAAAACAAAAAATTGCATTTGCAAGTATTTATGCGGGAAGACCGGATATTTATGTGCTGGATGAGCCTTCTGCAAATTTGGATTTTGATGCGATAAAGGACATTGAAAGAATATTAAAGACCTTAAAAAAGCAGGGTAAGACCATTATTATTGCAGAACACAGACTTTATTACCTGATGGAACTTGCAGACCGTGTCTGCTATATAAAAGACGGAGAAATTGCGCAAGAGTATACGATAGAAGCATTTAAAAAACTCTCCGGGCAGGAATTAAGAGAAAAAGGACTTCGTTCACTTGATTACCGTATATTGCATGAGGAAGAACTGGGGCAAGAAAAAATAGACAGAGATATTAGTGAAAAAAGTAAAAGGGAATCTTGGAATGCGGCACAACATATCTACATGAAAGAGGTTGCCTGTAGGTACAAAGGGAGAGAAGAGCCGGTATTAAAGATTAAGGAGTGTAGGCTGCCGCTACATGAAAAAATAGCAGTAATTGGTCATAATGGTGCTGGTAAATCCACCTTTATGGATGGTTTATGTGGGATGAATAAATCGGTAAAAGGAATCTATTGTAAGGAAAATGATATTCTTACAATAAAGAGAAGAGCAAAAGAAAGCTTTGAAGTATTTCAGGAAATAAACCACCAGCTGTTTACAAATAGTGTGGAGGAAGAAATATCATTAGGCAGTGAAAATAAGAACGTAGAGGAAAGAAATGGACTGATGTCTATGCTGGACTTAACAAATTATGCAGATACTCACCCGATGGCATTGTCAGGCGGGCAGAAGCAGAGAGTTGCAATGGCATCTGCACTTTATAGTGATAGAAAACTGATTTGTTTAGATGAGCCAACGAGTGGGCTTGATTATCATCAGATGGAACGGGTGGCAAAACTGCTGGAACAGGTACAGCCTAAGCTTGATTTGTTGCTGATAATTACACATGATCTGGAATTTATTTTGAAGACCTGCACATATATTGTGCATATTGAAAATGGGGAAGTATTGGAACAATATTCATTGGATGAGGAAGGAAAAGAGAAGTTATTTCGGTTTTTTAATTATGAAAAATAAATTATATTTTGAAAAAATTGAGAATATAATGGTTCCGTAAAACAGACACTTTTTAAGACAGTTTTTAATGAATCTGATATGCTTAGAACAACCAACATGGAGGATTCAAAAAAATGTCTCGTACAAGAAGAAACTTTAGTGCCAAGTTTAAATTCGACCTCGTCCTCGAGGTTCTGAAGGGAGAAAAGGAACTGAATGTCATTGCTACCGAAAATGGCATTCAGTCTAACCTCCTTCGAAACTGGAAGAAGGAGTTCCTTGAGAAAGCGTCTGTGGTCTTTGACGACACGCGGGAGGAGAACCTTAAGGGAAAGCTCTCCGAGGAGCGCAAAGAGAAAGAAGCTTACGCAAAGAAGGTCGGCCAGCTCACCATGCAGGTGGACTGGTTGAAAAAAATCTGAGGAGATGCTTGGACCTGACATAGAAGAAATAGGAGATTTAATTATTACAGTAACTAGGGTATTTGGTACGGATAGTTCTATTTCCGCCCATGCAACTTCTTTTCTTAGGATAGAAGATGGTAAAATTGTTTCGATAGACGAATACTGGGGTGATGATGGAGAAGTTCCGAAGTGGCGACTGGATATGAAAATTGGAATGAAAATCAGATGATTTGAGATTGAAAAAGGTGATAAAATGAAAGAGCGAGAAAGAATTATTAGATTATGGTTTGATATGTGGCTCAAACAACAAGATTTAGGAATAGATGATATATTTGCGGAAGATGTTGTTTATACTGAAAGTTGGTGTCCTAAATATGAAAATCGAACAACTGTGAGGCATTGGTTTAATGAATGGAACAGTCGTGGAAAGGTTATTTGTTGGGAGATTAAGCAGTTTTTTCACAGTGAACATCAAACAGTTGTGGAGTGGTACTTCAAAAACAAGATGAATGATGGGAGAATAGATGAATTTGATGGTATATCGTTGATTGAGTGGACAAAAGAGAATAAAATCAAGAAACTAAAAGAATTCGGTTGCAACATCAATCATTATAATCCCTATGAAAATAGTGAGGAACCTCAATTTAGAGATAATAAAGTTGCTTGGTTTTAGAACTAATTTAAAAACATTTACAAGAGCGATTAGAAAAGTAAAAATTTAATCGCTTTTTTATTTAATAAGAAATTCCTCAATTTTCAGTGACATAAAGGCATTTAAAACAGTAATGCCCGCCAGTATGCGGGCATAGAAAACAAGACGGTGAGAGGTTAAAAGATATAGAATCCTTTGTCATGCAGCTTGTATGTAACAGGAATTACCAAAATGCTGCTTATATTCATTATCACAGGGCCTATCCTGTCTTGTAGGGGTGCTTGTATAGAATGTAAGCCACAGTTTTAATTACTCACCCTGCATAGATTCAATAGGGCGGATTGTACTATTATACACCTTCTTAAAAAAGTAGATTGAGGTGATGAATGAAATGATTTCCGCTATGAAAAATGACCACCATACATTGTTTACATTTCCTGTCTGTGCAAGCAGCCAGGCAGCAGGTATGAGGACTACCAGCTGTCTCATTACCGAAATAATTAAAGAATATATACTTTGTGCAAAGGCCTGAAAGACCGAGCTAAGCACTATTCCGATGGCAGCCAGTGGGAAATGGATGGCTATGGTGCGGAGTGCAATTATTCCCATGCTTTTCATATCATCAGCCGCATTGAACATGTCAAGCAGGACACCTGGAACAGCCTCAAGCAGAAGGGTTCCTGCAAGCATTATGCCAAAGGCAAGAGCCAGTGAAAAGCGTAGTGCCTCGTCTATCCTCTTCTTATTCATAGCCCCATAGTTGTAGGAAAGTACAGGTATGAGTCCGTTATTAAGGCCAAATACCGGCAGGAAGAAGAAAGACTGAAGCTTAAAGTATACACCAAAGACTGCGGTTGCAGTAGTTGAAAAGGCAATGAGGATAATGTTCATTGCATATGTCATAACAGAGCCTATGGATACCATAAGGATACTAGGTATAGCAATAAAGTATATTGGCTTTATTATCCTCATGCGAGGGTGTAGAATTTGCTTTATGGATAGGTGGATTTCTTTGTTGTATTTTACATTTAAGAAGAGTCCTACAGCAGAGGCTATGAACTGACCTATTACTGTAGCGTAGGCGGCTCCTGCTACTCCCATCTTAGGAAAACCAAGGAGGCCGAATATCATAATAGGGTCAAGGATGATATTTGCCACGGCACCAACTATCTGGGATATCATACTTAGCATGGTACGGCCTGTAGCCTGAAGCAAACGCTCCCCTGTAATCTGTAAGAATGAGCCTGTAGAGAGGAAGCTGATTATCTGAAGGTAGATAATGGCGTCAGCCTGGATGGCGGCATCGTTTGTCTGGCTTGTGATAAATGGTACTGCTCCAAAGAGGCCTATAAGCACAAAGATAATGGTATTTATAAGTACAAGGAAGACACCTGCATTTGCCGCAGAATCTGATTTTTCATAGTTCTTTTCTCCGAGGCCTTGAGATAGAAGTACATTAAAGCCTACTCCCGTACCCGTAGCAAGGGCTATAATAAAGTTTTGCATAGGGAAGACCAGAGTTACCGCAGTCAGCGCTTCCTCTGAAAGCCTGGCTACGAAGATGCTGTCTACTACGTTGTAGAGCGCCTGCACCATCATAGATATTATCATAGGAAGTGACATGTTAAGAATGAGCCTCTTCACCGGCATGGTTCCCATTTTATTTTCTTTTGTTTCCATATTCCCTCCTCTTTTTTAACAGTGCTAAAGATTATAGCATAATTTAAGTGCTTATGTAAGGGAGAAATTGAACAAAAATTTTCGGTGATTACCCTTTGTTGGCATTATAGTTATTATTTGTATAAATTTAAGGTGCCAGCTCCGAATGATAAATTCTAAGCTCTCGCTTAGGCGAAGCGAAGCGGATGCCGGAGCGAGTCTGAAATGTTATCATTCGGAGCGTCAACTTAGTCCGATGTATTTAGACATGCAACTTAAATTTGTAACTCCATATCCGCCCCTTCAAATTACTAATAAATATCAATCACTCAAAAAGTTTTTAATCTCCTTACTTATTCTTCTATACTCGTAATCATGCACATAATGTGGACAATCCAATTCTACATACCTTCCAGACTTCACTTCTTTGATGTATTCTTCAGTTATCCTTCTCCATATTTCTTTATCAAAACCAGTTCCACCAGTGCCATTAGAAATAAATAACAACATATCAACCTGTGGCACTCCATTTTGCTCTACAATCCTTGCATTATCCTTAATACTCTTTGCTTCATTTATCATTGTTACAGTTGCAGTCCTGTTATAAAAAATTGCTCTATACACATTCTTTTCATAATCAGTCAATGTTCCATGCTTTATGGCATCACTTTCTGAAAGTGCAGGAATTAGTCTGGTAATTCCTAGAGCAGATGCATATTGTCCGAGTTTCATCAGTGAAAGATTTATTTTTATATTCTTGTAACATTCCGGTACAGACATATCTAAGCCTATGATTGCTTCGATTTCATCTGGGTATTCCTGAGCCCAATAAAGTGCTTCAATTCCAGACATAGAATGCGGGCATAAAATATACGGACCATCAATTCCTGCTTTATGCAAAGCTAATCTTGTTTCAGATAATATAGTCTGTATATTTCTATCTTCATCGACAATATCACTATATCCATATCCAAACTTTTCAACAACAGCGATACGATACTTGTTACTTAACAATGAGTATAGCGACTTAAAGTCCAGAATGGGAGAGCAGGTTCCAGCCCCCGATAAAAATACAAGTGTTTTTGAACCACTCCCTTCCACATATATGCTCATATTTTTCCCATTTATATCAATGAGCTGTCCTAATGGCTTTCTTAGTTTTTCCTCTACAGTAAGCCTATACCTATGATAAACAAAGCAAATCAAAATTAAGAAAACAATAATTGCTATTATCCATAATAATAGCCTTAGCATTGTTTTTGCTATTTTTTTCATTGTCTTTACTTGTCCTTCCTGAAATAAAAATGGCAAATTGCTCCTTTATTTTACAATCCATGACCCCATTTTCTTCGAGCCAATTCGTTCAATTACTCCTTCAGCAATAAGTTCTTTCATCCACATTTGTATTGCTCTCCTAGATTTATTCATCATTTCTGATATCTCAACTTGTGTTAATGAAGGATTTTCTTTAAGAAGAAGTAATATATGTTCGCGATTAGTTATCTGGTTATTTTGCGCTTTATTTTGCGCTTTATTTTGCGCTTTATTTTGCGCTTTATTATATTCATAATTCAGATTCCAAAGAGTCAGGAAAAAATTATATCCGTCCGTATAAAACACAGGCTTTAATTCTTCCTTGTATCGTTCCTGAGCCTCATAAACATCAAGAATCGTCTTGAATCCGCTACCTCTTCGCTCCATTTATAAGGATATCGCTTTTGCGCTTTAAATTCAATTCTAAAGCGCATTTTTTATATCTATGCGCTATACAAATTTTAATTTGTAGGGCTAATGTGTTTGTTTTTTGACTAAGTCACGCCTTCGCTGATAAATGTCCAGACTCGCTCCGGTTTTTCTGCAAGGTGCTATTTTTAAGTTTTTACATGATGACGAAAAACCTAACGCGCTCGCTTAGGCATTATCAGCTCCGGCTGTTTAATTGATGAATAATTGAAAACAAACACATCAGCCACATGCGGGCAGGTGGGAGTAGCCGTCTTTAATTTGGTATTCGGGTTGTTATTTGTATAAATTTAAGGTATCAGCTCCGAATGATAAATTCTAAGCGAGCGCATTAGGCGTAGCGAAGCGGATGCCGGAGCGAGTCTGAAATGTTATCATTCGGAGCGTCACTTAGTTTAGATCATATAACTCGACAAATTAGAAGTTGTATAGGTAATGCACAGCCGTTAATTTCACAGAAGATACGCTTATTCACCGTTAAAATATTTTCATGAAGCTTTCAGGTATCAAGCTTACCATTCCTAAAACAATCAAGGGATACGATAAAATAAGCTACCAGGCCATTAAAGAAGACAAGTTCATTCAGGTATATTATAGAAAGGATGATAACAACTACATTGTAGTGAGAAAGGCTGTATCAAAGAAGAATATAAGTGGTGATTATACCAAGTATAAAAACACCAAGAAGGTAACAGTTAAGGGTAACAAGGTAAAGCTTCAGGGTAATGGCAAGACCTATTCACTTGCAACCTGGACAAAGGGCAAGTATTCATTTTCAGTAGGCATCTACAATGACGGTAAGGGTATGAGCCTTAAGGAGATCAAGAACATAATAGGTCAGGTAAAATAAAATAATAAATTGACCAAGTTTTTAACGAGAGGTGTTAAAGCCTCTCGTTTTATTAATGTAAAAAAGAGTGTATAGGGGAAAGTATTCCATAACATAAAAAATTTGCATCTTAACATATTTTATGTTAAGATATAAAAAATAATGTTTAGATTTGAGGTAAAATAGATGGAGGAGATATTAAAAGAGATATTACATATCCCTGTTAAAGAAAAGGCTTTTGATGGGGAAAATAAACTTCCGTTGCTATTACTTGGGCTTTATGACATTAAAGTATTTATGATAGGCAAAAAAAGTGTGTATATGATTCAACCAAAAGAACATGTATCTCTTCCACAATTAAAAAAACACTTCGCCAAGCTTAAAATGCTACTGGGTGAAGACTGTATTTTATATGCTGACAAGTACACACAGTATGGGATTTTTAGATTAATTGAACTTAATATTCCGTTTATATTTGGCAATAACAATATTTATCTTCCCAATCTAGGCATACGGATTCATGATAAACCAAAGGCGAAATTGCCTGATGTAAAGCAGTTTTCTCCATTCACACAGAAGCTTGTATTGATGGCCTTATACTGTGGATGGAAGACTATTTCAGGGAAAGAAATCGCGGAATTCCTTAAAGTCTCAAGAATGACTGTAAATAGGGCCTTAATTGAACTGGAAGCCCTTTCTTTACCACTTACGGAAATTAAAGGAAAAACTAAATATTTTAAAAATGATTTTTCTAAGAAAGAATTATTTGGAGTATGTGAAGAGTACCTGGTAAGCCCTGTAAAAAAGACTGTGAAATTAAAGCATATTCCTGATTATACATTTGTAAAAAGTGGGGGTTCTGCTATTGCTGAATACTCTTTGCTTGGAGAAAGTGCCTATCCGGTTTTTGCTATAGATAGGGAAGGATATAGTAAACTTGAGATAAAACAGGAAGAAATAGTAGCAAAGGGAGAAGAACCTGCCTGTATTATCCAGATTCATAGATATTTAATTGATAAAAATGGCGTAGTTGATCCAATTAGCGCAATACTATCTATGTCTAGTAGTGAATTGGAAGATGCCAGAGTTGAGCAGGCAATTGAGGAGACTAAGGAAGGAGTTTTCAATGGTAGGTGGACTTAATAAATTTAAGGATTACTTCTCGGAATATAAAGAACAATATGTTTTAATCGGAGGAGCAGCCTGTGACATTGTTATGGAGGACTTCGATAGTTCTTTTCGTGCAACAAAAGATTTGGATATTGTATTGATTGTTGAGGCTTTAACGCCAGAATTTGGCAGGGCTTTCTGGAAATTTGTTAATGATGGGAAATATAGAAACAAGAGCATTAGTACAGAACATCCGCATTTTTACCGTTTTGATAAGCCTGAGGAACATGGATTTCCATATATGTTAGAAATATTTTCAAAAAGCGGATTTGAAATTAATTATCATAACGCTAATCTAATTCCTTTACATTTTGATGACAGTGTTTCAAGCTTGTCAGCTATACTTTTAAATGACGCGTATTATGATATTCTTCTTGGCGGAAGAATGGAGATAGATGGAGTTCGTGTACTTGCACCTGAGTACATTATTCCCTTTAAGGCAAAAGCGTGGTTGGACTTATGTGATAAGCGGGATAGTGGATACCCTGTAGATGAAAAGGATATAAAGAAACATAAAAATGATGTAGCTAGACTTACTACAATTCTAAGTGAAGCCAATGTTATACAATTGCCTAAAGAAGTTGTCCTTGATATGCAGGAGTTTATTCGGGAATTTGAGCAAGTTCCTGTTGATATTAGGGCCCTAAAGATTAAAGGTATTACGAGCCAACAGATTGTAAATAGATTAAAGAAGATATATCTAAGAAGTTAAAAGCAAGAGAATATTAGGTTTTAGGAAAAAATATACGTTTTTTAAAACAAAAATTTTTAATTTCCCTGCAACAATTTATGCCCCTCATTTGTGTATATAGTGAAAAGGCAAATGAGCCAAAAAAAAACCAATACGGAGGAAATTAATAATTCTATCCCTTGAAATTGATCCTATAAAACGATAAACTCATATTCAGACCAACCCATAGTACTTGATTTGGTCTGAATTATGGGCAGCCACATTGGACTTATACCTGCATAGATGAAGCTTTTAGGTGATAAAAGTTAAAGGAATGAGAATACGGTTATTCACGCAAACTGTAAAAAAGAAAATGAAATCATGTAATTAGTACAATTACCATACCAAAACCTGATATTTTAAAACAGGTTTTGGTATGGTGGTTTGGATAATATAAGGGTATAATTGCATTATTATAAACTATGCATTATTTAGCATCAGCCTTTAATGCATAATCCTTATTTGCCACAGGATACTTGTGGGCATCCCACTCGTGGTGGCCTTTTTTCATAGAGAGATCGCCTTTTAGGTAATAGTCTCTGGTATTATAATACTGGTACTCGTTCATCCAGCTTTTTTGACCACGGTTCCAGGTAGCATCCACATGATACCATTTGCCGTCTACTCGTACCATGTTCCAAGCGTGTAAGGTAGTCTTGTTTACATAACCTGTTATGTAGATTGTATCAAGTCCGGCCTCGGTTGCAAGCCTGTAAAAGAGCTTAGCCTTGGCATCACAGACGCCGCCCTTCTTATAAAGCAGGGCAAAAGAGCTATACACGGAGTATTTGCCTAACTTTTCATCTTTTACGCTTTTGCCTCTTGTGAGGTAGTTTCTGTTGTCACCAAAGGTATACCTGTACTGGGATACGATGTAGTCATTGATTGCCCTGACCTTTTCCTCATCGCTCATACTGTCCTTGATATGCTTATCTACCCAGTTCTCTACAAAGTCTTCCAGATGATTTACCTCTTTTTTGGTAATCTCATAATCAGTCTTTATTATCCACTTATAATAACCGTTGTAAGTGCTTTTTATGGAATTAAAATTCTTGTAATACCTGCTGATATCGTTAAATTCAGGTATTGCATAGAGCTTTTCCCAAAAAGCTGTGTACTTCTTTGTGTTATTTAAATCAAGGGCATTTTTATCCAGATTAATATGGAAATCTCTGTCCAGATTCTTTGCGTGAAGTAACATAAGGTCGGTAAGCTCTTTTTCTGTCTTTATTATAGGCTGTACATCATCAAGTATCTTCTTAGCCTCTGCCTTTGTTATATCATAGCTTACTCTTACCTGCCAGGTGAAGTATCCGTTATAATCATAGGTCAAAGTACGGTCTATATTGGCATGCTCTATTATGTCGTTGTACTGAGGATATTTGGTAAGTTCCTCCCAGAAATCCTCAAAAGCCTTTGGCTCATTCTTAAGTGCCTGATTACTGATAACCAGGGTAAAATCCCTGTCCAGATCGGTTATGTGCTTAATAAAAGCATTTACTAGCTGCTTTCTTGTTAGTATGGCATTTTGGTTAAGTGCTACGCTTCCTTCTATAGGTAAATTCTCTACAGTACCTGCATATACAGGCACATTTCCTGAAAATGTAAAAGTCGTACTTAAGTATAATAACGCCAAACCAACCAGCTTATGGTTTGTCTTTTTCATGTTTACCTCTTTATTGTTCTATTATTTTTAACGATATTATCTATATCGGCAGTAACACAAAAAAAGTAACATAGTTTCAATTAATATTTTAAAAAGCAATATAATGTTTAATTTGTTACCTGGAGGTCAATATCTAGTGGCTTGTAAAATGTTAGTAAATAGGCTAAAATAGAAACATATTTAAAGTGGATGGAGAGACGGTTATGGCAGGGAGAAGAAGAAGACGTACCGGCAAGCTCGGGAAAGTGCTTTGCGCGGTGTTTGCTTGTTTGTTCCTAACTATCATCAGCATCAATAAGTTTATGCTGGAGGACAGGTTAGTACAGGCAAAGGTTAAGAATGAGGCTATGAAGGCCTATTTAGAGAGCGAAAAAGACAGGGCAGAGGAGCTTGAAGGTCTTAAGGCTGAGATGAAGACAAGGAAATTTGTTGAGGAAACCGCCAGAGATAAATTTGGTTTAGCCTACGAAAATGAAATAGTATTTGAACCGGGAAAATAAAAGGTCTGACAACCGCCAGGTAGTCAGGCCTTTGATTGTCGCTAAGGGGATGAAATGGACAGTATAGATAAAATCAAGGCAGTTATTAAAGACAATGAACTTATTAAAGAGGGCGAGAGAGTGGTAGTAGGCGTATCCGGAGGAGCAGATTCGGTATGCCTCCTTCTTGTACTTAAGGAGATAATGCCCCTAGAGTGTATAACCGCTGTACATATAAATCACGGAATCAGAGGGGATGAGGCCGCAAGGGATGAGGATTTTGTTTTACAGCTTTGCAAAAGACAGGATATCAGGCTTGAAATCAGACGGCTGGATGTTCCGCTCTTTGCAAGAGATAATAAAGTCTCAGAGGAAGAGGCAGGACGCATCCTTAGATACAGAGTATTTGAGGAAATCAGGCTCCTATACAAAGCTGATAAGATAGCTGTTGCCCACAACTTAAATGATGTGGCGGAGACCTTTCTTATGAATCTCTCAAGAGGAAGTGGAATAACAGGGCTTACAGGTATAAAGCTAAGAAGTGGTGTACTAATCAGGCCTCTTATTAAGACAAGCAGGACAGAGATTGAGGAAATAGTTACATACTTAGGAGAGGGCTTTATCACGGACAGCACCAATAACAGCCTCATTTATACCAGAAACAGGATAAGAAAGAGGGTAATTCCTGAGCTTGAAGAAGTGAATGAAAGGGCTGTAAGCCACATTAACGATGCCTGTGAGAGACTTGAAAAGATTGAGGGCTACATTATAAAAGAAGCTGCGAATGCGTATAAGAGTTATGTGACCAAGGGTAAAGATATATTTATTAGCAATGAAATATTGACACTTGATGAGGTAATAATAGAAGAAGTACTTCATAAAGCACTGTCAGAAGCGGCAGGAAGGGCAAGAGATATAGGAGGTGTACACATTTCGTACCTTCTTGAGCTTTTTAGCAAGCAGGTAGGCCGTGAGATTGACCTCCCATACCAGGTAAGAGCGTTTAGAGAGTATAAAGGAATAAGGCTTAAAGGGAGCGCCAACAAGTCTGAGTCGGGAGAAAGCACACAGGTGCTGCCTGAGCTTTTGCTTCATACTGAGGATGTAGAAGGCATTTCTACGGTTGCATCAGAGGAAGATAATATAAGGCTCACATTTGAAGACGGAAGTGTAAAAAATCTTAGTCAAAACAGTTGTATCAGATGGTTTGATTATGATAAAATAGCTGAGAATGTAATGGTGCGCTTCAAGGAAGAGGGTGACTTCCTCGTTATTTCACCTGAGGGAGATAAGAAGAAGCTAAAAAAATATTTTGCAGACAGCAAGATTCCTTCGGATAAAAGAGGCGAAATCCCGCTTGTGGCTTCAGGAAATGAAGTCCTTTGGGTAGTAGGCTATAGAACAGGTGAAGGCGCAAGGATTACACAGAGTACGAAAAAGTTGTTAAAAATGGAAATAAAAAGGAAGTAGTGGAGGAGAAAATGGAAGATAAGATTACTACATTATTAAGTGAACAGCAGGTTTCATACCGCATAAAGGAGCTTGCAGAAGAGATTAACAGAGACTATGAGGGAAAGGCAGTACATTTAATCTGCATTCTTAAGGGCAGTGTATTTTTCACTACAGAGCTTGCCAAGCACATAACAGTGCCTTTAACTATGGACTTTATGTCTGTATCAAGCTATGGCAATGCTACAGAGAGTAGCGGCAGGGTAAGAATAGTAAAGGACCTTGACGAGGGTATAGAAGGAAAAGATGTACTTCTTATCGAGGACATCATTGACTCTGGCAACACCCTATCCTTCCTTCAGGATATGCTTAGGACAAAGAAGCCTAACTCGCTTAAGCTTTGCACCCTCCTTGACAAGCCTGAACGAAGGGTGGTAGAAGGAATCACCGTGGACTACGTGGGCTTTGAGATTCCTGATGAGTTTGTAGTGGGCTACGGTCTTGATTATGCTCAAAAATATAGAAATCTTCCATACATCGGCGTAGTGCATTTGGACTAAGGATTATTTTAAGCGAAACAGGAGAATAAGGTGAGAAAACAAACCAGAGGAATAGGAACGTACTTTATAATACTGGCTATAGTTGTGATTGCTATGTTTTTATCTGACAATCTGTATAACATAAACCGCAACAACTATAACTATGAGAATTTTAAGACAGATCTTGGCAAAAAGATTGTGGATTCTGTGGATATTTTCCAAAATCAGGCAACCCCAACAGGTGAAGTAGAAGTAATCATAGGTAAAGATAAGAATCAAAGAAATGAAAGCTTTTATGTTCCTGACGTAAATGAAGTAGTCAATCTGTTAAGGCAGGAGGGCTTTACCTCGTATGTAATGCACGATATAACCAAGCAGAGCTGGCTGGTCACCCTTATGCCTTATATGCTCATTTTTGTTATGTTTTTTATAATGATGATGATGATGAGCGCCGGCCCTGCTATGGGCGGAGGCGGCGGTGCAGGCAATGCCAAGATGGTGAATTTTGGTAAAAGCAGGGCAAGGATGTCGTCTGACAAAGATAAAAAGGTTACCTTTAATGATGTGGCAGGACTAAAGGAAGAAAAGGATGAGCTTGAAGAGATAGTGGATTTCCTTAAGAACCCTGCAAAGTACAACAGTATAGGTGCAAGGATACCAAAGGGTGTCATCCTTACAGGCCCTCCGGGAACAGGTAAGACCCTTCTTGCCAAGGCAGTTGCGGGAGAAGCGGGAGTGCCATTCTTCTCAATCTCAGGTTCGGACTTCGTAGAGATGTTTGTCGGTGTAGGTGCTTCAAGAGTCCGCGATTTGTTTAGCGATGCCAAGAAAAATGCTCCTTGTATAGTATTTATAGACGAGATAGATGCTGTGGCAAGAAGAAGGGGTACAGGACTTGGCGGAGGACATGATGAGAGAGAACAGACACTTAACCAGATGCTTGTAGAGATGGATGGATTTGGTGTAAATGAGGGTATCATAGTGATGGCGGCTACCAACAGGGTAGACATCCTTGACCCTGCTATCCTTCGCCCTGGCAGATTTGACAGAAAGGTAGCGGTAGGCTATCCGGATGTAAGAGGAAGGGAAGAGATACTAAAGGTACATTCAAAGGGCAAGCCTCTTGGAGATGATGTAAACCTTGAAGAGGTCGCACGTACTACCGCAGGCTTTACAGGTGCTGATCTTGAGAATCTCTTAAACGAGGCTGCCATAAGAGCTGCTTCCGAGAATAGAAAATACATAGTTTCAGAAGATATCAAAAAATCATTTATTAAAGTAGGAATAGGAACTGAGAAAAAGAGCCATATTATATCAGAAAAGGAAAAGAGAATCACTGCTTATCACGAATCGGGACACGCTATACTCTTCCATGTACTTCCTGACGTAGGACCTGTGTATACCATTTCTGTTATACCTACAGGAAATGGTGCAGCGGGCTACACCATGCCTCTTCCTGAGAAGGATGAAATGTTCAACACAAGAGGCAGGATGAAGCAGGATATCATAGTAACCCTTGGAGGCCGTGTGGCTGAGGAGCTCATCCTTGACGATATCACCACAGGGGCTTCAGGTGACATCAAGCACGCAACCAAGGTTGCAAGAGCCATGGTTACCCGCTTTGGTTTCACCAACGAAATAGGCCTTATCAACTATGAAAATGATGATGACGAGGTATTTATAGGTAGAGACCTTGCACATACGAGGGCTTACAGTGAGGAGACTGCGGGCAGGATAGACGAAGAAGTTAAGAAGATAATAGACGAGTGTCACGTGGAAGCAAAGCGCATAATATCTGAGCATATGGACGTGCTCCACGCCAGTGCAAAGCTTCTTATGGAAAAGGAAAGGATAACCAGGGAAGAGTTCGAAGCCTTATTTAGCTAAAAGTACTTAGAAACCACGCTTATTAATGTTAATAAGGAAAAAGAGACATTTATAGTTTAAAATGACAGATGATTTTTTATGGTCTCTTTAAATACAAGGTAATTATTAATAGAAAAATTGCCAGAAAAAATTTAAAGTTTGTGCAGACTTATTGCGTTTTTTCTGCTATACTAATAAGCGTAAACCCCAATACATTATATAGTTTTTGCTACACCCCATAAGTAACAAAAATACCTTCTCCGAAGAGGTCGGCTCCCCCAAGCCGGCCTCTTTACTTTTAAAATGTCCGGGGATTAAATATTTTTGACACCTGTAACCTATTGTGATAAAATCTTAAGGTTAACAAACAATCAGCATTTGGAATGAGGTAAAAAACGATGGCTTTAGCTAAAAGAAATGATATCAGAAACGTTGCAATCATAGCCCATGTAGACCACGGCAAGACTACACTTGTAGATGAGCTCTTAAAACAGAGCGGTGTGTTCAGAGCGAATCAGGAAGTTGCAGAGCGTGTTATGGATTCAAATGACATAGAGCGTGAAAGAGGAATTACCATACTAGCCAAGAATACGGCAGTTACATACGGAGATGTAAAGATAAACATAATTGATACACCGGGACATGCAGATTTTGGTGGTGAGGTGGAGCGAGTTCTTAAGATGGTAGACGGGGTTATCCTTGTGGTAGATGCCTTTGAAGGTGCCATGCCACAGACCAGATTTGTGCTTACCAAGGCACTTGCACTTGACCTCCCTGTTATCTGCTGTGTAAACAAGGTAGACAGGCCTGAGGCCCGCCCTCACGAGGTTGTGGATGAGGTGCTTGAGCTTCTCCTTGAACTTGATGCCAGTGAAGAACAGCTTGACTGTCCATTTATCTTTGCATCTGCCAAGGCAGGCTATGCTTCCCTTGATCCGGATGTGAAGGGTACGGATATGAAGCCGCTCTTTGAGACAATCCTGTCACACGTGCCTGCACCGGAGGGAGACAGCGAGGCTCCTCTTCAGGTTCTTATAAGTACAATAGATTATAACGAATATGTAGGCCGTATCGGTATCGGTAAGGTAAGTAACGGTACCATCAGGGTAAATGGCGAGGTTATGCTTGTTAACCACCACGATGAGTCAAAGAAGCAGAGGGTTAAGGTAACAAAGCTCTATGAATTTGACGGGCTTAACAAGGTAGAAGTTGAATCTGCTACCATAGGAGCTATTGTTGCAATCTCAGGAATTGCCGATATACATATTGGAGATACTCTTTGCGATGTAAACAATCCGGAGGCCATTCCTTTCCAGAAGATATCAGAGCCTACCCTTGCTATGAATTTTATAGTAAATGACAGTCCTTTTGCAGGAACTGAGGGTAAGTTTGTCACCTCAAGGCACCTTAGGGACAGGCTCTACAGAGAGCTTAATACAGACGTGAGCCTTAGGGTAGAGGATACTAATACCACAGAGGCGTTTAAGGTATCAGGAAGAGGCGAGCTTCACCTTTCCGTACTTATTGAAAACATGCGCCGTGAGGGCTTTGAGTTTGCGGTAAGTAAGCCTGAGGTACTATACAAAGAGGATGAAAAGGGTGGAACTCTTGAACCTGTTGAACAGGCAATTATAGATGTACCAGATGAATTCTCGGGAGCAGTTATATCTAAGCTTTCAGAGCGTAAGGGCGAGCTTAGAAATATGACCACCAACGCAAGCGGAACCACAAGGCTTGAGTTCATCATCCCATCCAGAGGACTTATAGGATACAGAGGTGAATTCCTCACAGATACCAAGGGAAACGGTGTCATCAATACTATATTTGAAGGCTATGTGCCTTATAAGGGAGAGATTAGCTACCGTGGACAGGGCTCACTTATTGCTTATGAGACAGGTGTGAGCGTGACCTATGGACTCTTCAATGCGCAGGAAAGAGGAACCCTCTTTATCTCACCTGGTGAGAAGGTCTACAGCGGTATGATAATAGGACAGAATGGAAAGGCTGAGGATGTAGAGGTGAATGTATGTAAGACCAAGCACCTTTCCAATACCCGTTCATCAGGCTCTGATGACGCACTAAAGCTTTCTCCTCCAAGGATACTTAGTCTTGAGCAGGCTATTGACTTCATAGAGACAGATGAGTTGCTTGAGATTACTCCTAAGACACTCAGAATAAGAAAGAAGATCCTTGATCCTCTTGCAAGAAAGAGGGCAGCAAGAAGAAATTAAAAAGGCTTATATACACCTGTTATTAAACCAGGCTTGGGCTGGATTTATGGGATTTTCAGATTTGTATTTATGATAAAAAAGGTGTATAATAAATCAGATAGGCATTTTATGATTATATTAGTTTTGCTTTAGGCGAAATTACAAGGAGATTTAAGATGGAAAGAGAAGAATTTTTACAGGTTTACCGCCATTCTTTAGCACATGTGCTTGCAAAGGCAGTGTTTGAGATATTTGGTGACAGCGTTCAGATTGCTATAGGACCACAGATAGAAGATGGTTTTTACTATGACTTTGTACTTCCAAGGGCAGTGACAGAGGACGACTACAAGGTTATTGAAGATAAAATGCGCGAAATCCTTAAGCGTAAAGAGACTTGGACAAGAAAAGAGCTTACCAAGGAAGAGGCCCTTGAGAAGTTCAAGGACCAGAAGTTTAAGGTTGAGATAATCAATGACCTTCCTGAGGATGCCATCATCTCTACCTACAACACAGGAGATGATTTCTGCGACCTTTGCCGCGGGCCTCATATTGATAACTCAGCAGAGCTTCTAAATGTAGCCTTTCAGGTGAAGTCCGCTTCAGGTGCTTACTGGAGAGGTGACGAGAAGAGAGACAGGCTTCAGAGAATATATGTCTATGCCTTCCCCACAAAGGATGAGCTTAAGGCACATCTTAACCTCATTAAGGAGGCTCTTGAGAGAGACCATAAGAAGCTTGGACCAAAGCTTGACCTTTTTATGTTCAATGAGACTGCACCGGGTATGCCTTACTGGCTCCCAAGAGGCTGGAGGCTGTATCAGGAGCTTATCAAGTTCTGGAGGAAGATACACGTTAAGCACGGTTATCAGGAAATATCAGCTCCTGTCATCAACAACCGTAAGCTATGGCTCATAAGCGGCCACTGGGCTCATTATGTAAACAATATGTTCATCGTACCGGGCTTTGATGATGACCTTACACAGAGAACCTTACAGAATATAGAGCTTGATTCAGATTCTACCTATGCAGCAAAGCCTATGAACTGTCCTAATGCGATGCTTACCTACAAGAGAACAGTTCATTCCTACAAGGAGCTTCCTATCAGATATAACGAGATAGACGTTATTCACAGAAAAGAGAAGTCAGGCCAGCTTAATGGACTTTTCAGAGTTCAGGAGTTCAGACAGGATGATGACCATACCTTCGTAATGGAATCTCAGATAGAAGAAGAGATTGCTGACGTAATGGAGGTTGCAGACCAGATATATAACACCTTTGGCATCACATACAGGGCTGAGCTTTCAACCCGTCCTGATGACTTTATGGGAGATATAGAAGTATGGAACCGTGCTGAGGCAGCGCTTAAGAAGATACTTGACAAGAAGTACGGCGAGGGCGGTTACGAGGTAAATGAAGGAGACGGAGCCTTCTACGGCCCTAAGATTGACCTTCAGATTAAGGATGCTCTCGGAAGAGAATGGCAGTGTGGTACTATCCAGCTTGACTTCCAGCTTCCACACAATTTTGAGCTTTCATATCAGGACAGCGATGGAACCATCAAGCAGCCTGTGGTTATACATAGAGCTATCTTTGGTTCATTTGAAAGATTCATCGGTATACTTATAGAAAACTACAAGGGAGATTTCCCATTCTGGATATCCCCTTATCAGGTGGCTATCGTACCTATCAGAACAGAGCATAATGAATATGCTAAGGAGATTGAGGATGCCCTCTTTGAGATGGGCATAAGGGTAGAAGCCAACTATGACGATAAGAACATGAATGAAAAGATTAAGGGCTTCAAGCTAATGAAGGATCCTTACATCATTGTAGTAGGAGACAAAGAGAAAGAAGAAAGGACAGTATCCATTACAGTCCGCGGACAGAAGCAGCAGATGCATGGCGTGCCTCTTGATACCTTCTACAAGATGGTTAAGAAACTTCAAGATACCAAGGCGGGCGAGCTTATTAAGGACATATCTGAAATCTAAAGGCAATATAGGCAGTAATGCGATGAGTGTTGCTGCCTAATGTTTAAGTTTGGATATTTGGTTTATAGCTCTTGTGACAGGCGTTAGGGGAATAATATGAATATAGATAATTATATTTCATTAAAGG
This sequence comes from Catonella massiliensis, assembly GCF_016651435.1. NCBI lineage: Bacteria > Bacillati > Bacillota > Clostridia > Lachnospirales > Lachnospiraceae > Catonella > Catonella massiliensis. The sequence goes on along the minus strand of NZ_JAEPRJ010000001.1, from coordinate 2,508,839 downwards.
CAGAGAATATTCACAAACAGCTTATATCAGACATCTTGTTAAATGCAGAAGGGGCAAATGAGCTACTTGACAGACTTACGGAAACCATCAGATATAAGGAAGACTATGTCTGGCGTGCGAGCGTGGAAACAGCAAAGGTTTATCTGTTCATACGACGAGGGAATCCGTCAGAGGTTATTAAAAAAGGAAGCGGGCTTGTGGAAATAGCGGCCTTGCTTCAGGAATGGGAACTGCTTTCGTTTGACTATAATATGATAGGAAGTGCCTACTTTATGCTTGGTATGTATGAAAAGGCTATGGAATACTATTATAGCGCGATAAATAATGAAAGGGAACATGGATTAAGGAATATATTACCTGCGGCATATGGCAATATCGGAAGGATATTTCTGAATTTAGGAATATATGAAAAGGCCGTCGAGCATCTAAGGCCTGCTCTGATATACTTTGCTGACGCAGACAAAGATTACTTTAGGCTTGGCGAAAAAATAGTGCACATCTTGTCGGATATCATGTCATCAGTAACAATGCTTGAGAACCCTAATGTGGATGAGATTCAGGATATCTTAGAGCAGCTTGAGGCCATAGATGGTGAGAAACTTAGTGCAGAAGTTGCCTATGTGTACTATCTTGGCCTTATGGCTTACTTTTTTTGGATAGAGGACTACATCAGGGCAAAAGAGGAATTCTCCAAAGCTTTGGCAAGAGCTAAAGAGAGGAGAATATATAAAATAGCCGTACTATATTCATTTGTGGAGGGCTGCCATGTACATGGCTTAGATCTTGATTTCTTTGCTGAGGTGCTTTTAGAGATTGAAGAGATGGCAACAGATGAAGAACCAATAAGTGAGCCGATGATTTATGACTATTTAAGGCATTATTATATAAAGCAGGGAGATACCTATAAGGCCGATAAAATACAGCGTAATTATAAAACTTTTCTTGAAAATAAATTTGAATTAAACAGGCAGAAAAAGGCTGAGTCACTTGAGATATTTGAGAGCTTGCTTAAGCTTGGAGAAAGCCTTCGCTTTAATGTTGACAAAAATAAAGAGTTTGAGCTGGTTGCAAAGGAAGCAATACGTAATAAAAACGAGCTTCAGAGAACCTATGACAGATTCAAAATGATTCACGAAATAGGAATCAAGCTTACTTCCTCGACCAATCTAAACGAGGTGGTCAATCTCATCTACAAGAACATGCGTGAAAATATACCTGTAGACGCTTTTATAATCATGTCAGCAGAACCGGAGAATAATCAGTTGCGCTCCTTACTCTGCTACAATATGGGTAAGGAAAATGCTGAGTTCACAGTAAGTCTTGACAGTAAGGAAAGCGCCTTTGTAAGGTGCTGTATGACCAATAGCATAATAACCTCGGAGGATGAAGGGTTTACGCCTCATTTCGATTATGAAACATACAGTATTTATGAGATTGCCAAGGGGACAATGAAATCAGCTCTCTTTATTCCACTTACGATAGGGGATAAAGTTATAGGTGCTTATTCAGTTCAGAGTAGATTTGAAAATGCATACAGGCCTGAAACTATCGACTTTTTAAGGGAGCTAAAGCCTTATCTTGTGATAGCTCTTAACAATGCTGTTCATGCAAAAAAGCTTGAAACTGAGATAGAAAGAAATAAGGAGATTCAGGAAAAGCTAAGAGAAGCTAACAGTAGGCTTAGCAAGATGGCAGGAATAGATGCCCTTACACAGATAAGTAACAGAAGGGAGTTTACTGAGAAGTTCTATCAGCTTCGTATTGAGGCGGATAAGGCAGACAAGCCTGTCAGTGTCTTTATGTTTGACATAGATGACTTTAAGAAATTCAACGATACCTATGGCCATTTTGAGGGAGATGAGGCCCTTAAGAAGGTTGCGGGTGTTATAAACAATAATATTATCAAAAACGACGGAATCGCAGCCCGCTTTGGCGGTGAGGAGTTTATCAGTGCCTGTATGGGGCTATCTGAGGAAGAAAACCTTGCCCTGGGTGAAAAGATAAGGAATGAGGTGCTTGAACTGGGTATCAATAACATAGATACGAGGCTGGGTACATTAAGTATAAGCGTCGGAATAGCCATATCCAATCCGGGGAGAATAGTGGTCAAGTCAGAGATTATGAGCCTTGCAGATGAGATGCTGTATGAGGCCAAGAAGTCCGGAAAGAATAAGGTTGTGATGAAGGTAGTGGAGTAATACGAAAAGGATGGCGTATGAAAAAATTATTAGTTTTAATTTGCTTAAGCCTGTCAATCAGCACCCTATGTGCTTGTGGCAGTAAAGGAATGCGTGGAGGAAAAAACGCAGAATTATCTAGTGAATTCACCCTTGAAGCAGGAAGTGTTGAAGGTGGCATAAAGCTGGATAATGTATTGTTTGCAAAAGAAGTGACCAAGGCAAAGGTTAGCTCTCTTTCTGCTGATAAAAACGGAGTGGCTCTTGGATTTTCACTGGACGAAGAAGAGACCGAAAAGCTTATTAACCTTTTTCAGGAGGCGGATATCTCAGGAGTTGAGGCTGACCAAAGCGAGTATAACTCAGCTGCCATGAGAGATAGTTATGGATATACGATTGACTTTGTAGACGGTACTGACAGGTTCTATATGGGTGTATCCAGGCTTACCTGCTTTACTACTGCCAAGGAGAACTATCTGGCTATAAGAGAGGAAGACGGAGGTACAAAGTTATACAGGATTGGGCTTTCAGATGATATAGTATCATTCTTAAATGATGTGGCTGCAAAGAACTACGACCCTTCTAAGGGAAGAACAGGCTGGTTTGACAAGGTGTTTAAATGATACAGGGATTGTATCATATAAAGCCCTGGGAGGTCATTCCCCGATGATGTGTAAATAGCAATCAAGTTATTTTGATAATAAGGAGACAAGATGATTACAGGTATAATAGGTGCTATGGAAGAAGAGGTAGCTAAGCTTAAGACTGAGATGACCAGGGTCATAGAGAGCAAGAAGGCAGGCATGAACTTCTTAAAGGGTAAGCTCTTTGACAAGGATGTGGTTGTAGTTAGAAGCGGTATAGGTAAGGTAAATGCAGCTATCTGTACCCAGATACTTGTAGATGACTTTAAGATAGACAGGGTAATCAACACCGGAGTTGCAGGAGGTCTCTACAATGAGCTTGAGGTTGGAGATATTGTAATATCAAGCGATGCCCTCTACCACGATTTTGATGTGACGGGCTTTGGCTACAAGGAAGGTGTGATACCTAGGATGGAGACATCTACCTTTACAGCGGATATGGAGCTTGCTGCCAAGGCTAAGGACATCTGTAACAAGGTAAATCCTGATATCAAATGCTTCATAGGCAGGGTAGTAAGCGGAGATGAATTTGTAAGCACTAATGAAAAGAAAACCTGGCTGGTAGATACATTTAACGGCTATTGTACAGAGATGGAAGGCTGTGGAATAGCTCATGCTGCATATCTTAACCACATACCTTTCATCATTGTGAGAGCAATCTCAGATAAGGCAGATGGCAGCGCCAAGGTAGACTATAGCGAATTTGAAATGAAGGCTATTGAGCATACAGTGAAGCTTATGAAGGAGCTTGTAAGGGAGATTTAATAGGAAATGTCATCAAAAACTTCTAATTAAACAAATAATAAAGAATCCTTTTATGCGCCACCACATATGGTGAATCCCGCAAAAAGGATTCTTTATTTTATCTTAGTCCTCTTCAATTACTTCAATCTCAAGGTAGTCAAAGTCAATTTCGTCTACAAAGTTATCCTTTGTGAATCTGGTTTTGCTGCTTTTCTTAAATTCACTAATATTTTTGTCCAGCCAAAGAGGCTTGCTAAGGTCATAGGCATAGCAAGCCTCATCTATTGCATGAAAGATTTTTTTAGTTCTGTTCAGGGAAGAATCACTGTTTTCAATTGTCATATTTTTAACTATCTTCCCTGCATCTATTATTTTTGCCCAAAGTCTAAACATTGTTACCTACTTTATAGGCTTGATTCCCCAGATTTCATCAGCATATTTCTTAATAGCTGTATCAGCTGCAAATCTACCCGCAGAGGCGATATTTACAAGGGATTTCTTAGCCCATTCTCTCTGATTCTTATAGTCGTTCAACATTTCATACCTTGCCCTGCAGTAGTCACCAAAATCAGCCAGACACATGTATGGGTCTGCAATTCCGTGGTCTCCTACCAGGAGGTAGCGGTGGATATCAGAGAAGTCGTTGCCGTTGATACCCTGTTTTAGGTAATCTACGGCTCTCTTAAGACGGTGGTTCTCCTCATAGTACTTATAAGGGTTGTAACCGTCACGCCACCTGTCCTCCACCTCTTTGTCTGTCATGCCGAAGATATATATATTATCCTTACCTACAGCCTCTGATATCTCCACATTTGCTCCGTCAAGAGTACCCAAGGTAATGGCACCATTTATCATAAGCTTCATATTACCGGTGCCGGAAGCCTCTTTACCTGCAAGGGATATCTGCTCAGATATATCACTGGCAGGCATAATCTGCTCGGCCATAGTTACCCTGTAGTTCTCAAGGAAAACCACCTGAAGTTTCTTGCTGATTACAGGATCCTTAGCTATCTCTTCTCCAAGGTCAACGATGAGCCTTATGATGGACTTAGCCCTGTCATAGCCCGGAGCAGCCTTTGCAGCAAAAAGATAGGTCTGTGGGACTATATCCAGGTTAGGATTGTCCTTTAAGTCAAGGTAAAGGGCGATAATCTGAAGTGCATTAAGAAGCTGTCTCTTATACTCATGCAAGCGCTTAACCTGAACATCAAATACCGAGTCAGGATTTAATTTAATGCCTGAATCGTGATATAAAAGCTCGGCAAAATCCTTTTTATTAGCAGCCTTAATCTCTGTAAGCTTGTCAAGGATAGCATTGTCATTGCTAAATGCAAGCAGCTTTATAAGTTCAGGACCATTCTTCTTATATGAACCGCCGATTGTCTTATCAAGAAGGGCAGCAAGTCTTGGATTTGACTGGCAGAGCCATCTTCTGTGGGCGATGCCGTTGGTAACATTGGTAAACTTCTCAGGGGTGTCATCATAAAAATCCTTAAATACAGACTTCTTAAGTATTTCAGAATGCAGCTCAGACACACCGTTTACACTATGTGAGCCTATGATGGAAAGATTAGCCATATGAACCAAGCCGCCTGATATAAGAGCCATATGGGCACACTTATTCCAGTCACCCGAGAATTTGTCAAAGATTCTCTTGCAATGCCTCTCATTAAGCTCGTGGATAATCTGATATATTCTAGGAAGGAGCCTCATCATCATATCCTCAGGCCATTTCTCAAGAGCCTCTGCAAGTACGGTATGATTGGTATAAGCAAGGGTCTTGGTTATGATGGCAAAAGCATCATCCCAGGAATAGTGATGCTCATCCATAAATATACGCATAAGCTCAGGAACTATCATGGCAGGATGGGTATCATTGATATGGATAGCCACCTTGTCCGCAAAATTATCAAGGGTTGGATAGTATTTCATATGGTCCGCAATTATATTCTGTGCAGAAGCAGACACAAGGAAATACTGCTGCTTCAAACGAAGCTCCTTGCCCTCATAGTGGCTGTCTCTAGGGTAGAGCACCTTGGATATAAGCTCAGCCTTGTTGTTGCCGAGGGTAGCCCTGGCATAATCACCCCTTGAGAAGGAATTCATATCAAAGGTATCTATATCACGGCTGCGCCATACTCTAAGCACACTTACGCCCTTGCTGTCAGCTCCTGATATCATCATATCATAAGGAACGGCTTCAACCTCTTCACAGTCCACCTGCTCGGTAACAAGTCCCTCATCCGTCCAGGTTTCATTGATCCGTCCGCCGAACTTTACTACGAAAGTCTTGTCTGTACGAGGCGAGAGCCATACTTCACCGCCCGGAAGCCATACATCAGGAAGCTCTATCTGCCAGCCTTCAACTATCTTCTGACGGAAGAGTCCATACTCGTAAAGAATGGAGAATCCGGTGGCAGGGTAGTTAAGAGAAGCAAGAGAGTCCATAAAGCAGGCAGCAAGCCTTCCAAGACCACCGTTGCCAAGTCCCGCATCAGGCTCCATCTCATAAAGCTCCTCTAAGTCGTAGCCGTGCTTTGCAAGTATCTTCTTGTATACATCAGTCAGACCTAAGTTGTAGAGATTGTTCTTAAGTGAACGCCCAACAAGAAACTCCATACAGAGATAATATACCCTCTTACCGCCGGACTTGTTGTTAGCCTGCTTAAATTCACGCTTTTTGGCAAGTAAGATATCCTTAACAGTAATTGCGGTTGCCTTATACACCTGATCCTTTGTAGCCTCATCAAATGAAGCTCCAAAATGTCTGGATAACTTATCTACAATCGCCTCTTCCACTTTTATGGCATTTGCAGAGGAAGCTGCCTTGGCTTTTGTCACAGGAGTAGCAACTTCTTTTTTAGTAGTACGTTTTTTATTGGTTTTATTAGACACAGTGACCTCATTTCTTAGGGACTATCCCTATGTATATTAATTCATAATACGCTAACCTTAATTATCACATAGATTTGGGATAAAAGCAAGTTTTTATGAAAAATCGTCACTTTTACCTGTCTTTAATATATTGGTATAAGTGTCAAAAGCATAATAATTCGATTGGGCTTGTTTGTAAGAGAATTTGTTATCTTTTGACACTTGTATCATGCAGTGTATACGGATAATATAAGCCTTATCAGAGGTGGTATGGCAAGCAAAACACCTCATCATACAGCTTACACTATATGAATAAGGTGTTTTGAAAGGAAGGCCTAAGCCTTTATACATCAAATTTTAATTGATCGGATATTTCCATAAATCGCTAAAAGGATATCCGCTCACCGGCATTAGCTTCTTATCTTCCTAAAAGCCAGCTATACATCTCATCATACTTATCAGCAGACTTAGCCCAGCTAAAGTCAATGGTAGAAATGTACTTACGAAGCTTGTCCCAGCCCTCAGGATTGTTGTAGTAGAGGTCGATTGCACGGTAGATAGCATTTGCCATGTCATCAGGATTGTAGTCAGCAAATGTGAAGCCGTTGCCTTCACCGTAGCTGCAGTCAACTATCGAATCCCTAAGACCGCCGGTTTCCCTTACGATAGGCACTGTACCGTAGCGGCAGGCTATCATCTGTGACAGGCCACAAGGCTCAGCCTTGCTAGGCATAAGGAACATATCAGCACCGGCATATACTTTTCTTGAAAGGTCTTTGTTGTATGTAATCATTGCTGATACCTTGCCGTTATACTGATTCTGCAGCCAGATGAAGTAGTCCTCATACTTTCTGTCGCCCTTACCGAGCACAACAAGCTGCACCTCGCAGTTTCTTACGATATTTTCCATAGCCTTGGTAATGAGGTCAAGTCCCTTATGTGCAACAAGCCTTGATATGATGGCTATTACAGGCACTCCTGCATCTTCCCTAAGCCCTGCAAGCCTCTGAAGTTCAAGCTTGTCCTGAACCTTACCGGAGAAATCAGTAGAAGTAAAGTTGTGGGCAATAGCTGTATCTGTAGCAGGATCATAGCCCTCTGCATCTATACCGTTAAGTATTCCTCTGGTCTTCCAGTTATTTTTCTTTATCATATCCTGAAGTCCGTGTGCAAAGGCAGGGTCTTCAAGCTCCTTAGCATAGGACTCGCTGACTGTTGTCACACAGTCACTTGTCTCAATCGCACCCTTTACAAGGTTTATACAGCCTTCATACTCTACATAAGCACCTGCTTCAGGTGGAAGGTCAAATACGGTAGGAAGTATCTTTAAGTCATACTGTCCCTGATATTCGATATTGTGTATGGTAAATATCAGCTTAATGTCATAGTGGTATTTACTGTTGTTGTATATAGGTATGAGGGCAGTCTGCCAGTCATTTGCATGAATGATGTCAGGCATAAAGTCTATGAAGTAGAAGCTGTCCATTACAGCCTTACAGAAGAAGGCGTATCTCTCACCATCATCGTAGAAGCCATAAAGTCCGTCACGGTGGAAGTAGTATTCGTTGTCGATGAAGTAGTAGGTCACGTTATCCTGCTTCAACTCAAAAAGCCCGCAGTAGAGATTTCTCCAGGAAAGGCCTACATTGTAGTTGCAGAGATACTTAGCAGAGTTCCTATACTGTTCACCGATATCACTGTAATAAGGCATCATAACTCTTACGTCATAGTCGCCTCTTGCAGCAAGTGCCTTTGGAAGACTTCCAAGAACTTCTCCGAGGCCGCCTGTGGCAGCAAATGGAAGAACCTCAGAGCCCACAAAAAGTATCTTCTTCTTTTCAGGAGCAGCCTTCTTTGACTTTTTAACTTCTTTGGTGATTTCTTTATTAATCATAGCAGCCACCTGTTCCACGTTATCCTTTGTTTCTTTTACCTCAGCTTTCTTACGGCCTCTCTTAGCAGGCTCTTTTGCTTCAGCCTTTTTACGGCCTCTTTTAGCAGGCTCTTTTACCTCTGTTTTAGAAGCAGTCTTAGCAGTTTTTCTGGTCTTTTTCTCTGCCTTAACTTCCGTGTCTTTGGCTTCTTTTTTAGCAGTCTTTTTATCAGCTTTCTTTGGTTCCTCTGTTTCTTTATCTTCAGCCTTTTTACGGCCTCTCTTAGCAGGCTTAGCGGTCTCCTCAGCCTTGTTGCGGCCTCTCCTTACAGGCTTATCGGTTTCCTCAGCTTTTTTGCGTCCTCTCTTTACAGGCTTAACATCTTCCAAAGCCTTGCTCTCTTTTACATCGGAAGCATTAACTTCTGCCACAGGCTTGGCATCCTTTACCGGAGCCTTTGTCTCCACCACCTTTAGTTCTGCCTTTTTCTCAGGCAATACCATTACCTCGGATTTCTCCTTAACCGCTTCCTTTACGGCAGCCTCAGCAGCCTTCTTGTCTGCTTCTTTATTCTTAAGCTTCTTTCCAGCCATATTGACCTCCCTTTATATATGGTTACAGAGCCCGAGAGAAAAACTATCGGACTCTTTAAGTTATTTAGAGTACGGAGTTCTTATCAATAAAGAACGGATGTCCCTCGCAGCCGCTTAAGTATCTTCCGCCACGAACCACTACACGCTTGTCCATAACAAGGTAGTCGATGGCTGAGTTTCTTTCGAGAACACAGTCCTGCATAACTATACTGTTGCGGATAACTGCACCCTGAGCTACACTTACATCTCTAAAAAGTATGGAATTCTCAACTATACCATCTATACGGCAGCCGTCTGCTATGATGGAATTCTTAACTCTCGCATTTGGACCGTACTTGGTAGGAGCGGAGTCCTTAACCTTGGTATACACAGGGTAGCTTGCACTGTGGAAGAGCTGCTGACGGGCGTCCCTGTCAAGAAGAGCCATATTAGCCTCAAAGTAACCGGCAAGTGTATCTATACAGGTAAGATGTCCTGTATATTCATAGCCCATTACCTTAAATTTCTCAAGACGAGGTGCAATTATATCCCTTGAAAGGCTTACTGTACCGTAAATAATAGAGTCACGCACAAGGTCCTTAAGCAGCTGACTGTTAAATACCCATACATTGAGGGAGAAATTCTTCTTGCCGCTTATGGATTTCTGAACCTTAAGGTCGGTGATTCTTCCCTCTGCATCTATTTCAAATATGCTGCTAGGACGCTCTATATTCCTTGTTGACTTGTTCTCTGCATATACGCCGGTTATATCCGCACCTGAACTCTTGTGGAATTCAAGAATCTTGTCAAAAGGAAGGTTACACACTATGTCACAGTCCGACATTATAAAGTAGTCCTCATCACAATGCTCTATGAAGGTAACTGAATTCTGAAGAGCCTCAAGCCTGTTGGTATAAAGCGGTCCACTGCTTGCCTCACCAAAAGGAGAAAGGATGATGACACCTTCATTCTTTCTTGCAAGATCCCAGTCCTTACCTGAGCCCACGTGTTTCATAAGACTCTGGTAGTTAGACTTGGTGATAACGCCTACCTTGGTTATGCCGGCATTTACCATATTGGAAAGTACAAAGTCAATCAGTCTGTATCTTCCACCAAACGGAACAGAAGCCATTGTACGGCCACTGGTCAGTTGTGAAACATTTTTATCATGAATATTTGAAAAAACTAAACCCGCTGTTGCCATATTAACCTCATTTCTTATCTTTTATTTAATATCTTCCTCAACCATAACTCCGGCTTCAACCTGTTTTCCTTCGCCAATCGTTATGTCCGCACCTACTACGGTAATATCCTTATCAGGGTCATTTTCACCTATAACTGCGTTATCACAGATATTGCAGTCTGCATCAAGTATGCTGTGGTTAATCTCCGCATTTTCTCCGATAACCACATTTGGCATAATCACGCTGTTTCTAATTACAGTGCCCTTTCCTACCTTGATACCTGAGAAAAGAACGGAGTTAATTACAGTACCTTCTATATCGCAACCCTCAGCTATGATGGAGTCAGATATCTTAGCATCATTACCGATGTACTGAGGATTGAGAGGGTTGTGGCGGTAAGATATCTTCCAGTCCGGATCAGAGAGGTCAAGCTCAGGTGCTTCACCGAGGAGGTCCATATTTGCCTCCCAGAGGGAGCGGATAGTACCTACATCCTTCCAGTAGCCCTTAAATGGATAAGCATAGAGCCCACGCCCATCTTCAATCATAGTAGGAATGATATTCTTACCGAAGTCGTTTGAGGACTTAGGATCCTCTTCATCGGCCTTAAGATAATTCACAAGGATGTCCTTGTTAAATATATATATACCCATGGAAGCCTTGGTACTCTTTGGTTTAGCAGGCTTCTCTGCAAATTCCACTATCTTGTCATTGTCATCTGTGGAAAGAATACCAAAACGCTTAGCCTCTTCAAGAGTTACCTCAAGTACGGCAATGGTTACGTCTGCACCTTTTGCTTTGTGGAACTCAAGCATCTTGTTGTAGTCCATCTTGTAGATATGGTCACCTGAAAGGATGATAACGTATTCAGGGTCATATCTCTCTATGAAGTTTATATTCTGATATATAGCATTTGCAGTTCCCTTATACCAGTCAGCTCCCCTGCTCTTCTGGTATGGTGGAAGGATGTGTACGCCGCCGTAGTTGCGGTCAAGATCCCATGGAGAACCGTTTCCTATATAGTCATTTAATTCCAAAGGCTGATACTGTGTAAGTACACCGACTGTGTCGATGTCCGAATTGATACAATTTGATAGTGGGAAGTCTATAATCCTATACTTACTTCCAAAATACACCGCCGGCTTGGCAACTTTTTTGGTAAGAGTATAAAGCCTGCTTCCCTGACCGCCTGCAAGCAGCATAGCAAGGCACTCTTTTTTTCTTAACATAGAAAAACCTCCTATTTATTATTATACGATTACAACCGCAGCTAAAGGTGGAACGGTAATGGAAATATAATTCTCTTTTCCATTTACCTCGCCCTTTTTGGCAGTCAGCTTACCTTCATTTAAGATACCGCTTCCGCCGTATTTAGCATCATCTGTATTAAAGACCTCTTTATAAGGCTTTTTCTTATCGACACCGATATAGTAGTTCTCTCTGGTTACAGGAGAGAAGTTGATTACAAATATGATTTCTCTGCCTGATTTAGCCCTTCTCTTGTAGGAAATGATATTGTGGTCTGCATCATCAGGATTAATCCACTCAAAGCCTGACCAGTCATCTTCGATTTCCCATAGAGCTTTGTGTTCGAGGTAGAAATGATTCGCATCCCTTACAAAGTCGTGAAGCTTGCGGTGGGATTCAAAGTCTAAGAGATTCCAGTCGAGCTCTTTAGTAAAGTTCCATTCATCAAACTCACCAAGCTCGCAGCCCATAAAGGTAAGCTTCTTTCCCGGATGACTAAGCATATACATAAGGAATCCCCTTAGGCCTGCAAACTTCTGGTTATAGTCCCCCGGCATCTTGTTTAGCAGGGAACCCTTTCCGTATACCACCTCATCATGTGAAATAGGAAGTATATAATTCTCGGAATAAGCATATATCATAGGGAAGGTCAGCTTCTGGTGCTCATATTTTCTGAAATAAGGGTCTGTTTTAATGTATGAGAGACTGTCATTCATCCAGCCCATATTCCACTTGTAGTGGAAGCCAAGACCTCCGCTTTCTGTAGGACGGGTAACAAGAGGCCAGGCAGTAGATTCCTCTGCTATCATGATAGTGCCTTCGCTCTTTGTAGCAATAGCGTGGTTTAATTTCTGTAAAAATGCTATGGCCTGAATATTCTCGTGTCCTCCGTTTTCGTTAGGGCACCACTGTCCGTCAGGTCTGTCATAATCCAGGTAGAGCATAGCAGCTACAGCGTCTACACGTATTCCGTCTATGTGGTACATCTTAGCAAACATCATTGCGCTTGATACGAGGAAGGACTGTACCTCAGCCTTGCCAAAATCAAATATAAGTGTGCCCCAGGCTTTGTGCTCACCCCTTAATGGATTAGGGTCTTCGTAAAGTGGAGTGCCGTCAAATCTTGCAAGGGCAAAATCGTCTTTTGGAAAATGTGCAGGCACCCAGTCGATAAGGACTCCAAGTCCTGCTTTATGTGCCTTATTTACAAAGTACATAAAGTCAGCAGGAACGCCGTATCTGGAGGTCACTGAAAAATATCCAGTTACCTGATATCCCCAGGAGGCAGGGAAAGGATATTCTGTGATAGGCATAAGCTCAAGATGTGTATATCCCATATCTTTTACATAAGGGATAAGTTCATCCGCCAAATCACGGTAATTAAGAGGATTGCCGTCTTCGTGCACCTTCCAGGAGCCTACGTGGACCTCGTATATATTCATAGGAGCAGGCTTAAATATATCTGCTCTTTTTTTAAGCCACACAGCATCAGACCACTTAAAACAGTCATCCATAAAATATACCTTGGAAGCAGTTTTGCCGTCAGTTTCACTGTGGAATGCATAAGGGTCTGCTTTGTAATGTGTTGAATAGTCCTGATGGGTGATTGCGTATTTGTATGCGCTGTATTCAGGCACATCAGGGATAAAGGCTTCCCATACTCCCTCAGCAATATGCTCACAAGGGGAAGCGGATTCGTTCCAGCCGTTAAAATCACCGACTACTGATACATTTCTGGCATTTGGAGCCCATACCCTAAAAACTACCCCATCTTTTTTTCTCTTGGTAGTTTTGTGGGCACCAAAATATTCATAGGCAAAGTAATTCTCGCCCTGCTTAAAAAGCTGTAGTTCTTTTGGAATTCTTTTGACTTTTGATTTGACCATACTTTGACCTTCCTTAGTTAATCTCAAACTATTCACCTTAGCGCCAGGCAGCGGTTAGAGAATGTATATAGATGTCACGGATGAAGTAGTTTGGAAGCTTTTTTAACAACCTATAAATCTATTAATAATGGTTGCAAAAAAGTGAATATACCTTTATAGTTATTATACTTATAAATTGGATTATTTACAAGGTTTTTATGCGTTTTATATAAAAAAATATAAACAAATTTTAAACTTTGTGTATAATAATTACAAGAATAAGGACAATATTAGAGTTTATACAAAATGGTTTGATGAATTATCGCGGTCAAATGCTGTATTTTAGGGTATTGTATTTTAAAATACAAGAATTATGGACAATAATCCTACGGCATTTTGCCTGTGAGAGAATTGATTGTTTTGATGAAGAAATTTTTAAAATAAAGGTTATAGAATATAAAAATAATTTTAGAGTTTAGACAGGAGGAAGAGATGTCGTACACTGCTTTATATAGAAAGTTCAGACCAAAGGGATTTGATGAGGTAAAGGGACAGGACCAGGTGGTGACTGTACTTAAAAACCAGATTAAGCACGACAAAATCGGGCATGCTTATATGTTCTCGGGAACCAGGGGAACGGGTAAGACCAGTGTGGCTAAGATATTTGCCAAGGCTGTAAACTGTGAAAATACAGTAGACGGAAGCCCTTGTGGAGTCTGTGATACCTGTAAGAAGATAGGAGAGGGAAGGACTCTTGATGTAATAGAGATAGATGCCGCTACCAACAACGGTGTAGACAACATGCGTGAAGTCATAGAAGAGGTGAAATATTCCCCTACAGATACAAAGTACAAGGTTTATATCATAGATGAGGTACATATGCTATCAAGCGGAGCCTTTAACGCCCTGCTTAAAACCCTTGAAGAACCGCCTGAATACGCTATCTTTATATTGGCGACAACCGAGCCTCACAAGGTACTTCCAACCATCAAGTCAAGATGCCAGAAGTATGACTTTAGGAGGATATCGGTAGAAACAATATCTGAGAGGCTTAAGGAGCTGATGGATAAAGAGGGGAATACCTATGAAGAGGAGGCACTGAAGTTTATCGCAAGGAAGGGAGACGGCTCTATGCGTGATTCCCTCAGTCTCCTTGACCAGTGCCTTTCATTTTCATTTGATGAGACTCTCACCTATGACAAGGTCTTAGAGGTGCTTGGCTCAGTTGATACCGACCTTTTTAACAAGCTCTACATTGCCATAGTAAGGGGAGATGTGCCTACCTGTATGGATGTGGCAGAGGAAATATCTATGAGCGGTCTTGATATAGGCCAGTTTGCCCTTGATTTTACCTGGTATTTTAGGAATCTGCTCTTACTAAGGGTGTCAAAGTCGGCAGCGGGGAGGATAGAGATAAGCTCTGATAAGCTTGCAGAGCTTAAAGAGGTAGCAAAGATAGGTGAGGAAAATGATTTGTACAGGTACATAAGGATATTTTCCAAGCTATCCGCAGATATTAAGTACTCTACCTCAAAGAGGGCTGAGCTTGAAATCGCCCTTATCAAGCTGTGCAGACCGGAGATGGAGGAAGACAGGGAGAGCCTTATTGCAAGGATAAATAAGCTTGAAACCATAATTGAAAATGGAGATTTCACTGCACTAAAGAAGGTAGAGCTACCATCAGAAGCAGAGGAAGTTGTTGAAAATGAGCCTGAGGAGGCAGCAAAGGCACTTCCTGATGACATAAAGAAGATAGCGGCTTCATTTGGCAGCATTAGCAATGCAAAAGAGGTGGTTCAGCCGTTAAAGACTGTACTAAACAACGCAAGGCCTTATTATCAAGAAAGTGGCAACCTTCTTGTGCTTGCGGTAAATGAGCCATTTGACAAGGAATGGCTTGACAAAGAGGAAAACCTTGAGCTGATAAAGAAGCTGATTGCTGAAAAGCTTCATGTATCCGTGGAGATTAAGTGCAAATTCGAAAAAGAAGCCAAGCAGGTCGGCGATGTAAGGATGACAGGATTTGACAAGGTTGCCCCGGGATTATTGACATATGAGGATTAAGGGAGAGGTATTTCTTCTCTTAATACATTGAGAAATAACCTAACATTCTTTGCATCTGGAATAAGGAAATGTAATGGAAGATAGTGTAACTATAAATAGATTTGATAGCTTTGATGAAATGAAACAGAAATTAGGAGAAAAACCGCTTATTTTTTGCGAAGAAGAACAGAGTAGATACGCAATAATAAGTATAGGTGATTCTTTTGAATTTGGTATAGCTTATAATGTTTATGGTATAGATTTAATGTTTGAATTTGATGATATAAATAATGTCTGCTATATAGGAGCAGGGCAGAACCTATTGCTGATTGATATAGAAAACAAGGAGATATTATTTAATAAACTGCTATTTTCGCCTATACTGGATGTAATAGACATTGAGAATACTATTTATATAATATGTGATTTGGAATTAATTTGTTATAGTGATAAGAAAGAAAAATGGAAACTTGGATTTAGAGAATTGATTACAAATTATAAACTACTCGAAGATGATAGATTATGGCTTGATTGTGAAGGAGACGAATGGATTATAAATCTATCGGATGGAACTGTGGAGTAATATGGTCTTGGTGGTTATAACGTAAAACCGGCACTAATGTAGACTCTTCCTTTTTAGATAATAGACTTAGTCATAATACACAACAAATAATATATAACCCACAAAAGTTAAGGCGGTTTTTTATTAACATTTAAAAATAGCGAATGTGAAATTATAAATTTTTAATTAATTATCTTAATTTTTATAGAAAATATCCGATATAATGAATGATAGGTTAATTTGACCTATAAACAAAATTTATTTTAAGAAAGTGAGGGCTATTTATGAAAGCAATTATGTCACTAAAGAAAGTAGACTACACTTATGATATAACTTCTGACTGGAATTTTAGGTAGGTGAAAAGATTGAAAATGAAAAGTAGAGGGTATCCATTCCCTTAATCGCATGACAAACAAGCCATCTTTCGGTGGCTGCTTTAAAAATTGAATATTAAAAGTTAAGGCTATGCAGTTGCTGACTTGATTTTATAACCTTGATTTCTTGCGATGATAATTGCCTGTTCTACCGTGATTTCCCGGTCAACAGGAGGCAAATCGGATTGTCGATAAAGTTCCGCATTATAGGTTTCACCATTCTTCAGCATATGATATAATGCAGTCAGAAGCATTCTTGCAATGGCAATGATTGCTTTCTTGTGACCGCGACGCTTTTTGAGACGGAGATAGCGGTTGCGAATTTCCGGATGCTTTTTGCTGGTAACAACAGCATTTGCACACTGGACCAGTAAAGGTTTGATATAGCATCCGGCCTTGGAAACCCGGACAGATTTTTTCTTCCCTGCACTTTCATTGTTGGTCGGAGTAAGACCGGCCCATGAGCATAAGTGTTTCGCCGAAGGAAAAGCCTCCATGTTGGTACCGATTTCGGAAATGATTCCGATGGCAGTAAAGTCGCTACGGATACCGGGAGCGGTTTGGAGAATGGCAAGTTCCTGCTGATAGGGAGCGGCGAGCGCAAGAATGAGTTCTTCAAGCTCTGCTTTCCGGGATTCCAAGCTTTCATAATGAGCTTTGATTACCTTAAGTTTGCCGGCTTGTTCCGGAGTGATATAACCGTCAATAGCGTCACGGAGTTCAGGAAGTTTCTTTTTCAAACTTTTGTAAACAAGGGGTTCAAGGTCAAAAGAGGTATCTGCGGGATTTTCCAAAAGTTTATCCAGTATCGCCTGAGCAGATTTGCCGAAGGTGTCCGAAACAACGTTTCCCAACTGGATATTGGAAACCGTGAGACAGTTCTGCAAACGATTCTTTTCGTTTGATTGAAAGCAGGTCAGTTTGAAACGGTAACGCATAAGGTCACGGAGCTGACGGATGTCAGCGGGCGGCATAAAGCTACCGGCAACAAGATCATGCTTGAACAGGTCAGCAATCCATTTGGCATCTTTCTTGTCAGTTTTCTTTCCACGGATAGCCTTAACATATTTGGGATGAGCAAGGACAATCGAACAGTCATTTTCTAAGATATTATAAACAGGAATCCAATATTTACCGGTGGATTCCATACAGACATCCTTGCAATTCCGTTTGAGTAGCCATTGTAACAAAGTTTTCAGACCGCTCGTGTAGGTAGAAAACCGGTGGCTCTCATAAGAAGTGACACCTTTATCGTTCGTAGAAGCGATACAGGCAACTACAAAAGTTTTGTGGACATCAATACCACAACAGATTTTGTACACGATTTTTAAAGCCATAGGGACTCCTTTCAGAATCAGAAGATTCATTAGAGATTATAGGGAGAGACGGCATTGACTGAACGCCTAAGCCATAAACGAGATTGTTTATACAAAGATAAGATTACGTGTTCAACGACACACTTATTTGTGCTTGAAAAGGCGTACTACACATATAAATATGCGGTCATCCGGCAAGCCGGACAGCCCACTCACCTCCCCGTGATTTGTAGTATACCGAGTTCCCTACAAGAAGAATTATAAATAAAAAATAGGCTCAAGGAAACATTTTCATAACGTTTTGTGCCTTGAGCAAAGCGAAAGGAATGGAAATAAATATGGATATTACAAGGACTACTATGCCTAATGCTGGTAGTCCTTCCTATCAATTGGAAGGGCGAACAGCTAAAAATTTATATAAGGGACCGTCAGGAGAATTAGCTGATAAAATTGATAAGGTTTACGAAAGAGAAAATCGTATAAATAAGTCATTTGCTAACCCAAAAGAACATATAGAAAGAAAATACTTTGACCCAACCTATTCTCATTATAAGGTTTTAGATGGAGATCTTCTTTCAGCAAATCGTATGGATGCATATGATAATGAGATGAGAGTTTTGAATGGAGGTAGACCTTATGTTTATTCTGTTATAGACTATGCATACCGTGGCTATGAAGCGCCTAGTATTAATGGAGAGATAGAGAGCTTTAGGAGTGTCATTCATGACAGGCTTAATATGGACTTTCAGGTATCTAAACTCTTCGAAGAAAATGACATTAACATACCGAGTGGGGCTTCTCTTACTTTTAGAAGTGATTTATATACAAATAGAATTTCTGTTTTAGGCGAGATAGACGACAACTTAAAACAAAGGATAGAGAATGTTTTGAATCAAGGCAATAATGCTGATAAATTATCAACACATATTGGTTATTCGGCTTCATCCCTTGGAAAGTCTGAACAGTATAGTCTTGAAAAGAGCAGACTTTGGAATTTAGCCGGTAAAATTTACAAATATACCGGATATGATATGCGGGATTTGGAAGCAAGAGACGGCAGCTTTTTTACAAAGGAAGGAGAAGATGTTTTAGAAAAGGTTGAAGATGGTGTGAGAAATGCAACAACAGACAATACCCCTACCGAGCAGAGAGCAGCATTAGGTATGTTGCGTTCAAACATAAAATATTTTTCAGAAAAGGGCATTTATAAAGAAAATGCTTTTACCGATATTGAGTTTAAGGATGGTCATCTCCTTGATGTACGCCAGAAATATAAATACGGAGTAGGGCAAAACGGCTGGATACACGATATGGCAAAAGAAAAAGGGGTGGATGATTATGAGCTTTCTAAGGATGGAATCAAGCTCCTCTCTAAAGGAGAGCCTTTTATTGTACCTTCTAGGAAAATTGCAGCCTACCAAAAGACACGCAAAGAAGATGATTTACCTCTACACAGAGTTATAAAGAAGGCTCTTGATGAGTTTTTTGATAAAATTAAGCTTGATATACCTACGGGTACAAACCTTAAGATTTTTTATGATAAAATGCCACATAAACTATTTGTATATGGCATACAAAGTGGGGTGATTTCTGATATGGTAAATTCATCTATCAATCAGAATAAAGAATTGCTGGATTTGTTTTCACAGTTGTCTATGGTTAATTTTTCTAAAAAAATATAACCTGCCATAATAAGGAAAGCCCGAAGAGATTCGTGGCTTTCCTTTTCTAAATACCTAGAAAATTTACTTCCCCCGGGATTATTGACATATGAGGATTAAATGAGATAAACTATAGTATATGCCTAACTGGGCTTAAAGGGAAATATCTTCCCTTAATAAGAAGAATAGTGATAAGAAAGGAATAAACAAAATGGGAAAAAAAGGTGGATTTCCGGGTGGTGGAATACCGGGAGGAATGGGAAATATAATGAAGCAGGCTCAGCGCATGCAGAGACAGATGGAAGAAAAGCAGAAAGAAATGGAGACTAAGGAGTTCGAGGGAACTGCAGGCGGAGGTGTCGTTACAGTGAGATTAAACGGCAAGAGAGAAGTACTTGGAGTTACGCTTGCAGAGGAAGTTGTTGACCCTGATGATATCGAAACCTTAGAAGACCTTGTTGCGGCAGCAGTAGGAGAAGCTCTCCGCAAGGTTGAGGAGGCAAGCAGTGCTTCTATGGATCAGATTACAGGTGGACTTGGCGGCTTCGGCGGAGGATTTCCTTTCTAAATGGAATACTATGGAAAACAGGTTAATAAGTTAGTTGAAGAACTTGCAAAACTCCCCGGGATAGGGCCAAAGACAGCAGGAAGGCTTGCATTTCATATCATAGGCCTGCCAAAAGAAAATGTAGAGGCCTTGGCGGGAGCAATAAGCACAGCCAGAGAAAATGTCTGCTATTGTAAGGAATGCCTTACGCTGTCAGACTCTCCTATCTGCCCTATCTGTGCAGATAAAGAGAGGAACCACAATATGATAATGGTGGTTGAAAATGTAAGGGACTTGGCTGCTTATGAAAAAACAAAAAAATATGACGGAGTTTACCATGTCTTACATGGTGTGATTTCTCCGCTCTTAGGTATAGGTCCTGCTGATATCAAGTTAAAGGAACTTATGGTAAGGCTTCAAAACAATGACGTGGAAGAAGTAATAATCGCTACCGGCTCAAGCCTTGAAGGTGAGACTACCGCTATGTATATAAGCAAATTGATTAAACCAACGGGAATCAAGGTGACTAGGATAGCAAGCGGTGTGCCGGTAGGGGGAGACCTTGAAAATGTTGATGAAGTAACCCTGCTTCGTGCATTTGTCGGCAGAACAGAACTTTAAAAATAGCAGAGCTGCTGTACAAGTACAGCAGCTCTGCATTTAAATGAGAGGGGGAAGATGAAGTATTTCTTTGGGGAAAGTTTTCTTCATCTACAAGACAAAGTATATAGGTTAAATGTGTTTACTTTGTGTTCAAATTATTAAAAAAATAAGAAGTTTAATTAATATATATTTGACAAAGCCGTAAAAAAGAAAAAAAATCTTAAAAACCTTGTCTTTAAAAGACTGAGGTAGTGCCTTTATACAATTAATCTGATATACTTATGTATGTAAATCACGGCAAGAAGATCTATAACAGGGTGACATATACTTATGGCATCCACATCATATTATTATAAGGAGAAATGGTATGGCTAACAACATTCTTAATGAGGGCAGAGATACTCTGCTAAAAATTTTCGATGAAGTAAAAGACCTTAACCAGAATGAACTTAGGGAAAAAGAATTGGTTGCGGCAGAGGACAGCACAGAAAGGGCGCTTGCCGATAAAGAAAAGGCTATAGCGAGGGAAATAGCTGATACAACCAAGAAAAGACGTGATGAGATAATAAAAACCTTTGATACCGAAGAAGATAAACTTAACAGCTTATTAAAGAGAACCAGCCAAAAGCGTGAAAAATACAGAGACGGTAAGGTGTCAGAGCGAATAAGTGCGGAAACAGCCGAATTCTACGAAGCAAATGAGCAGATTAAGGCAGAGACAAAAAAGCTGTATAAGCAGAACAAGACACCGGGTTTCTTTAACTCAGGGATATTTTATACCTTGTTTACGCCGGGGAGCCTTGGAGACTTTTTGTGCTGTCTTCTTACCTTCGTATTTTTCTTTGCAGTTATACCCGCTCTTATCTGGTATTTCCTTCCAAAGCCTGTAACCACGGCTACCATAGGACTTATCTATGTGGCTTGTATACTGGTATTCGGCGGTATATATATGATTATCTTTAGGACTGCAGGCACAAAATACAGAGAAACAATCGCTGCAGGCAAGAATGCAAGACACAAAATAAGAAACAACCTAAAGGTAATTGCCAAAATAAATAAAAGCATAAGAAAAGATAAGGATGATACCCAGTACGGTCTTGAAGACTACAATGCACAGATTGACGATATAAAGCTTCAGCTTGACGACCTTGCCGCAAAGAGAGTAGAGGCACTCAAGGTATTTGATGAGAGCACTAAGCAGGCTGTAACCGATGAAATAAAAAATACACACCAGGCTGAGATAGATGCATATAAGAGCAGGCTTTCAGGTGTTATAACCGATTTGTCGGGAATAAGAGACTACATAAAGCAAAGAAGACTCTACATTGCAGAAAACTATGAAGTATTCTTAGGCAAGGAATATGTAGATGCCGATAAGCTTAAGAACCTTGTTGATATAAGTGAGAAGAATCCTAACGCTACCATAGCGGAGGTAATTGAGCTAAGTAAGCAGCCGGTATCCGAGAATTGAAAGGCAGTGAATAATGTCCGATTATAAAGAGAATGAAAATGATTTAACTAATGACAGGGATTTGAATGAAAATAACATGACCATATTTTTGTCATCTCCTGAGGATGAGGACTTTGAGCCTGACGAGGAGCAGACATCATCAGGCGGTAAAATAAGGATAGCCATATTAATCTTAATTCTTGTGGCAGTTGCAGGCTTTGCCGCAAAGAGTCTGTTCTTTAGCAAAAAATTATATAAGAGTTATGAGGTTTCTGCCCAGTCAGCAAAAACTCTGCCTGAGGATGCGGGCTATGCCACTGATTATGGCAAACTGCTCTCTTACAATAGCGAAGGGATATCCATTTATAATGAAAAAGCTGAAATAGAGTGGAATGCTGCCTTAAATATGACAAATCCAAAGATTACAGTTAACAGTGGTTATGCTGTGGTTGCCGACATTGGCGGAAGAAATATCCTTGTAGTTAATCATAAGTCTGTGCCTGCGGCTCAGGTAAGTCTTACTATGCTTAATGACATACTTCTTACCGACATATCGGAGCAGGGAGAGATTGCGGTGCTTATGCAGGATGAAAAGGGTTATGACATCCAGTTAATCAATCCCTTTGATAAGAATAACAGTCTTAAAGCTGAGATAAAGACCTATTCAAAGGATGATGGATATGCGCTTTCCCTTGCTATGTCAAAGGATGGCTCTAAGCTGGTAACTGAATATGTAAAAACCGAGAACAATGAAATAAAGTCTACCCTCACCTTTTATAACTTTGACAAGGTCGGTGAAAATTCGAATGCGGACAGAATAGTGGGAGTCTTTCCTTTTGAAGATACCATCTTTCCTAAGCTAAAATTTGCTGACAACAATACAGTCTGCGCTTATGGCGACAACAAGATAGTGTGTTTTGCAGCCAAAAAAGAACCTGAAATCCTTTGGGAGAAGAAGGTGGCAGGGAAGATTGAAAGGATAGCGGAGGATAAGAACGGATTTGCCATTCTGGTAGATGAAAGTGCTCTTTTACAGGCAAATACAGGCGGAGTGGCAAGTGATTCTGCTATAGAAGATGACTACATAGACAGTGATTATCTTACGGGAGAAGCAGATAGCAATAGTAAAATAGTACTGTATTCAATGCATTACAGCGGAGGAAGAGTTTATAGTAATGAAGTGGATATCAATCCAAAGGGAATGAGCTATAATGACGGTGAGATAGTGATCTACTCTGATACTAACTGCATAATCTTTGACAGTAACGGAAATATAAAATTTAAGAACAAGTTTAATGACGGAATAACAAGCTTTACTCAGGCAGGCGTCAGAACCAGGTATTATGCCATTGTAGGGAAGAAGCTTAAGGTTATGAGACTTAGTGAATAGGATGGAGGATGAATGTCTAATTTTGTACTGATAATGGTGATTGCCATATTTGCCGGCTGCTTTTACTTAGGCAGCAGGAGAGGCCTGGTGAGGACGGTCTTCGGGCTGTTCTCCTCTGTAGTTGTTCTCCTTGCAGGCACTGTGATTTCGCCTGTTATAAGCAATCAGCTAAGAAACAATGAGAAGTTTTTTAATGCCATTTCTACAAGGATAGAAAAGTCCCTTGAGAATTATGGTAAGAGCGAGGAAAAGAAAGAAATACAGGAAAAGCCTGAAAAAAAGGTTCAGACAAAGAAAAAGGATAAAAGCATAAAAAAAGGTGAGAGTGGTATAAGTATGGATGAAATATATCTTCCTTACAAGATGCTTACCGAGAACAAGGCTGTAGAAGAGATTGTTTCAGATGTACTTAAAAACGAACATATAAAGAAGGCAAAGGAAGACATACAAAAAGAGGTCAACCACAGAGTTGCCATCTACCTTACAGGGATAGTGATTAACTCAGGAACTTTTATTGCGGTGTACTTTCTTTTAAGCGTAGGCCTCTTTGTGCTTGGCAGGGTACTTAATATAATAAGCAAGCTCCCTGTCCTAAATGAGCTAAACCGCATGGGAGGAGGAATTGTCGGTATCTTCCAGGGCTTAGTTATAGTATGGCTGATATTTACCCTTATGATGGTATTTATAGACAAGCCTTTCGTTCAGGAGGCAATGGAGCAGATAGAAAATAACTTCTTTTTAAATCTTCTGTACGAATCAAATATAATTGCCAAGTTCATCGGACTTAAGTAGGAGGGAAAATGAAAGAAGATTATTCTTTTTTTGCTATGATGTCAAGGCTAAAGTACATCAATCGCTGGGCTTTGATGAGAAACTCCAGAGAAGAAAACCTAAGCGAGCATTCACTTGAAGTAGCCCTGCTCTCTCACGCCCTTTGTACCATAGGAAACAAGAGGCTTGGCAAGGTGTTAAATGCTGACAGGGCAGCACTCATAGGGCTTTACCACGATGCAACAGAGATAATTACAGGAGATATGCCTACTCCTGTGAAGTATTTTAACAGTGATATAAAGAGCATTTACAAGGAAATTGAGCATACCGCCTGTGAGAAGCTTCTCTCCATCCTGCCTGAGGACTTAAGGGATGAATACGAGGAGATATTAGAGCCATCAGATGAGTATAGCTATGAAAAGGCTCTGGTTAAGGCTGCAGACAAGCTTTCAGCCTATATCAAATGCCTTGATGAAAAACAGGCTGGGAATAACGAGTTCTTACAGGCTGAAAAGGCTACATTCAAGGCGGTTAAGGAGCTTAACTTAGAAGAGGTGGAGATATTTTTAAGAGAATTTATGCCGGCTTATTCAAGGACCTTGGATGAAGCCTGCCTGCTATAGGAGGTTGTTTTGTTAATAAGAGATTTTAGGGCTTGTGACAGGGAAGAAATATTTAAGATGATGAGAGTGTTCTATGATTCTGATGCTGTGCTGCATACAGCCTCAGATGAGATTCTCTATAGGGACATAGATGACTGTCTTTCAGACCTGCCGTATATAGAGGGCTATGTAATCGAAGAAAATGGAGAGATTGCAGGCTATTCTATGGTTGCAAAGAGTTACACCACGGAGTACGGAGGCCTCCTCATTTTCATAGAGGATTTGTATATCAAAGAGGACTTTAGGGGGCTTGGTATAGGTAGCAGCTTCTTTTGCTTCATAGAAGAAAAGTACAAAGGACAGGCTGTGAGATACAAGCTTGAAGTCGAAGAAGAGAATGAAAATGCCATCTCCGTATATGAGAAACGCGGCTATAAAAAACTTGGATATTTTACAATGAGCAAGGAAGTGTAGGTTTCCTTGCTCTAAGTTTTTAAAGTCCGTTGATTTTTGAACAGTTTTAATATATGATATGACTATAAACCACCAGAGTAAGGAGGTATTATAGAATGGTTAATCCTTGTAGCCAAATATCAACGTCTGACATAGAAAGGAAGTCAGAAAGTAATAGTAAAATAATCATACATCGGTTAATATGTATCATAACAATTCTTCCTCTTGTAGTCACTGTATGCTTGTTGCCATTCACCAGTAGTAAAGTCCCTTTACATTATGATGCATTAGGAAATATTAATCGATGGGGTAGCAAATATGAACTATTACTATTTCCCATTGTTATAATTGCCTTTGGTTATTTTATACGTACAATGATAAATTTGAGTTATAGATACTTAGGAAAAACAAAAGTTGAGAAAATTTTACGCACTATTATTATCACAATTTCAATTCTAGCGATTATATTAGTAGACTATAATTGTCTTAGATTCTTGTATAAAGTATTTAGCATGGGAAACTAAAATTTATGCTGTTTACAAACATATGCAAATAAGAATCTTCTATGTTAATAAAGGATGGAAATCTCCAAGAGGGAATTCCATCCTTTTGCTGTGTGCCTTGCGGCGCACGTTTCTAAAGGGTGAAAGTCCCTAATCCGCCCTAGTAGTGGGAAGGATGCGCCGAAGGCAAGGGTGCCTATGTTGACTTCGAATCTGAAGGGAGCGTGATATGAAGAATATAACACTTGTTATAAGGAGAGCAGAAAGCAATGCATTGGTATACGACATAACTCCCATTAATTTTTATAGAATAAGTATGAAAATGTTATGATATTCAATAAGTTTTTACGGATTTAAAGTAAAAACTATAGATATTTTTGAGTTTTTTCGGTATAATATGAGTAAAGGTGAAGGAGGTAAGCGACATGATTATCCGGTCAAACTATATGAATACGCTAAGAACTTATCGGGATGCTCCAATTGTGAAAATATTAGCAGGAATCAGGCGCTGTGGCAAATCTACAATTCTAGATATGCTGCGGGATGATTTGCTTGAAAGTGGGGTTGCCTCAGACCATATTATTAGTATGCGTTATACATCTGAGGATTTTGACGATGGTATGACAGACAAAGATATGTATAACGGTATAAAGGTAAAAATGACCGATAAAGGGCGGTACTACCTTTTGCTGGATGAAGTACAGGAAGTTGAAGGTTGGGAAAAAGCGGTCAATAGTCTGCTTGAAAATGCCAACACCGATATTTATGTAACCGGCTCTAATTCAAAGCTGATGGCAGGAGAAATATCCACTTACCTGACGGGGCGCTACATTTCCATTCCGGTTTATACATTATCCTTTGCTGAGTATTTGGAATTCAAAAAATCAGATTCCCGCTCTCCTAAGGAATTGTTAAACGAATATCTGAGATTGGGCGGTTTCCCCATTGTGGCACTAGGCAGCTTTGACGAACGTTCCTCCTATCAGATTGTAGAGGGCATCTATAACTCTGTTGTCACGAACGATATTACAAAACGGCACAACATTACGAACTTTGATTTATTTAACCGTTGTGTAAAGTATATCGTGGAAAATGTTGGCAAGACCTTTTCTGCAAATGCCATTGTTAAGTTTCTAAAAAGCGAGGGGCGTTCCCTGTCGGTGGAGGCGGTATATAACTATCTGAGCTGGTTAGAAAAGGCGTTTGTGGTCTATCGCTGTCAGCGGTATGATTTGCAAGGGAAATCTGTACTGAAGACCCAGGAAAAATTTTATCTGGCAGATGCATCCCTAAAATATTGCATCATGGGATTTAATCCGAAGTCAATCGCAGCTATGTTGGAGAATGTAGTATATTTTGAGCTGTGTCGTCGAGGTTATAAGGTATATATAGGGAAAAAAGAAACGAAAGAAATTGACTTTGTAGCATTGCAGCGTGACGAGCGTATCTACGTTCAGGTATGCCGTAAGCTGCCCGAAGAATCTGACCGGGAAATAGCCAATCTCCTTGCTATCAAGGATCACTACTCTAAGTATGTTGTGACATTGGACGAATTGGCCACTGGAAATGTAAACGGTGTAAAAATCGTACACTTAGTGGATTTTTTGCTGAGTCAAGACTACTAAATGACAAATATTCACCCCTTTTTCATAATGCAGAATTCAACGCATGATGAGAAAGGACTTATATTACATAAACCTAAGCGTTATGTAAGCCAAAAGAACAAATGATTGGAGGAACATTTGGTTCATTTTTAGGGAAAGAGGGAGGAAAAGCAATTGTTAATCAAATCAGCAGATAATAAATTAGATATTTTTGAATGTATATATTTTGGGAAAAATGCGGATGATTCTGAGTTTACGCTGTATTTGAATACTCAAAGTACCAGCTTAGTTGACGAATATAAATTATGGTTAGATATTCAAAGGGATATTTTATTAAGCATTATTCAGGATTATTATGTAATAGTACATTTGGACAAATCAATAGATAAATTAATGTCATTAAATCAGTTAGACAAAAAAATCGACAAACTATATTTTGTCACTCAAAATGAGATAGGAGATTATTTTATTGAAATCCCACCAAATGATATACGACTCTTAACTGAACTAGTAAATGACAGCTTGGTATGGGAATGTGGGAATCTCCTTAAAATCGTTGCATTTAAGGATAGACCGATACTTCAAAATAAAACTTATAATTTTGAGAAAGCTGAAGTTGTCCTGCACTCATTTGAAGATAACCTAGGTTTTAATATTAAAATTTGTGATATGAAGAATAATGAAGTTGTATTTTATAATAGAGTAGAGTATATGCTTAATAAATATCACATTATAGAGGGAGGTTACTATGGCTAATATAATTAAAAAAATATTTACGAGAAATTTATTACTAAAAATGTAGGTTTAATACGAAAAATGCTGTCACATTCTATTTGAAGGTGACAGCAATTTTTAAGACATTCTTGCAATTATATATTATCTTCTCTTGTAGCTCTGTTTGCCCAAATACTTTGCACAGGGTTAAAGCTGTATTAATAGAATGTTTGTACTCTTCATCACCTAACTTACATTCAGCAAAGGCTTTACCGTAATACAGCACAGCCAAAGTATCGGAAAACATATTTTTTTTGCAGGAATTAATTCCTTTGTAGGTATAGTCAAGAGCTCTGATAAACTCTTCATTATACCTGTAAATAGCTGCAAGATTATGACATATTCTCGGGTATATTTCACTATCTTCACCACACAGTTCAAAACAAAACGCCAATATATCTTTATATCTTTCGTGTTGTTCCAGTTTATCAAATACTAGGGCTACATCCATAAGTATCCTTATTTCCATTGATGAGAATTCATATTCTCTGTAATTATCCAAGGTGAAGCCACTTAAAGTCTGCCTTATGGCGCTTGTATAAGCTTCTAGTGCATTTGTATACTCTTTATTTTTATAATACTTGATACCGTAAAGAAATAATCTGAATCGGGTAATAATCATCCTGTAATACTCATTTTCAATCTCATCGCTCATCTCTTCAAGTATTTTTAATTCATTATCAAAATTCAAAGTTTCTTCATTTATTAGTTTAAGATCTACACCCCTCTGCATTTTCAATAATATAGAATAGTCATTTATGCGGCTCTCTATGATGGCTGAAACCAAGTCAGTCTTGTAGATAACTGACAGAGCCTCAAGTGTTTCTAATTTAGGTATGACTTGCCCCTGCTCTGTTCTTCTTAAGGTTCTTTCATCCACATAAGCCATATCCGCTGCCTGTTTTTGTGTTAGATGCAGTTTTTCTCTTATATTTCTAAGTTTTTCTCCAAATGAAGCTAAATTATAGTACAAAATTGCCTATCCTCCTTATATAAACTTGTACAATATATCCAAATCGGACTTTGAAGTCTGTTGATATTTGAACGGTTTTAATATATTATATGATTATAAACCATTGGAGTAAAGGGGTATTAAAAATGACAAGAAGATACAAAGTATTAATGTTGCTATCTTTATGTACACTTTGTGTTGTAGCTTTTGGCTCGTCCTGCAATACTTTATCAGGAAGGGAGAGATAGAACTACTAAGTATTTTGGCACCGTTGTTTTGATTATTGAAAGGAGGGCAGCTATGAAAATAATGAATGCAACGAGGTATAAGAATGGGGACAACAAGGAATGACATATATAGATTGTATGAGTTCTATAATTCCTTTTAGGAATAGGAGTGTGAGGTAGATGAAAAAAAATAAATATAAAATTCTAAGTTGTTGGGCTAATGTGTTGTTAACTTACTAAGTCACGCCTTCACTAATAAATGTCCAGACTCGCTACGGTTTTTCTGTAAGATGCTATTGTAATATGGCTTTGCTGACGAAAAACCTGATGCGCTCGCTTAGGCATTATTAGTTCCGGCTGTTTGATTGATAAGTCGTCACAAACAAACACATCAGCCACATGGGGGCAGGTGGTTGTGGCTGCCTTTAATTTGGTATTCGGGTTGTTATTTTCACAAATTTAAGGTATCAGCTACGAATGATAAATTCTAAGCGAGCGCATTAGGCGTAGCGAAGCGGATACCGGAGCGAGTCTGAAATGTTATCATTCGGAGCGTCACTTAGTTTAGATTATATAACTCGACAAATTAGAATTTGTGACACCAATAGTGACATAAATTACTAAACTGAAACTTATTGTCGTTAGTGTAAAATTTATTCAGAATATAATTATAATATAACAGAAAGATGGTTATTATGGAAATAAAAGACTTAATCGGAGAAGCAACCTAATATGACAAGAAGCAGCATCTTGAGGTAAAAAAGCCAAAAGCTGTTGTAAAAACATAATGCTAAAATTATGTGGAGAAAAACTGCAATTTAAATGGAGAAATGCCAGATGGATCTGTAATACAAGGGGGTATTATACTTGAAAAACGAAGTTAGACAATTTAAAATTGCTGTGATTTTATCTGTATTTGCAGTAATAATTTTATGTGGTCTTTTTGTGTATTCATGGTTTTTGGGATATTCCGCAGGGAAGTTCTCCTCCGCATTATTAGTGGCTGGAGGGATTGTGATTTTAATTAAAAACTATGTACTTTACTATAAAGCAAAGAAGAGGAAAGATAGTTGATATGATGTTTATAAAGGGATTGGTTTATGTAAAAATAATGTGGTTGCAACAAGGCTAAATGGCTTTATGACGATCAAATTAGGTTCATTATAGAAAATAGGGGGTAAAAGTATTATGAAGAAAATCAATTACAAAGTTGCTGATGCTGTTTTTTTAATCATAGTGTTTGTGGGTTTGAAAGTATTTGATAAATATATATTTGAAACACCTAAATATAATAAAGATTCAATTTTTATGGCTATAAGCGTTTCGTTAGTATTTTTAGGCATATACATAAATAGGTATTTTTTTAGACCATCGCATAAAGAAATAACACAGTTGAAACGAAGAGGGTGGAAAATTACAGGATATTATTCAAGCCTTTCGCTCAGCAATGAAGATATATATAATAAATCCTATGATTTGTGGATTAAATATAGTTGCATATTACTTTTAATTGAGTTGTTTGGACTGCTGGTTTTATATGTGCTGAATGGATGTTTTTTAACAAGCAGTATGTTTTTTGCTCATATTGCAATGGCTTGTATATCACAATTTGCTGCCTGGATTATTACATTGAGGAGAGAGAAGAAGTATAGTAAAATTAAGCAATGAATTAGTGGTTTGTATTTTGCAAGATTGATTCAGCTTGTGGACATTCAAACTGGTTGTTGAATGAATAATAATAGTAAATTCTAATTTGTCTTGTTATTATAATTTTATCAGCAGTAATAATTTGTAAATTTGTTGGAACAAGAAAAACTGCAAAGTATACATATGAGCAGTTAAATGCTTTATCTGCGAAGGAACTGTATAAAGTATTCATTGATAACGGACTAAAAGTAGACGAGGAACTAAAGACTTATATGTCAGATGAGCAAATAGCTGATATCGTGCTGAAAGGTCAGTTTGATATGATGATTCACGGAAACACTTCTTGCTCGCATTATATGTACAAAAGATTTGCAGAAGAAGTAGAAAGAGTTTATAAATTACTTGTTGGGGAACAATAGGTAATTCTAGCTCGATTTTTATAAGAAGTTTTCCATAAACTGAGATGGTGACATTATTTCAGGTTTATGTATATTAATATCAGAGAAATCCTTGTCTCCTGTTATTAGGATATCTATATCTTCAATGATAGCAGTATATAATACAGGATAATCTTTTATGTCTCTGATATAAAACAAATCATTTTCTAACTCGTTTGGAGTATAAACATATTCAAAGCTCATTAACATAAGTAATTTGTTGATGGCTTTTTCTTTTGATGGAAATTTTCTTTTAATTACTTGTTTTAATTCATCTACCACATATGAAGACAAGATAAGCTGATGATGCGTAAATATGTAGTTCATAATTGAGTTCATTTTAGTGTTTGGGAAAAGAAGAGCAGAAAGTAAGACATTGGTATCCAACATAACTCTCATTTACTTTGCCCAACTTTCTTCTCTAAGTTCTTTTATCATCTTCATTATGTCATCATCATCTTTTAGACCCACTCTTTCTGCTTCACCGAAAAATTCTTTTTGAGCTTCGCGTAAAGCATCCATTGAGGAATTGAGCATATATATTCTTCCCGCTTCCTCTACAAATAGGATTTTATCTCCATTTTTAACTCCTAGTTTTTTGCGTATCTCAATTGGAATTGTGACTTGACCTTTCGAAGTAACTTTTGCTAATTCCATATCATTTCTCCTTTACAGTACATTGTATTCCTTACTTTCCTTACCTATATTATAATGAAATTCTGCCAATTTATCAAGCTAAAACTACGCTTACTACATTATTACATTTGAAATGCGGGAATGGACAAAACTTTCTCCTCCTTTCGTATGTCTTTGTGAAATATATCCAAATAGGACTTTAAAGTCCGTTGATATTTGAATGGTTTTAATATATTATATGATTATAAACCACTAGAGTAAAGGGGGATAAAAATGACAAGAAGATACAAAATATTAATGCTGCTTGTTATTCTTTTAGGATTTACAATAGCAGTTTTTCTATTTATTCCTAAAGAGGTGGATATACCAACAGGAAAGAAAGTGGTATTTGTTGCATTTAGTAAATCATATCTGAAATTTGATGAAGATAATTTAAAGCCTGCTATTGATAGCGAGATTTATGAGCTACCAGAATATTATGAAGAAATGGATGATATCCTAAAAGGAATTAAGCTATATCCAACTATTAAAGGGTTATTTCAGAAAGGCGATTATAGCTTCGAGAATAATTGTGATGTAGTAACTATTTATATAATTGATGTTTCATCAGGAAATAGCAAAGAAGCTCTTACAGAGCTGGCTTTTGGTTCAGAAGGATATGCGGTATATGATAGTAATGGCAAGAGTTATTTGCAAAGCTTTGGATTTGATAAAAAAGAAAAGGCGGATAAACTAAAGCAAGAAATAAAAGAACTGATAAAAGCAAAAGGAATAAAGAAGCAATCGTAATATGTATTTTTATGTGCTGGGTTTGAACAAATCAGCTACACTAAGGCTATGAAAAAAGTATGTAAATAACAATCTTCTATGATAATAAAGGATGAGAATCTCCTAGATGGGATTTCATCCTTTTAAGTTTTTCTCCAAATAAGAATAGATAAGATAGAGGCATAGGGTAATGTTTGCTAGGTTTCTTAGGCTAGTGAAATATTAGCGTTTATCCTCAAACTAATTTTGCTTAAACATAACTATACCATTTTGGGATGAATAATGGTAGAATATAGGTATATTTGGAAGAATGGATTTAATGGAGAGAAGAGGGAGTGGTCTTAGAAAGATTTTAGAGAGCTACGAGCATGAACATAAATATAAAAAGGAGCTAAAGCCTGAATTTATATCAACACAGAGTTCATTTGTAGTAATTTTAAAAAATTTAAATTATGATTTAGGAAATGAGCCTCAAAAAAATTCAAAACAAGATAAGTTTGAAAAACTTAAAGAGATTATTGTATATGAGCCTCATGTCACTATGGCTAAAATCTCAAAAATGCTAGGTGTTTCTGAAGCAACCATAAAGCGCGATATTTCTCAGTTGAGAAAAATGGGTGAGATTGAATATGTAGGTAGTTCAAGGATGGGAATCTCCTAGATGGGATTTTCATCCTTTTACTTAATGACTATTTAAAAAAATTTATTTTCCTTGCAACATTTCCACAAAAAACATACACTTATTAAGTGAAACTAGTTTATTGCCGATTGGCGGATAGAGGTTAACCGATGATTAGAGATGCTGAGGTATTTACGAGGCTGTATTCTGAGGTGGCAAAGGACCTGTACAGACTCGCACTGTATTTTCTAAAGAATAAAGAAGACGCGGAAGATATAGTGAGCGAAACTGTACTAGATGCCTACCGACAGATAGAAAGCCTTAGAGATGACAGCCTGTTTAGGAATTGGATAGTAAAAATTCTAACCAATAAATGCAGGATGAAGCTTAAGGAATATGCTCTCTCTAAGGAGGAGGTCAGCGATAATGTAACTGAGCTTTCGGATGAGAGGACAAAGAGAGAAGCTTATAATGCAGAGTTTAACAGCCTTGAGCTAAAAGAAATGCTTATGGAACTTGAAAATGAAGAGAGATTCATCATCTGCCTGTCGGTATTTGAGGGGTACAAGGGGGATGAGATAGCAAGGATACTAGGGCTAAATCCTGCTACGGTCAGGTCAAAAAAGCAAAGAGCACTAGCGAAGCTTAAAGTGTTAATAAAAGAGTAAGGAGGCATGAAACCGATATGGATAGAGAAGATGAGATTCTTGAAATGCTTAAAGGTTTGGCAGACGAAGACATTGAAATACCGGATTCTTTGCAGCCTGAGAGAATAAAAGAGAAACTTCTTAAAGAAGATGCAAGCAGGGAAATAAAAAGGAGAAAAACTATGAAACATTGGATGGTTGGCTCTATGGCAGCAGTAGGCGCAGTTGCAGCAACCTTTGCTGTTATGATAAATACAGGATTTATAAACCCTTCAGATATGGCAGGTACAGTTCTTAACGGGCTTCCAAATGTGGTGGCAGGCAAGCAGGCAAAGGCTAAAAAAGCGAAAAAAGCTACTAAGCCTGTAGAAGGAATCAAGCAGTTTAAGAGCTATAAGGAGATGTATACATTTATGGCAAAAGCTGCAAAAACAAGAAATACCTATGACTACTTATTAGATAGCAAAAAATCATTTACTACAGCCGAAGCTACAGATGCGGCACCTCAGGCGAAAGAAGAGAGTGGTGCAGAGAATGAGGCTTCCAAAACAGAAAATGATTACTCAAAAACAAACACCAGAACCGAGGGAGTGGACGAGGCTGACATAGTAAAGACAGACGGTAAGTACATCTACGTGCTTAAGAATGACAATGACGGAGCGTCTGAGGTCAGGATAATAAAGACGGATAACGGCAGGATGAATGCCATAACTTCAAGGATTTCCCTTGATAGGGAAAAGAGAGGAACAGGCTACTACTACAACGATATGATGGTTGATGGGACTACACTTGTAGTCTTTGCGGACACATACAGGGTAGAGTCAAGAGCCGGCTACCTATATGGATATGGGTCGAATGTCAACACTGCGGAAGTCCTATTTTATGACATTACCAATCCTGAGAAGCCTGTATTTAAGACAAAGCACACTCAAGAGGGCTCTATAGGCAGTACAAGGATGAAGGATGGCATCATCTATACATTTTCACATACCTATAATTATAATTATTATTACCTTATGGATGACAAGGAAAAGGTTGATTACACTAAGCTGGTTCCAAAGGTAGACGGTAAGAAGATTGATATCGGAAGAATCTACGTGCCTGAGTATTCTGATGGAGAAAGCTACACAGTTGTAACCTCAGTTGATGTTAAGAACCCTGAGAAGATAATCGATAAAAAGCTGATTATGGATTCAGGTTATAATGTATATGTGAGCAGTGAAAATATTTACTTTTGGCATACGGACTATATTATAACCGGAAATAAGACTGAGATATCAAAGTATTCTTACAAAAATGGTATAATCACGCCTCAGGCAAGCACTTCCGTTATGGGAACCTTCAATGATGATTTCTCCCTTGATGAATACAAGGGAAACCTTAGAGTCGTGGTTACAAAAGAAAAGAGCAGCTTTAGGATAATTCCTTTTGATGTGGCAGATAATGATGAAGAGGAAGATACCACAGAAAATTCACTCTACATCTTCGATAAGGACTTAAAGGTAAAAGGAAAGATTGAAGGGCTTGCAAAGGGAGAGTATATCAAGTCAGCAAGATTTATGGGAGATATGGCTTACTTTGTAACCTTTAGGCAGACTGACCCGCTCTTTAGCGTAGATGTAAGCAATCCATCTGCGCCTAAGGTGCTTGGCTACCTTAAGATACCGGGATTTTCAGAGTACCTCCATCCATTTGGAAGTGGCCTCCTCTTTGGACTTGGACAGGATGCGGATGAAAAAGAGGGTGGCGTAAAGGGACTTAAGCTGTCTATGTTTGACATTTCCAATCCTTATGATGTAAGAGAAATTGCTAAAACCATATATAGTGAGGATAAGTATTCATCCTCAACTGCAGAATATGACAGAAAGGCAATAACCATAGATGCAGGCAAGAACCTCATAGGCTTAGCGGTCGCAACCTACGATGAAAGCAAGGGGAAAAGCCTTGAAAAGTATGTGGTATACGGCTTTGACAGGGAAAAAGGCTTCTATGAAAAGTTTAGCGTGGACAATCTTGAGGGAGAGAACTACTTCAGAAGCGATTGCAGAGGACTCTATATAGGAGACTACTTCTACATAGTGCCTGCCAATGTCAATAAGGTATATTCATTTGACCTAAAGACTGGACAGGTTGTGGAGAAGATTGAATACTAGACTTTACATAAGTAATTTAAAAGTGCTGTCGTGTTTATAAAATGTTGTTGGTGCCAAAAGCATTTGACACCCATTGATACAGGATTGTTACAGCTAAGCTTTAGCAATCCTTGCAAAAAGACTCGTAATTCGCTCATTTTTTGCAAAATGGCTACTTACGAGTCTTTTTTACATGTTAAAAGATAATAAATTCTCTTATATGCGGGTAGATATAAAAAAACGGAGTGGGTGGGATTCGAACCCACGAGCCTCGTTAGAGACTACCTGATTTCGAGTCAGGGCCGTTATAACCACTTCGATACCACTCCGTAACGAATCTATTTTACTAGCAATTTATCAATTATTCAAGTGTCAATTCATTAAATTCGAATTTAAACTTAGTTCCCTCACCCTTTTTGCTTTCTACCTCAGTAGAGCCGTCATGCTTTAGGGCTATCTGCCTTGCTATGGCAAGACCAAGACCTGAGCCTTTGGCATTTTGCCTAAGCTTAGACTTGTAGAATTTCTCAAAGATATGAGGCAGCTCAGACTCGGATATACCCACGCCGTTGTCTCTGATGCTTACAAAGAGCTTGTAACCGGAATTGATATAGGTATCACCCGAAAGGGTAGTTCTGAACTCTGAGTCTATTCCGCTTGCACAGTACTTATTGATGGTGATATCGATATCCCCGTTGTCGTTTGAGAACTTAATGGCATTATCCACTATGACCATGAACATCTGGCGTATCCTGTCATAGTCTCCGTACATAAGCAGGACTTCGTCTGCAGTCGTAAAATTGATTTTGACATTTTTCTCTCTTGCAAGAGCTGAGCCTCCACGCAGTATGTCGGAGAATACCTGTACAAGGTTTATAGGCTCTTTTTCAAGGACAAAGTCAGGGTTTTGCATCTTTGAGAGCACAAGGAGGTCACCCACCAGTCTTTCCATGGACTTACATTCTGTGAGCATCTTGTCATAATACTCAGCCTTAGTAGCCTCATCCTCTATAATGCCGTCAAGCAAAGTCTCTGAGTAGGCGCGGACAACAGTTATAGGGGTACGAAGCTCGTGAGATACATTGGCAAAGAAATCAAGCCTCATTTGCTCCAGGTTCTTTCTTTCGTTGTCGGCCTCTTTAAGCCTGTCAGAGAGAGAATCTATGGCTGCGGCAAGCTCACCTAGTTCGCCACCCTCTGTTATATTGGTATGTGCTTCGTAGTCCTCATCTGCAAGCCTTAAGGCGGTCTTTCTCATTATAGAGATTGGGTGCGAGAGCTTTCTTGCCAGGAAAACCGCAAAGATAAGGGAGAACAGTAGGGCTATAAGTGTACTTATGACAATGATAGTAAAGCTCCTGTTTATAATTATGTTTTGTGACTCAGATATCTGGTTTACAAATACAGCACCCATGATTTTATTTGATTTCGTACTGATGATTGGTACGGAAGTAAATATATAGTTAGCCCCATAGGTGTCGGAATGTATATCTACTGCTCCGGATTCGCCTGCAAATGCAGAATCAAACAGAGAGGCAATCTCGGGCTGGTTTTCCTTGGTCACATCTATGTTGGTGTATTTCTTAGGCATGGGTGACTTAGGGTTGGCAATTATCCATACATCGATATTCTTAAGCTCCTCAAGCACCTCAAGGAAGGAAGGATAGGTAATATAATCCTCATCATCCACAAAGACACTTACTCTCTTTGCTATAGACTCTGCCTGCTTGATGAGGAGGTCTTTATTAGCCTCGATGGCAGACCTTGAGTAGAGCTGGACAAAGATTAAGCCCGTAAGTATGGCAAAAGCCACCACGACCATGGCATAATTTCTAAACATTATAAAGAAAAGACTATGAATTATCTGCTTCAAAGTCCTTTTCTTTACCATGGCGTGTTTAACTGTAGAATCATTTTTCATTAAACTACCACCTATATATATTTACTCGATTTTACCGTAAAGTATCTTGGCAAGCTCGCTGTCTCTGCCAAGCATGAGCTTCTTTTCACCCTTACCGCTAAGCGATACCTTTAAGGCATCAAGGCTTCTGATGTAGTTATAAAAGTCTGCCTTGTCCTTATCATTATAGGCCTGCTGCAAGGTCTCCATGTACTTTGCCTCGCCCTCAGCCTTTAACTTTGCAGACTTCTTCTCAGCCTGAGCCTTAAGTATGGCTACCTGCTTGTCGGTTTCATTTTGTATCTTCTTAGCCTTGCTCTCGCCCTCTGCAGTGTAGGAGGCGGCTATGTTATTTCTTTCAGATATCATACGCTCATACACAGCCTGCTTGTTGTCATCAGGCAGGTCAAGGGATTTGAGCTGAGCCTGAACTATCTCTATACCATACTTTTGTATGTCAGGATTGGCATCGGCGGTAATGGTCTGGGTGAGCTTCTCGCCTCTTGCCTCTATGATTTCATCCTGTGTCATTGAGGAAATTACCGACTTTACGGAATTGTATACGGTAATCCCGGTCCTGTCCTTTGCATTATTGACATTTGCATTCAAGGTCTGATAATAAACTGTAGGGTCGCTTACCCTCCAAAGTATGTACATATCAGCTATCATTGACTTCTTATCAGAGGTCATTACATCACTTGGACGTATGTCATAGAGCTGTATGGACTTAGGCACCTTTCTTACATTCTGCATAAAAGGTATCTTATAATAAAGTCCCGCCTGGTCATCTATGGCAACAATCTTATTAAATTGCAGCTTTATGCCATATTCATTTTCCTTAAGTGAATAGGTGGAATTAAAGCCTAAGAAAAGGGCGATTAATACCACTATAAAAAGTAAAAATCTCTTGTTCTTCATAAGCTTCCTCCCTAATTATTGAACTTGTCTACCGGGTAGATTGACTGAGTCTTTCCATCCGTTATGATTACATCCAGACTAGGAAGGACTTCTTCAAGAGTCTCATAGAACATACGCTTCTTGGTTATGAGAGGATACTTCTTGTACTCCTTATAGGTATCGCTAAATCTTGCTACCTGTCCCTCTGCCTCTGCAATACGGTTTTCCTTATAAGCCTCAGCTTCTTTTATTATCTTATCCGCATCAGCATTGGCTGACGGAAGCTTTTCGCTCTGATATTTATTTGCATTATTTATAGCCGTTTCTGCACCCTGCTTCGCAGTCTCAACTGCCTTAAATGCCTGTACTACCTCTGCTGTAGGAGGCTCTGCATCCTGTATGGATACATTTACCACCTCTATACCGAGGTTAACCTTTTGCATCTCAGCAATCAGCCTGTCCTTAACCTCAGCCTGTATCTTGCTTTTGGCAGTTGTCATCACCTCATCTACAAGATATTTGGATATGGTTGAACGGATAGATGCCTTGGTGAGATTCCTTAAGGTATCAAGCGGTTCATCGGTATTAAACAAGTACACCTCCGGATTAACCACCTTGTATTCAAGATAAAAATCTATGTTTACAAAGTTAAAATCCTTGGTAATCATCATACTATCGCCGTAGTCCGACAAATCCTCATTGGGATCATTGGTACCTGACTCTTCATAGCCTATAGGCATACCCTGGGTAGTCGTATTTACTCTTGTGCTTTCCTGTATAAAAGGGACCTTAAAATGAAGCCCGGCACCTTCAACTCCGACTACCTTGCCAAACTGCGTGATTACAGCCTGTTCCTGCTCTGACACAGAGTATATGCTTGAAAATACAGTGAAAGCAATCACCACACCAAGCACAACAAAGCCGATTAGCTTCTTACCGGTATTGAAGTTTCTCTCAAAGCGCTCATCTATGATTTTATCTTCACTGCCTTTATCGTTATGTTTCTTAAACACCATTTATGTGACCTCCTGTTAACCCTTGGACTCAATATCAAACTTATAGCCCACACCCCAGATGGTCTTTATGCACCAGTTTGGATGCTCGACTTCATCAAGCTTTGCCCTAAGTCTCTTGATATGTGAGTCAACAGTACGGCTGTCTCCAAAGTAGTCAAAGCCCCAGAGGCTGTCTAAGAGGTTGTCCCTTGTAAATACCTTGTTAGGATTCTCAGCAAGGGTCCACATAGTTTCTATTTCCTTCTTGGTAAGGGAGAGCTTCTTGCCTCCAATGCTTAGAGAATACTCGTCAAGGTTAATCTCAAGGTTGTCAATCTTTATATAATTCTCGCTGGTTACATTGGCTGAGGTCTCAGGGGTAACCATCCTTCTAAGTACAGCCCTAAGCCTTGCCATAACCTCGCTAGGACTAAATGGCTTAACTATATAGTCATCTGCACCTATGTCAAGTCCCATTATTTTCTCAAAGCCCTCTCCTCTGGCTGTAACAAGGATGATAGGTACATTTGATTTTTCACGAATCTTACGGCAGACCTCATAGCCGTCAATCTTAGGCATCATTACGTCAAGAAGTACAGCTGAAGGGCTGGTTTCATCAAACAGCCTTAGAGCCTCTTCTCCGTCTGCTGCAATGATAGGGTTGTATCCCTCTTTGGTAGTATAGGCAGCAAGTACCTGTGTGATATCAGCATTATCATCTGCGATCAAAATATTATGCATAGTCTATACACTCCTTCCGGTCGTTATAATACAACCTCAATTATAGTGCTTTTCAGTCATAGTTGCAAGTTAAACAAAGGTTACAAAAATATATATAAAATGACACGATTATGACAAAATTTGATTGTATTATGCTAATGTCATAGGACAGACGGAGGTTAAAGATGAAAAATCTTATTAAAAAAGTCGCTCTGTCAGTCGTGGTTATGCTATGTTTGATTTTGTCCCTTAGCAATGACAGAATAAAACTGTATGCCGGGGAGGTACTGACAAAGGAGAACGTTGTAGAACCGAAGCTTAATGTTACAGAGGTTTCTCTTGTAACAGAGAGCCAGTTCAATTTGAAAGTCTACAATTTGACAGAGAATCAGAAGGCGTATTTTAAGTCAAGTGACGACAGCATTGTGAGTGTTTCTAAGTCAGGTAAACTTTCTGCACTTAAAGTGGGTGAGGCCACAGTTACTGTTACCCTTAAGGATAAGACAGCGAAAGAAGACACTGTATTTAAGTGTAATGTATATGTAGGTCCCCCTGCTATAAGTATAAGGCTCACTTTGAGCGAGGTTACGCTTGAGGTTGGCAAAAGAAAGACGCTACAGGCTATACTTAAGCCAAATACAACAGCGGAAACAGGAATATTCACAAGTCTTGACCCTGATATCGTTGCGGTAAGCTCCAGCGGTAAGGTGCTTGCTAAAAAGACAGGCAAGACTCATATCATTTC
Organism: Catonella massiliensis; assembly: GCF_016651435.1. Lineage (NCBI taxonomy): Bacteria > Bacillati > Bacillota > Clostridia > Lachnospirales > Lachnospiraceae > Catonella > Catonella massiliensis. The sequence continues at coordinate 2,467,682 of NZ_JAEPRJ010000001.1, read as the reverse complement.
AAAAATTGCTAATGGCAAATATGATATCTGTACTATCAATGTAGTAGAAGCTACTGACAAAGCTACTGAAAAGAGTGAATAAGCAAAAAGAAGTCCCTTCCAGGGGCTTCTTTTTTACATGTCGCCATTGTTTAAATAGCACAAAAATCTAAGGTAAAATTCGCTAAAATCAACAAAATTATCTTTATAATGCTAAACATGATTGAAATAGTTTATGCAATGAGGTATATTTAAGTTTGGGGTATTTTTATTAATCAACATATTCAATAAAAGGAGGCATTATGAGGAAACTAAAGAAGATACAGATTGCTAAGATTTGTATCATGAGTATGGCGGTATCCGCTTTTGCGGGTGTATCAATGGGGGATGTGGCTTACGCTGACACCTGGCCGGATATAGGCGAGGCAAAAATCAAGTCAGCTCAACCACATTTTAGCGGTTATACTGTTAGAAATATCGAAGCTTGGGATAAGGAGACAGATCCTTACTCAGACCTTATGAGGGCAAGAGTTCCACTGCAGAAGAGGAATGAGGCTTTTAGTGCAACACAGGCCAATCCGGGGCTTAATGACAAGACAGAAGTCATGCTTATGCAGGGTGACTATGGCAACTCATTTTTTAACAGTACCATAGCGAATAATTCCTATGGCAATGTGGCTTTTAATTTCTGGCAGTACACTGATTATTTCTGCCCTTGGCATGGTGCGGCTACCATAGGCGTACCTGATGTTCTCTACAACCCTGTAACCAGTGACTGGAGGGCAAGAGGCTTTGAGTTTGGTATAGTCAACATCCCAAATCAGGCATATATCAATGCGGCGCATAAAAACGGAGTAAAGGCTATAGCCTGCGTATACTTCGACCCGCATTTCCGACCGGGACAGACAATCAATGAGATGTTTGTAAGAGATACAGACGGGAAATTTAAGGTGGCAAAGAAGCTTGTTGCACTTGCAGATGAGTATGGAATAGATGGATATTTCCTTAACAACGAAGAGAGATCTGATGAACGCTTCAAAGAGTTTATGGCATATCTCTCAGAGCAGGGCCTATATACCCAGTTTTATAACACGGACTCAAGCTTTGGGGCAGCCAAGTCACAGTGGCTTAAAAATGATGAGTATAAAAAGATACATGACTCCGTTTTTGTAAACTACGGCTGGAGAGGAGTAAACAGCTTTGTAGAACACGCAAAGGAGATAGGAGTAGATCCATACAAGGCAGTATTCCTCGGTATAGAGGCTAATCAGGGAAGATTTGTAGCGAACAACAATCTTGTTAAGAACTCCTATACATCTGAAACAGACAAGAATCCGCTCTGCAGTATAGCCCTCTTTACACCTAGTGATATGTATCAGAGAGGAATAGACGGACTTGAGGAGAGGCTTGGCTTAAAGAACTCTCTACCTGTACACCAGAGGCCTGAATATCAGTGGATGGTAGCCGAGAGAGAGCGTATGTATTTCTCAGGAGTTACCTGTGATCCTAAGGATACAGGCAGCCACAAGGGCTACAAGAGAGAAGATGTAGATGTAAATGATGCCTCTTATTGGCCTGGAGTAGCTGACTTTAAGGCTGAGAGTTCAGTAGTAAGAGGAAATAAATTCTACACCGAATTCAACATCGGTAAGGGTATGCAGTACTTTGTTGGTGGCAAGGCTGTAAACGATGAGGCTTGGACCAACCTTAATGATCAGGACATCCTGCCTAGCTGGCAGTGGTGGTTTGAATCAGAGGGAAGCAAGTTAAAGGCTGACTTTGATTTTGGTGAAAAAGAAGTAAGAAATGACACAAGCGGTCATAAGAGAGAGTTACCTTTTACCCAGATTGGCGCTTACAATGGCGGAAGCTCTCTTGTTGTATACGGACCTCTTGCAGCAAAGAATACTCTAAGGCTTTACAAGACTGCTCTTGATGTAACAGATACAACCAAGGCAAGACTTGTATACAGAAAGACCTCCTCTGATGAGGCAAAGATGAAGCTTGGTCTTATATTTGAGGATGAGCCTGCTAAAATAACTGAAGTTGAAGTAGCAGGAACAGAGGCAAAGAGCGATGAGTATAAGAGTGCTGAGGTAGACCTTGCTGCATACAAGGGCAGAAAGATAGCTGCTATCTGCCTTGTATTTGACGGTGCTTCAGAGAACTATCAGATGAATATAGGTAGAATTTCGGTTTCTGATACCGATGATAATATTTCTGCACCGGAAAACTTCAAGATAGATCGCATATATGATGATAAACAGATGGTATTTTCATGGAAAATAGACAGCTATGACAATGTAGATAAATACCGTGTTTATGCTGAAAGCGAAGGAAAGAAGCATTTCCTTGGTGGAATATATGACGAGAAGCTTTATGTAAAGGATTATTTCTTTGATAAGGGCAAGACAATTACATTCAGCCTTGTCAAAGTAGGAAAAGACGGTAAAGAAAGTGCGGCTGCCACGAAGACTGTAGATTTCTCAAAGCTTCCTACAGACATCAAGGTATCTGAAATCACACCAGATGTGCAGATAAACGGCAATGAAGTAAGACTGCCTGCTGAGTCGGCCGAAGCAGAGAAGATATCATTTAGCTTCAAGAAGGGTGATTCCGCAAGTAAGTATGAGGCTGTTGTAAACCCTATCAAAGAGTACACAGATGATGAGACAGCTGTAGAATACAAAGCAGAAACTGAAGCTGAGGACGGAGTTGTATCTGTTCCGGGAGTAACAGACGGATACGCTTATGACCTTACTATCAGACCACTAAACAGTGAATATGGTATAAGCTACAGGGGAAGGCTTCATGATGGCTTTGCTAAGCCTATGACTGAGGATGATGTGCTTTGGGCAGGGGCAAACAAGGTTTCACTCCGCTCCCCTCTTACAAGAGACTGGTATGAAGTAAAGATTAGCTTCAAGCAGGACGGAGAGGAAGTGGCTAAAGAAATCGGCACATACAAGAGAGGTGTCACTCCTAACTACCACAGCCCTCTCACACTTCCTGCAAGCAAGGGAGAGATAAGCCTTGAGCTTAAGGACTATAGAGGCAATGTAAGCGAAGTTAAGATAAAATATGATGAGTCTTACAAGGAAGAGCTTATAAAGCTTAAAGCTGAATATTCTAAGATTGCTTACAACAGAGCTAATGCAAGAATCTTGTACGACAACGAAGACCTTGACAATATCCTGGATGAACTTAAGGACAAGCTCACCCAGAGCGAACTTGTTATCAATACATTAAAGAGAAATGAAGAGAAGGTAACAAGCCTTGTAAAGGAATTAAAGGACATCTATGCGAAGCTTCATAAGAACGAGAAAGTCGTAAATTATAACTTTAAGCTGATAATGGATGAATATGCATATATCAACTTCGTGCTTAAGGATGAGAAAGGCACTGTATTAGCACCTTCTTCGAAAGAAAACCAGACATATAGCTACACTCTTGAAAAGGGAAAGAAGTATGACTATGAGATAAGCAATTCATCATCTTGGGGCAGTCAGATTATACCTAAGAAGGGAAGCGCCTATGTAAATGAAGAGGGTACGACAGAGATAAGGATTGACTTAGCGGCACTTGGACTTAGGGTTGTTCCTAAAGCAGGTAATACCGTAAAAAGACTTGCAAAGCTTAATAAGGCTGACTATGAAGTAAAAGTGAAATATTCATACTGGGGAGACGAAACAACAATATCTCTTGCAGACGAGAGATTTAGTGTTGAAGAACCTGATACATCAGCAATTGGCGAAAAGGAAGTAAAGGTAAGCGGTCTTACCAAGGAAGCTACATTTAAGATAATGGTTATCCCTAACGATGAAGACCCTAAGGAAATTGGCGAGCTATGGGATGAAATCTCATCTGCAAGAGGACTTAAAGAAAAGTCTGAATACAGATATGCAACCGAAGATAAGAAGGAAGCCTTTGATAAGGCACTTGAGGCAGCAGAAGCAGTTTTAACTGAAAGTGAAATAGATGTTGAGGAGGCTAAAGCAAAGCTAAAGCAGTTAAAAGAGGCAGTAAATGCACTTGACGGACTTCTTAATGTGCCATTGTTAGCCGAACCTTCTGCCAACAAATCAACTTATAGACCTTTTAAGATAGGAAACATCGTTGATGGAAAAGAGGATACCTTTGCTTGGTTTTCATCAGCACAGCAGGTGGGAAGCTGGATAAAGCTTACTTACACTAAGCCTGTAAAGGTAAAGAAAGTGACGATAGTTTATCCTGAGGATGTGGAAGACGATTTCATAGGTAAGGCTGATATTGAAGTAAAAGACGGAGAAAACTGGACAAAGATAGGCGAGATTGAAGGAACTGACAAGACTGTTGTAGAAGTAGAGGCGGGTAAAGAGCCTGTAACCACAGAGGTACAGATTAAGATAACTAAGGAAAGAAGCAACTGGTACAAGCTTGCAGAGTTTGTGGTTGAATATGAAGAGGCAAAGGCTCCAGAGCCAAAGCCGGAGCCAAAGCCGGAGCCAAAGCCAGCAGTGCCTGATACCTCTAATTCAGGTATTCCTGTTATACCTGTAGCTCCTGTTATACCTAAGGAGCCGGTAGAAGAGATAAAGTATGAGGTTGGACCTTCTATTGTAACAGAAGTCACAGAGGCTGAGATACCTAAGGGAAGTGCCACAGATAAGCAGATTCTTACACTTCCTTCTGCAAAGAAGATAATAGGTGGAGGTACTCTTAAAGGGCTTGCTAAGTCTCAGTATAAGAGCGTAATTCTCCCACAGAATAAGACAAAGATAAGTGCGGTAATTACCTCTAAGGCTTTTTCTGAGCTTGAATTAAAGAAGGTAAGCTCATTTGAAATCAGAGGTAAGGAATTTAGTGTATTCTTAAATGCTAAGAACATCAAGGCACTTAACAAGCTGGTTAAGACCAAGGCTGCATTTAAGGCGGCAAAGCTTAAAAACGGTAAAATCAAACTTGAAGTCTTAGTAAATGGCAAGAAGCTTAGTGCTAAGCAGCTTGCAAAACTTAAAATCAAGGTGAAATAACCTGTAAACCAAACGAAGCATTAACATGACGGTTTAGAATTTATACGCGGGATGTGCATATTAGGGTTGAAAAGCTTCCTAAAACAGGCGGTACAAGCAGCGAATACCTTGTAGTATTAGGCCTTGGACTTATAGGCTTAGGCTATGCATTTAAGAAAAGAAGATAGTATATAAATACTTAAGACAGTAACAAACCCCTCGCAGGTAGCGAGGGGTTTAGTTAAGATAAGTCCACTGCTTTTAGCGTTTATTCTGTTTTATCCTACGAATTCTTTTCACAACTCTTTTGATTGCAAGCGTAACAGCAATGCAGATAGGAAAGAAGGGGGTAAAAGGGCCTGCCCAAAAAGCAAGACAGACTGTAGCCATTGTTAAACTCCAAGGATAGTGGAAGATGGCATATATAAGGTATCCACCCCAAACAGGGGAATAAATGACGAGTACAACAGCGAAAAACAGTACAAGAGTTTTCAGGTCTTTTAATTCCTTCCATATAGAGAGGAAAAATATTTTAAATCTTTCTATTATAGTTTTCATTAGCCTCCTATCAGGTAAAATTATTATTTAGATTGAGTGATATTGTAAGCTAAAATCAGACCTTATGTCAAGATAATTCTGAGCATATGATAGGAAAACAATAACAGCCAATGTGATTTCGTTATTTGCAGTAATGGTGGTTGAAGAGCCAGTTGAATATTAGTCATGGTGCTTTGCTTTACAAGATTATTAACTAAATTATGATCCGGTGCTCTCATATAGCCTGAATGCCTTCTCAAACAGATATACACAAACAAGCAGAAGCATAGCTGAAATCACTACGCTCAACATAAATATCCAGGCTATATTTTCCATCTGTATTATTCCCCAATAACTCACTAACCCTATTGGAATAACTGTCATAAACAGAATCTTTATCACAGGATTATAAATGCTTAAAGGATACTTACACATATCAACCAGTGCAAATAAGAACTTGATAGGCATCAAAGTTTCTTTGTACCTGAAGCCTAATATATTAATTAAAAGGCAGAGTGAAAATACAATAAGCACTCCTGCAAAGGACTCTAAAAATAGCATTATTGAGACAGATATAGGTAAGTTAAGCCTTATTATCGACAAGATGAAAATCCCCAGATTCACCATTACATTTGGAAATTCCTTTATATCTATATTCTCAAAAACTATATAGACCAGCTTATTTACGGGTTTTAGAAGTACCATGTCAAGTTCTGCATCCCTAATATAAATTCCCGTAAAGCTTATTATTCCAGGCAAAACCATAGACGATACAGCCTGAATGAAAGTAATAAAAAAGTATAGAAAAGCTACTTTTTCACCTTCCATTCCACCTACAATTTCAAAATTATCCAAAATAAAATCAATTAAAAATATGCTTATTAAAGCCTTAATAATGCAAGAAATAAGCCCCAAGTAAAAATCTTTCTTGTACATTTTAAGCATAGAAAGCTTGGCAAAAAATAGTTTTATATAAATTCCCATCTCAGCCTCCAAAAATATCCAGCTTTGAAACAGCCTGTCTATATATACACTTAGTAAGTATGCTAAGTGTAACAAGCCATATAATCTGTATCAGCAACTCATACATATCTGCCTTTCCCGTAATCCAGATTGAAATCGGGAAATCCACTACATACCTGAACGGAAGTACTCTTATAAGTAAGACCAACCACTCAGGCATAAAGCGTATCGGAAGCAAGGCTCCTGACAAAAACAAATTTACAAGGTCAAAGGTTAAGAATATGCCCCATATATTCGTGTTAATAAAGCTTATTAGACCTACAAGATAAAAAAGGTTAAAGGCTATGCCATAGCTTATAATCAGGCTAAATGCAAAAAGCATAACATTTCCACAAGGCAATAGCGAAGTGCCAAACCACGTAAAAACGATTATAGGAAGCCCCATAAAAATAAATGTTAATACCACATCTCCAAAAGCATAGAGAATAAAGTATGTTCTAAACCCAACTGGTCTTAGAAATACATTAATTATTTCACCTCTTTTTACTCCCCAGCCTATTTCCATAGTAATCCATCTTGGAATAAAGCTTTGTATGAAGAATGATATGACAAAATAAGTAAGTATGCCCTCTCCTGTAAATCCATTATACATAGCTTTGCCACTATATAATGTGCTCCACAAATAATAGCAGCTTATAAACTGGGTTATTCCTGTAAGTGCATAGAAAAACAGCTTAATTTTGTAAGCAGAACTTGCTTTTATGGATATTGCCATAACCGAAAGGTATTTTTTAAAATTCAGCGTTAGACTCATTGATATATTCCCCTTATTATATCCTCCAGACTATCACTATTTATCTCTATATCTGAAGGTCTGATTCCCTCGTTTTTCAGCATGTTCATAATATCAAAGAAATTAATTTTTGTTTCATTAAACGAAAATTTTATGGTGTTTTCTTCTCTATTAAAGTCCATAAAATCATTTTTCCATTTATCTTCACACCAAAAAACAAGCTTGTCTATATCGGCTCTTTCCGTAAGTGAAATCTTCACATTCTTCGTGCCGCCATATAACTTTTTAAATTCGTTCAGAGGCAAGTCATGAAGAATCTTCCCTTTTTCAAGTATGATAATTCTTTCGCAAACATCTTCGATGTCCTTCATGTCATGCGAAGTAAAAAGCAAAGTAGTATTAAACTGCCTGTTTACCTCGTTTAAGAGTTTTTTAATTTCATTTTTAACTATAATGTCTAAGCCAATAGTCGCCTCGTCCAAAAATAATATTTTGGGAGAATGTAAAAGAGATAGAGCTATATTACATTTCATCTTCTGGCCTAGGGAAAGCTGTAACACTCTTTTTTGCATAAGGTTATCGAGGTCTGTATATTCATTCAAGAAATCCAGCTTGTCCTTGTATTCCTTATCTGAAAGCTTATATAGGCTTTTATTAAATTGAAAAGAATCTTCAACTTTCAGATCCCAGAATAGCTGGTTTCTCTGTCCGAAGATTACGCCTATATATTCAACATACTTTTTTCTAAGACTAAACGGCTTAAATCCCAGTACATCAAGCTCACCGCCTGTTGGCTTTATAAGTCCCGTAAGCATTTTAATTGTAGTAGATTTTCCTGCTCCATTAAGCCCTGCATAACCTACCTTTTCACCTTCTTTTATACTTAGATTTATCCCCTTTATCACTTGTACAGGCTCTTTCCCAGCCGATATAAAGTATTCTTTGGTGAGGTTTTTCGCTGTCAAAATTTCTTTCATAAACTATCTCCTTTTGCCAAGTAATGCGCCTACGACTGCAAGGCAACTTGACGGAATGATTCTCTCGTAATGTAACAATGACGTTGCAATAATTTGTTCTATATTTACCGTTACCACCCATTTATCCATAAGTTGACACACTAATTATACACTTATAATAACCAATTAACCATACCAAAACATGTTTTTAATTCAGGGTTTGGTATGGTTAATCAGTATAAGAACTGTTAAACGCCGTATAAAATAAAGAGAGATGTTACGGCTTGTAAATTCTATAAAAACTTGTTGAACTTAGTACAATGTATTTAGAAGTATAAATGATGAAATTTATCAGTGAAGATATGACAAAATAACCGCAAACCGCTTGAAATAACACTAACATGATGATATCCTTAATACAAAAAAACCATAGATTTAAATGTAAAATTTTATTAAACTAAGCCTAGCCGTCGCGCAAGCGATTTGGTACAATACTAGATGATGCGACGAATTTAGAAGTTGATAATCTTACCAAAAGATAATTATAATATAACAGAAAGATGGTTATTATGGAAATAAAAGACTTAATTGGAGAGGCTACCGAATATGACAAGAAACAGAGGCTTGAGATAAAGAAACCTAAAAGCTGGTGTAAAAGCGTAAGTGCATTTGCAAATACTCTTGGTGGTTCATTGATTTTTGGCATTTCTGACAGCGGAGAAGCTTTAGGCTTAGATGATGCCGAAGGAGATGCCGAAAGGATTAGTGAAACTGTAAAAAGCAGGTTGGATCCAATTCCGGAGTTTAAACTGCAGTTTCATAATGAAAAGGGTAAAATGCTCATAGTCTTGGATATTTTAAGAGGAGAAGATACGCCATATTATTATTCAGGTGATGGCGTGCTTGAAGCCTATGTACGTATGGGAAATGAGAGTGTTAAAGCAACATCTACAGAGTTAAAACGCCTGGTTATGCGCGGGAAAAACACATCTTATGACTCGCAAATTTCAGCATATAGAGTTGAGGATTTTGCATTTTCAAAGCTTAGAGAAAGGTATAAAAAGTGGACAGGCAATAGCTTTGATGATAAAGACCTAGTTTCATTTGGATTGGCTGATGAGCGAGGGTATCTTACTAATGCAGGTGCTTTGATAGCAGATGAAAGCCCTATACGTTGTTCCAGACTGTTTTGCACAAGATGGAATGGGTTAAATAAAAGTGGTGGCACAATTGATGCCCTAGATGATGCAGAGTATGATGGAAGCATCATTTCTCTTATTGAAAATGGTGAGAATTTTATAAGGCGTAATGCTAAAATGATGTGGAGAAAAACCGCAAATTCAAGGGAAGAAATGCCTGATTTTGTGGAGAGAAGTTACCACGAGGCTTTGATTAATGGGCTCGGGCATAGGGACTATTTGATAAACGGAAGCGAAGTACATATTGATATTTATGATGACCGGATGGAGATTTATTCACCCGGAGGAATGCCGGATGGCTCTGTAATTCAGGACAGGGATCCGCTTACAGTGCCATCAACCAGAAGAACCCCTGTACTTGCTGATGTACTTAACAGACTTGGCTATATGGAGCGTAAGGGAAGTGGATTTGGTAAAATAATAAGCGGATATGAATTTCAGAAAAATTATACAGAGAGTAAGAAGCCGACATTTCGCTCAGACAGGTATCAATTCACCGTGATAATGCCTAATCTGAATTATGTCCCTCAAGGTGTCCCTCAAGGTGTCCCTCAAGATGTCCCTCAAGATAATTTGGATGGACAGATTTTAAATTTAATGCGCGAAAATAACAAAATTAGTACAGATAGTATAGCCATGTTACTTGGCGTGAGCTCTAAAACTATAAAACGCCGCATAAAAGGTATGGATAATGTTTGTTATATTGGAAGTGGATACAGTGGACATTGGGAGATTATAGATTAAATCTGAATACGCGAAGTTAATTCTTTTTAAGTACAGGTTAATTAGTCCTTTGTTAATTTTTCTGAGAGCATTTTGCTTTGACAGATTTATTAACTGAATAAGACTCTCGGTTAATGTGATATCGTTGCACATTTACTTTACTGCCTGTAAATTCGATAAAAACTTTTAGAACTTTGTACAACGTATTTAGAAATATAAATGATGAAATTTATCAGTGAAGATATGACAAAATAACCGCAAATCGCTTGAAATTACAGTAACATGATGATATCCTTAATACATAAAAATCATAGATTTAAATGTATGTGAGGTTATAATGAAAGAACTTACAATCGGAGATATAATAAAATACCAGATAAATAAAAAAAGTATTTCACCTGAAAAGCTGACCGAGGGGTTATGCACTACTACCTCACTTAAACGGCTTATAAATGGAGATACCAGACAGAGTTTCTTCTTGGTGGAGAGGATAATTCAAAGGCTTGGAATATCAGTAAACAAGGTTACACTTTTGCACAATGAAAGTGATGACACTCTACTTATTATGAGGGAAATGATATGCAAACTGCTAGTGGAAAAGACTTACACGAAGGCCGAATATATTCTTAGCGAATATGAGATGGTAGCTGACTTAAACAACCCACTTCATTTGCAGTATGTCCTTGAAACAAGGGGGGTTATACTCTCAGAGGGATATGGAAAGCATGAAGAGGCCTTGGAACTTTATCACAAGGCTTTTAAGGCTGTGCTTGACAGATTTGAGGTAGATAAGCTAAGTGATTTCTTGCTTGGAGAAGAGGAAATGATACTCCTGATGCTTATGTTAAAAGAAGAAATGAAAGTTAAGAATACTAATATAAGCTTATATGCAAGACAGCTCCTTGACTATGTAGAGAAACAATACAAGGATGAAGAAGTAAGGACGAATATATATAGCAAACTTGCCTGGCTGCTGGGTGAAAGTGCGATAAAGAATAATAATTACGAAGAAGCCTTAGAGCTTACCCTAGGTGGAATCGATGCATTGACGGACAATGGCTTGCTGCTGCATCTGCCACAGTTCTTAGATAGACTCTTATTCCTTACCAAGGACAGATCTAAGGATGTATACAGTTCTTGGAAGAAAAAGCGGGATGCACTAAAGGAGCTGTATGTAGAGTATAATGAACCTTGGGAGACAGAGGATATAAGGCTGTGGGAAAGCTACAGACAGAACAATATTTACCTTATCTCAGAGCTATTAAGAGATGAAAGAGACTTGTCAGGGTATTCTCAAGAGGAGCTTGCAGAAGCGATAGGAATAGATGTAAAGACCATATCCAGGATAGAAAATGGTAAGTCAACCCCTAAAAAAGCTACATTTGCATCCATAAAAGAGCATTTTGACATTGAGGGGGATAGTTTTCAGACAAGGCTTGCTGTGGATAGTCCCTTTTTGCTTGAAATGGAAAGAGATATATCAAGGCTTACTTCAAAACATCAATATAAAGAGGCGGAAATATTATTTAAGTCGTTAAAGAAACAGCTGTCTATGGAAAGTAAGGTGAACAGGCAGTACGTGGCATTTACGGAAGCATTATTTGATAATATGCTAAAAAGAAAGCCTGTGGAAGAAGTGCTGGCTGATTTGGAAGATGCATTTTTAATAACAAGAAAAGATAAGCACCTTGAAAATCTGGGGAAATTCGTAACTACTGACTTAGAGGCTAAGATAATAAATATGATGGCTGTATGTTATAAACAGACTGGGCATATAAACAAAAGTCTAGATTTACTTGAAAATCTAAAAAAAGGATATGAGAGAAGCAAGGTAACAGATAGAAATCATAGAAGACCAATAGGGTTATTATATACCAATCTATGTACTTATTATGAGGAAATGAACAGGTTTGATGACGCTATTAGCTTAGCCGATAAAGCTATAAAGTATTATATCAAATGTAACAGAGGAGATAAGCTGGGATATTTGGTTGAAGAAAAGACATACACCAATTATAGAATGACCGGGGATAATACAACTAATAAAGAAAAGTATAGACAAAGTTATAGAATAATGGAGTTAATGAAGGCTGGAGAAAAAGAAAAAGCCCCATTAAGAGAGGCTTATAAAGAATGGTATGGTGAAACTATAGACAAAGATTAGTACTCGTCTATAGGAATTGGAGCATTGGGTACAGCAAAAGGAGATATATATTCTTTTGTATTAGTCGAAGAGATACTAGGTTTTAGGCGGGGACAGACAGTATTGCAGACTAAAACTGTTAAAACTAATGTTAATGCAACTTTTCTACACTTTTTTCTCATAATGAAAAACCTCCATAAATTTGATGATGCAATCTTATTATGGATATAGCACAATTACCATACTAAAACCTGATATTTTTAAAACAGGTTTTGGTATGGTGATTTGTTTATCATAAGAGTAAGATTGTGGTATCAGCTGATGAATAAAATTGCTTACATAATTACTGGTTGTAGGCACAAAACAAAAGAAAAAAGGAGATAAAGATTATGATTAACGAAAAAAACATCACTAACAATGACGTGAAGGACATGACAGATGAATTAAAAGAACTTGGCTTAGAGGCGTATGAGACAACTACCGAAACTATGCTTGAAGAAATGGGAGCTAGCATTGGATTTAAAGGTTGTTGTTCAATGGTACTAAGTCAGTCCTGAAACTGCCTGATGCTACTATCCCACTATTTAGGATAGTAGCAATTTTTTTAAGGAGATAGTGTATGATATTTAGAATCCCTAATATTGAGATAAAGTATGCTGATGAAATATTTACTTCAAATAATCTAACAGAATCTGTTAGTAATATACTTGGAGATGAGTACATTAGGAGAATATTGTATTTTAATAATGAACAGATTATGCAAAGGTGGGAAACAGATAAATCAACAGAAATGGCGGAAACCATTGCAAAATACATAATCAGAATTGCAAGTAGAACTACGATAAACCAACTATTTGGAGTTATTGTTGCTGATGAGGTAAAGAAAACTGAAGAATATTTGTTATCTAGGGAATATACTAGAGAGTTTATAATAAATAAAATATCTAAGAGTTATGATAACAATATTATTCGTTATAAACTGGGAAATTTAGTAAAAAAAGAAATGGACAGATATTGTATTTATACATATATGGCTACAACCAGAAAATTCCTTGTAATCCCCCAAAATACTATAGTCGGTAAGCTTCTTTCGATTATTGATGATAAGGAAGTTTCAGGTGATAAAATTTATGATTATATGAAGTCTAATAATATAAGTGAGTGCATGGCACAAAACATAGTCAAAGACCTTATTATAAACAGAATTATTGTAAGTAATTTTGATTTAGAAGATAATATATTTGAGAAAAGCCTATTGTCAGGCAAAATAGCAAGACTGCTTAATGATAATGAAATAAAGGAGATTATAGGACTAGAAAATAGAATAAACAATCTAGGTAATATGAAACTCGATGAATATGCTAAAAATTTAGAAACCATAAATAGCATTGCTGAGAAGCTGTTAGGTAAAAAAAATAAGTATAGACCTGTGATTGGTTATAGCAGGAAAAAAATAGACGTCCCTTCTGATAAAGCTTTTAATATGGGTAAAAGGATGAAGTCATTTTTTACAGCTTTGGGTAGTTTAGAAGCATCACACATAAAATTAAAAAAATTTGAAAGTATATTTCAAGAAAAGTATGGGCTTTTTCAGGGTGTTTCTTTTCAAGAGTCATTGGATTTATACAGGGGCATTAATAATATCGAGGATAAAGATAAAAGAAGCGAAGAAATACTTGTATGGTTTGAAAGTAAAGTAAACGAAGCTAATGAATTTAACGCGAAAGAAGTTGTTTTAACAGATAATGATTTGGATAAAATTATTGAAATATGTGGAAATATAAAAAGAAGTAAGGAGGTAGTTTTTGATTTTAAGTATCAGAGGTCTGGAAAAGAAATAATTGCTACAGATATTAGTTTTACTTTCCATAATGCGTTATTTGAAGCTTACTTGAATGAAGATGAACTAATGGATAATGATTGTGGAATTGATTATATATACTATTGCCCTAGATATTTGTCAGATATAGGCTGGATTAGAAGAAAAGTAAAAAGAAAAATCAGAATAGATAGTACAGGAGAATTAGAAACAGATATATGTGATATATTATTGGTGGCAGATTATACCGGTATACACATGATAGATAAAAAAAGTGGAGATGAGCTTTTTCCTATAAATCCAACTATGAAAGGGTTTGATTACCAAATAGAGAGTGATGCAGTAGAATTCCTAGATGCATTTGGCAAGTATAAAAGTAAATTGCCATCAACAAGAATACCGATTGAGTTTAATAAACATAGTATTATTCCCAGAATAAGATATAAAAATGTTGTTGTGTCACCCAAAAAATGGATAATCAGAACTGACAAGTTTACTTCATTAACTATAGATGAAGTATTTGAAAAATATAATATAGACAGATATGTGTATTGGCTTAACGAAAACGGTGAGAAAAAATATTTAGATTTAACTTCATTTTTATCAAAAAAATGGTTGAAATCTTACTCTAAAACCCATGACTATATTATATTAACCGAAATATGGAAAGACACTAAATTTACAGAATGTATAATTGATATAAAGTTTGAAAAAGAAATAGAAAAAGAGTTTTGTAAATTTTATAAAAAGGCTCAGAAACAGAATTCTAAAACTCAATACTTGTCTTGGCATATTTTTTATAATACAGAGCAGCTTGAAATTATAAAACCTAAGCTTTATGAGTATCTGACAAGTAATAACTTTAGATTTTTTTTCATACATTACATTGAAGATGGAAGCAATGTGATAAGGCTTAGGATAAAAGAAGATGTATTTGAAAGTACATATCAATTATTGTATGAACTAAAGGAGAATAAGATTATAGCTAATTTTAAATTATGCACCTATGAGCCCGAAATAGTACGTTATGGAGGAATTTCGTATTTTAAGGAGGTTGAAAATCTATTTGAAATGGAGGCAGAGATAGCAATAAATCTTGCAACTAATTTAGATAAACAAGCAATTATTGCAAGACAGGTGGCTATAATATCAAACATGCTAGAAAATACTCTTGGACATAATAAATTAAGATTATTTATAAAAAGATATAGTAAGTATTCAGAAGAATCAAAGCTATTCTATAAAAAAAATAAAGCAAACCTGTTTCAGGAGATAAAGAGATATAACGAAAGTATAGGGATTGAAACCAGATATATTGATAATAAAATCAAAAGTATACTTGAAAAAATCAGCAAGGAGAGTGACGAAATATATATTTGGTACATTTTGTCATCTCTAATACATATGAGGCTAAATAGATTTACAGGAATATCGAAAGAAAATGAAAGGCTTAGTTTTGATATTTTACAATATTACTACAAGGAGATTAAACAAGATGAACTTTACACAAATAATATTTAACCAAAATATAGAATATTATAAGACTGAGATATTTGCACTCTTTGATCTTGAAAAATATATGTTCATAGACAGAGAATATGAAGGAGAGCACAGGTTCAGAATTAGAGGCATTTTAGGAAATGAAAAATTTATCTGCGATAATTTAGGGAAGAAAGACGGATTTGCTCTCAGTTCAGAGCCAAATGATTTCTTTGAAAATATAGAACAATTTATTTTATATTGTAGCATACATAATATGTTGGATAAAGTGTGGTGTAAACATTATTTCGCAAAAACTGCGAAACTTGAAGATGTAATAGGATTTTGTAAGAAAATGGCTGAAAATATTACAATACAAAGCGATGAAGGATATAACTCACATTTTTCACATTTTTGGGGATTCTTTCATACATTGACATCTTATCAGAAAACAAGTATTTTAAGTATTTTCCAAAAAAGATATAAGAATATAAAAAGTACAGAGTACCATTTTGCCTTAGATATTAGTACCCCATTGCACGCTATCGAGGAGATGATAAAGACAGATAAACTAAACTTTTTCTCACCTCAAAGTCTCGATAAAATCATTAAGAATGGGGTATTTGCTTCAAAAATGCATGAATATACAATAAGAAGTGCTGCTGAGTCAGAGTTTTATAAATCCAAGCATTATATTTTTAACAGATGGTATTTAAATGCACTATATGTTGCTTTTATGCTTATGAATATATCTGTTATTGATAAATATTTTATAAATTACGTTATAGCAATGGAAAAGTACCCGGTAGATGAAATATGCAAAATTTATTTGGAAACAGGAGAAGAAAAAATATGGAAAAGAGAAAGTATAGTATAAATGAAACTTTATTTATATCTGAAAGTGAAGAGTGGGTTTATATAACAGCAGACAATAAGACATATAAGGTAAAACTGACAGTAGATGAATTGAAAAAATTATATGACATAATCAAAAATATTAAAAATAAAATCAAAGTTGACAAAAATGACATAATATTTAAGTTTCTTGCTAAAATAAATGGGATTATAACGGAACGGGAAATTCCTAAAACACAAAAAGAAATTGTTGTAAGTTATGTAGAAAATATAGATGATATTGAAAGACTTAATCAATATTGCAGTGGAACAGGATTGATATTTGACGATAGTAAAAAAGGGCTAATACTTTATATTACAGAGAACGAAATAATTATATCGTCAAGGAAATTAAAAGGTGGGAATTTTGTTACACCTACAGGAAAACAGGAAGAATTGACTGTTCAGACAATTCTAAAAAATAAAGATGAAATTATTACAGCACTTATTGAAAATTATACGTTAGCTGTCCCTATCTTTAGTTATGTGAGCGGGGTTAGACTTCTAAAAGATAAGATAGGCATGAATGACGTGGATAGTGCTATCTGCTTTCAGCCTTGGTATATGGAGCAGAAGTTTGATTTTGAAAGCAGATATCCGGATGCTTATGTTAAGTGTAAAATAAACGGAATTATATTTGAAGCTAGAGGAACGACTATTGACCAGGCACTTTATTTTATAAATGACGAATTTATAACTATAGGAGAAAGTTGTTATGAATAAAAATTTTACTGAACCTATATGGATAAAGAGATATCTTATGAAGGAAGAAGACTGGCAGTTTCATGAAATAAGACATTTTAAAAGTGTAGGATTGATAAACAGAAAAAACAATAATATAGGAGGTTATCACTTTTCACTTGGCAAATTTGATGCGTGTAGTGAATTGAAGGCTATTTATGAATACATAGAAAGGTATACTTGTTCAGAGACAATATTTGACGATATAAAAGTATATGAAACGGATAAAATATCGTATCTTAATTTGAATGACCTTGGGTTTGACTGGACAAAGAAGGAATTTTTATGTCCAAAAGAGGCTGAATTTATAGAAGCTAAAAGCTTAAAAACAGATTCTTCATATTTGGTACCATCGGTATTTGCATATTATTTGAAAAATGATTTTAAAACTTGGGGAGATTTTTATGGTAATTCTAATGGAAATGCACTTGGATCAAGTTTAAATGATGCAATAGAAAGAGGGATATTAGAGTTTATAGAAAGAGATAAATTTATAAGATATTGGTATTTGTCTGATGGAAATATATTGAAAATAGATAACTTAGATGAACTGATGGGAAATAAATTGAAATATTTTGATGAAAACAATTATCAAGTTGATTGCTACTTGATAGATAATAAACCTAATGATATATTCTCGGTATGGTGCCTAATAAGAAGTAAAAGAAATGATGAAAAATTCTTCTCAGTAACAGGGCTTGGTTCGGGGATGACTTTAGAACAAGCTATCAACAGTGCGTTTATAGAGGCAGAAGGAATATATTTTTCACAGAGATACATTAGAAGAAACCATCAGGGATATAAAGAAATAGTTACAAAGGATATTCTGGATACAAATTTAGGAATATATCTTTCTTATGATATAGTGGCTGCACTTAACTCACTTGTTGATAATGCTAACAGCATTAAACCAGTATGGACTACGATAAAAAGGAGAGCAAGTATAAAAACAAAAGCACTAGAATATTATAAGGATATTATATATGTTCCTATTAACCATAAAATACTAGACGATTTGGGGTTGTATGCAGTGAAAGTATCTTGTCTTGGTGGTAAGAATATGTATTTCGACTGTGGAGACGATGTAGTTAAGAAGGCTAAATTAGGCAAGGTGAGCCCTCTTGCATAGAATGGAGGAATAAGGCGGTGTTATATTCAGAAAAGGATTTGCTGAGTGATGTATCATATTTTAATGGCAGTGATGATAAAATACAGGAACATATTGGCTATAATGAAATTGGAATAATAACGGATAAAGATATATATATTAGTGAATATGAGTCTCATATACTTGACTTAAACACAGTTTTAAGGGTTGATAGTTTTCTGAGAACACCATATAGCATCCATATGTCCTATCCATCAGCGAGGAGCTTGTACACATTAAGAATTTATTTTTCAAAAGATGGATATTTACTGACAAAGGACTTTTGGAAAAGAAAGAAAATTTTGAAAGTTAATTCATCAACTTATCTGGACAGTAATGTGAATACCGGTGATATTGTCATTGAACTTAAAGAGTTCAATGACAAACATTACCCCAGTATATTTAAGACATTACAAATACTTGAAGTAGGACATCTTTTGTATAATATATCACGCATAGCTGACATATATGGTTATGAGTACGAACTTAATAATGATGGGATAAACACACTTGCACTTAGGAATAAAAGAATAGGAGTTCATTACTTAGAAAATAGGGAAAAAATTAATGAATTTTGGAGAAAAGCAAAAAGTAGAAGTAGTGGAAAATATTATGGTGGTCTGATAAATTTTGATTTAGATCATGAAAAATATAGATATTTTCCTCAAGATTTTAGTAAAATTAAAAGCCTAAAATTTGATAAAACTGTTATTGATAGTGTAAAAACACTGGTATTTATAAATGACGGTAATTCTCTTTTAGATAATGAAAATGGCTTGGTTATTGATTATAGTTACATTATGAAAGAATACAATTATCTAAATGCGCGAACGATGTCCCAAATAACAGTTTTTCTTTACAAATGGGAAAATAAAGTAATGAACAATTATGCTGAAGTAATACAATATATAGGATACTTAGCTCAGGAAGTATGCTTAAATAATTCAGGTATAGGTATATATAATAGACCAATAAAACAAATGAATTTTAATTTTTGGTTACCAATATTAGAACAGAATAACTCTCTCAAAGATTATATCCCATTCTATGGAGTTCTTACAGGTAAAGAAACAGAATTAATCTCAAGGTCAAAAAAAATAATTTAATAAAACACCTTTTGGTATGTTGTTTATTATTTTTAATCTTTATAATAGCAATATGTGTTAAACCGACTGGTTATTTATAAAATATATAAGTTAAGGGAGGATATAATAAATGAAAAATGAACCAACCAAAACAGGAGCTGATATGAAGTTGTACAAGAAAGGCTCAAAATGGTGGAAAGCCATCATACTTACCGTTATTTCTGGACTTGAGACCCCGTTTAATACAGGAACCTATGCCTTATTTTTCTGGCTCATACAAGAACAGAAATTAGAGTGGATTCTTCCGTTTGTGGGAGCGTATATAGTTTCATACATCTTTCTGCTTTGGATAGGGAAAGAGGCGATAAAGGCAGTAAACAACTACAAGGCTCAGGTGATTACGGATATTAAGCTCGCCTGCGTGAAAAATGCAATAGCAGAGGGAGTTGATTCGGGTACAGCTATTTCATTTATAGACAATGACTTAAAGCTGGTTATGGCTAATTATTTTGATAATATTATTAAGATTACAAAGTGTTTTGCAATCGTAGTATTTACCCTTATACTTACATTTAGTAGTAACTGGATATTTGCTCTTATTTACCTTGTGATAGGATTACTTCCTATGGGACTTAGCGGTATCTTTGGAGGGAAAACAGTAGCCAAGACAAACGAGTATACTGACAGTATAGGCAAGACTACAATTCTTATAAAAGATGTGATTAAAAATAGTGCTACCATCATTAACTACAACAGAATCGCAGATACTGTTAAGAAACTTTTTGGTTCAATATCAAAAAGCGAGAAAGAATTTGCAGATAGAAACAACGCCATGGAATTTACAGGTCTGTATATGAATATTATTTATATAATTATGAATATCCTGCCTATAGCCATCGGTATTTATATGGGGATTAAGGGTTACATAACCATTCCTGCCTTTATTGCGGTTCAATATTCAAGCGGCTGGATAGTAGGTTCCCTTGGTCAGATAGCTGGACTCATGGCTGTACTTAAGTCTACCGAGTCAATAAGAGAAAAGATAGTAAACTTCAAGGATGTTGCTAATGTCCCTGAAAATGAGATAGAAGATGTAAGAAAGATAGAGTTTAAGGATGTAGACTTTGCTTACAATGAAGACAAGGAAATACTGAGGAAGTTCTCCCTTAAGGCTGAAAATGGTAACAAAATCCTTATTCAGGGTTCAAGCGGAAGTGGTAAGAGTACCATACTTAAGCTGATAAGTGGCGAGCTTATTCCAAATGCAGGTAAGGTGCTGTTAAATGATAAGGAATTACAACATAAAAAACTTGGCTTCATCTCACAAAATCCAGCAGTATTCAATGAAACTTTGAAATACAATATTACTCTCGGGAAAGATTTTACAGATGTAGAAATAAACAAGGCGGTTGAGCTGGCAGGGCTTGCTGATTTTGTGAAAGAAAATGGGCTTGATTACATCATTGAGGATGAGGGAGGCAACATTTCAGGCGGGCAGAAGCAGAGAATAGAAATAGCCAGAGCCTTACTTTACAACTGTTCAGTACTTCTTGTAGATGAGGGAACTTCAGCCCTTGATAAGAACACAGCAGCTAAGGTGCATGAAACTATTATGAACCTTGATAAGACAGTTGTAGAAGTGGCACATTATATTCCTGATGATGTAAAGGTTAAGTTTAATACTATAATTGAACTAGGATAGTTTTGTGGAAATTTATTGATTTGACATTTTCTCAAAGAATTTGCTTCACTTCCGGTAAATAAAAGGGTGTTTCAAACATTATATCGTGGATATGGAATAATATCCCGTGAAGACTAAGTGTATGATAAAATAGTGTCTTCATTATGACAAGTCGGTTGAGATTAAAAAATGTGCAGAACCCGGTAAACAGGCTCTGCACATTAGTAGTTTAAATCTTATTTAGCATTAAGTGCTGCCATAGTGATGTAGTTATATGGCTTATTAAAGTGTGGCAGGAAGAAGATATCAAGGAGCTTTAACTTATCTATGGTAACGCCTTCCTCTATAGCGAGTGAGAACATATGAATAGCCATTGATACATCTTCTTTTGAAGATAGCTGAGCACCAACTACTCTTCTGGTTGATTTCTCATATACTATTCTTATCTTAACATCTGCATTTTCCTTCATGAAAGCAGGACGCTGTGTATCTTCATAATCGGTATATTCTACATCTAAGCCCGCCTTCTTAGCGGCATTTAGTGAAAGTCCTGTAGAAGCAAGCTTTCTACCAAATACACAGATAGCGTTAGAGCCCTGTACACCTGCACCTTCAAGCTTGGTACCGCCTATGTTGTGGCCTGCAACTATACCTGTACGAACTGCATTTGAAGCGAGTGCAATATAGGTCTTGTCTCTAAGTGCATTAGAGTAGATAGTAGCACAGTCACCAACTGCATATACATCAGGGTCGCTGGTCTGCTGATATTTATCTACTGAGTAAGCACCATTCTTCCAGAGTTCAAGGTGGTCTTTACCAAGGGCGTTGTTAGGGATGAAGCCGATAGCATTGATAACAAGGTCAGCAGGATATTCACCACTCTCAGTTACGATTGAAGATACTCTGCCATTTCCCTTATATTCAAGTACTTTCTCTCCAAAATGAGTTTCAACACCTGCAGCAGATATAGCCTTGTCCATATCCTCTGTAAACCACTCATCATAGTAGCTTGCAAGTGAGCTTGGAGCAATATCAAAAAGCCTTACCTTCTTGCCGCGAAGTAGACAGGCCTCAGCAATCTCAACACCGATGTAGCCTGCACCTATTACAGCCACCTCTTTTACCTCAGGCTTGCTGATTTCTTTGTCCACTTCCTGGCCTTCCTGGAACAGCTTTAAGAACTTAAGTCCCTCTAAATCATGGCCTGCAAGGGCAGGTGAGATTGGGAGAGAACCTGTGGCAAGTACGAGCTTGTCATAATTCTCTTCGAACTTTTCACCGTTTTTCTTTGTGCCATATACAATCTTTTTATCGAAGTCGATGTGATCAACGGCTGTTTCAAGGCTAATCTTAGCCCCTTTCTTCTCAAAGGCTTCAGCGCTAGTGTAGAAAAGGCCTTCATAAGAGTCAATCTGTCTTCCTACCCAAAGTGCAGTACCACAGCCAAGGTAGCTGAGGTTGGTATTTCTATCAATCATTACAACTTCGTTTCCCGGATAATTGTCAAGCAGGGTGTTTGCCACTGCTATACCCGCATGATTAGTACCTATAATAAGAACTTTCATATCAGTTCCTCCCAAGTTTAAATTTACCATAGTCGGTAATATTACAATTATAGTAAAAAAAAATACAAAAAGCAAATGGATTTATGATGATAAATTTCAATCATTTATAGTAAAAACATCCAAAACTGTGTAGTAGGATGTAATAACCACAGATTTGGATGTTGAAATTTTGGTAGTTATTTTGTTGTTTTAGTTGATTTTGTGGTAGAAGCTGCTTCAGGAGTCTCCATCTTTTCAAGCAAATGCTCAACCGTCACAAGCTTGGTTGAAAGTGCAAGAAGCTCTGCAGCAGTCTTAAGGTCTGCAATAGGAGGGAAGGAAGGAGCAATCCTTATGTTGCTATCCTGGGGATCCTTACCGCCGGGGAAGGTTGCACCTGCAGGAGTCATGACCACACCGGCCTTAGCACAGCGTGAAACCACCTTCTTAGCACAGCCTGGCAGAGTATCATAAGAGATGAAATAGCCTCCCTTTGGAGAAGTCCAGGTAGCAATACCGGTACCGCCAAGCTCCTTCTCAAGTATTTCTTCAACCGCCTCAAACTTAGGACGGAGGATGTCTGCGTGCTTTCTCATATGCTCCACAAGCCCATGTATATCCTTAAAGAACCTTACGTGACGGAGCTGATTTACCTTATCATGGCCTATGGTCTGCATAGCCACCTGTCTCTGTATGTCCTCAAGGTTATTAAGACTGGTAGCAAGGGCTGCTATACCTGAGCCGGGAAAGCTTACCTTACTGGTTGAAGCAAATTTATAAACTAAGTCAGGATTACCGGCACGTTTACACTCTGCAAGAATCTCTATAAGGTGATCCTGGTCGTGGTCATAGAGGTGATGTACTGTGTAAGCATTGTCCCAGTATATTCTAAAATCTTTAGCAGCAGGCTTGAGCCTTGCAAATCTCCTAACTGTCTCATCTGAATAAGAGTTACCTGTAGGATTAGAATACTTAGGCACGCACCAAACACCCTTTATACTCTCGTCAGAAGCTACAAGCTTTTCTATCATGTCCATATCAGGACCTGTTTTCAACATAGGTACACATATGTTCTCTATTCCAAAATACTCTGTAATGGCAAAATGTCTGTCGTAGCCCGGAACTATGCATATCCATTTTACTTTATCAAGCTTACACCAAGGGGTGCTGCCCATTACACCGTGAGTCATGGAGCGTGAAACGGTGTCGTACATTACATTCAAGCTGGAGTTACCGTAGATAAGCAGATGGTCGTATGGCACTTCCATCATATCACCTATAAGCTCTTTTGCCTCAGGGATACCGTCAAGTACGCCGTAGTTACGGCAGTCTGTACCATCTTCGCAGAGAAGGTCTGAGGAGCTGTTTAGGGAATCCATCATACCCATTGAAAGGTCAAGCTGATCTACGCAAGGCTTACCACGGCTCATGTTTAGCTCTAAGCCTCTTGCCTGCATCTTCTTATAGTCTGCCTTAAGCACATCCCTAAGCTCCAGGAGTTCTTCCTTTGTCATATCGGTATATTTTTTCTTAGCCATAAAACCTCCATAAATGATTAAATGTATTCGTGTATGCAATGTATTTTAACATTAAAAATATGATTTAGCAAGAAATATATGAGGTTATATCCATTTTCGTTATAATGCTTACATTATCCTGCCAGCTTATGCTTAATATGCTCAGTAAGTATGGTTATGCCTGTAGAGTTCTCGCCACCCCTAGGGATGATGATATCCGCATACTTCTTAGAAGGCTCTACAAACTGCTCGTGCATAGGCTTTACCGTCTGCTGATATTGATTTATAATAGAATCAATAGTTCTTGCCCTCTCATTTACATCACGCTTAATCCTTCTTAAAAGCCTCTCATCTGCATCTGTATCCACAAAAACCATAATGTCCATAAGGTCACGAAGCTCCTTATTTGCAAGGATGAGAATGCCCTCCACGATAATCACATTTTTAGGAAATACATGTGTGGTGGAGTCGGTTCTGTTGTGAATTGAAAAATCATAAACAGGGATATCTGCCTCCTCTCCATTTGAAAGCTTTGCTATATCCCTAATCATCAAATCAGTGTCAAATGAATCAGGATGGTCGTAATTAAGCCTTGTTCTCTCATCATAGCTAAGGTCGTTGTGAGCCTTATAATAAGAGTCATGGCTGATAACAAGTATATCATCACCAAAGGAAGCCTTAAGCTTATTTACTATTGTTGTCTTACCTGAAGCACTTCCGCCTGCTATTCCTACTATACATGGTTTATTCATATCATCCTCCTGACAAAGAAATGTACTGTCGTTTAACCATAATTGAAGCAAAATATATACTTTTTATGGGGTTTACAAGCAAATGTCTATACTTGAAATGTACCCTAATACAGTGGTTATGTCAATAATGAATTCTAATGATAGTGAATATTATTATCAAAATTGTCTAAAAATTTGTTAATTAATTGTAAATTTTTGCAAAATCACTTTGCTTTTACTCCGAAAAAGTATATAATGAGATTGTTAAAAAATAGTCAATGATTGTCTGCAAACAGCAATCATCAGTTAACTTTTAGGAGGATAGTACAATGGCAAGATTTACATTACCAAGAGATCTTTATCACGGAAAAGGATCTTTAGAGAACCTTAAGAACCTCAAAGGAAAGAGGGCTATGGTCTGTGTCGGTGGAAGCGCAATGAAGAAGTTCGGCTTCCTTGAAAGAGCAGTAAACTACCTTAAAGAAGCAGGCATGGAGGTTGAGCTTTTTGAGGGAATCGAGTCTGATCCTTCTGTTGAGACAGTTATGCGTGGCGCAGAGGCTATGCTCAAATTTGAACCTGATTGGATAGTAGCAATGGGCGGTGGCTCACCTATCGATGCTGCTAAGGCTATGTGGATTAAGTATGAATATCCTGAATGTACATTTGAAGATATGTGCAAGGTATTCGGCATACCTGAGCTTAGAAAGAAAGCACATTTCTGTGCAATCCCATCAACATCAGGTACAGCTACAGAGGTAACTGCATTCTCCATCATTACTGATTATTCAAAGGGTATCAAATATCCTTTAGCTGACTTTGAAATCACTCCTGATATCGCAATCGTAGATCCTGACCTTGCAGAGACAATGCCTGATAAGCTTGTTGCACATACAGGTATGGATGCCCTTACACATGCTATTGAGGCTTATGTATCTACAGCTAACTGCGATTATACAGATCCGCTTGCTCTCCACGCTATGACAATGATTAAGGCTAACCTTATCGAGTCTTATAAGGGAGATAAGGAAGCAAGAGCAAATATGCACAATGCACAGTGTCTTGCAGGTATGGCATTTTCAAATGCTCTCCTTGGTATAGTTCACTCTATGGCACATAAGACAGGTGCTGTATTTGAAGACCAGGGTGCTCATATTATCCACGGTGCAGCAAATGCTATGTATCTTCCAAAGGTAATTGCTTACAATGCAAAGGATACTACAGCAGCTAAGAGATACGCGTATATTTCAGACTTCATGGGAATTGGCGGTGCTTCTGAAGGCGAGAAGATTGCTAACCTTATCAAGTTCTTAAGAGGCATGAATGACAGCCTTAGAATCCCTCACGGCATTGCTCACTATGGTGCAGACAGCTTCCCTACAGAGAAGGGCTTTGTACCTGAGAACATCTTCCTTGAGAGACTTCCTGAGATTGCTAAAAATGCGATTGCAGATGCTTGTACAGGCTCTAACCCAAGACAGCCTAAGCAGGAAGAGATGGAAAAACTTCTTAAGTGCTGCTACTATGACACAGAAGTTGATTTCTAATTTAGTAAGCGTGTTACTCCTTTTATTTATTTGTGTAGAGAGTCCGGGTTATACCGGGCTCTTTTTTTAGGGATAGGAAATTCTCCCAAATTCCCTATCATATAATAAACTTGGTTGCTTTAATTTTGCCGCTTGTATAATGGTTTAAAAATGCTCTGATTTGGAGTACAATGGCAATGTAATGCCGATTGGAAATCTTATAAATCACTTATGCCTTATTGGAGGACTTAAAAATGCGTGATGAAATTATTATATCAAAAGATGAATACGTACAGCTGGTTAATGCGTTAGAAAAAGTAATCTATGTCTTACACAGGAGTGAAAGCAGAGATAATCCGGATACAAGAGCTTATTCTTTGGCCCTTGGCTACGAAGAAATGAAGATATGGGATGACTTGATGGCGGTGAGAGATATCCTTTACAATGCCATTTCAGAAAAGGAATTTGATGAACTGGATGATAGCGGAAGTTTTGATTTTGATAGAATTTCCCTCACTGATGAAACAGATATTGAAATTTTAAGGGAAATGCTTAGGAAGCATATAATAGAGTGGAGAAAAGTGAAGTCGTAGGAGGCTTGTAAGCTGTTTTTGAGATTATGACACAAAAGTAAATGCTCCGAACAATAATGCTTAATACAGAAACTAAGCGTTATCATTCGGAGCTGTAGTTCAATGATTATTGTATGTGTTATCTCTCTCTGCACTCATCACAGCCGCAGCTGTCAATTGAACAGGAGTCCTCATCCTCATAATCGTCCTCTTCTTTGTGTTCCTCTTTGTCTTCTTTTTTGTCCTCTTCACTGCGAGAGCAACAACATTCAGACTTTGCATCGTTGTAGAATTCTACTTCGATGTCCTTGTCATCCTCTGCGTTTTCTTCGCCGTCTACTTCGCCTTTGGCTTTCTCTATTTCTGCCTCAAATTCATCAAGCTTTCTGCGGAGTTCGTCACGCTCTTCTTTTGTCATCTCGACAACAGCATCCATTGCTTTTTTAGCCTTGCTCTTTACTACAGTTTCCTTAAAATCTCTAGCTGCTTTTTTGCCTTCATGGATAATCTTGCTGCCTGTAGCAACCTTCTCACCCTTTTCGGAAAGTTTTTCAATCACTTCCCCAGCAGCCTCGGCAGCTACAGCAATAGCTCCTATACCGGTGTAGGCTATTTTCTTTGCAATGTCCTTAAATTCATTCTTATCACTCATAATAAACCTCCTAATATTTCGGCTTTTTATCGACCATACGATATTATATGGATTATAACATTGTTTTTTAAAAAAGGCAAATAAAATTATAAAAATTAAGAAAAAGTTCACATTTTTGTAAGCGTGGCTTTTAATTTGCTTCCCCAGGTATTATATAAAAAAGAGAAAACTATCCTCAATCAGCATATAATGGGCATTTTGGAAATCAGCTTACACTTTTCTAGGGGAATATTTAGAGATTCACCACACTTTTCTAGGGGAATATTTAGAGATTCACCACACTTTTCTAGGGGAATATTTTGTTCATTTTCCTTATAACTTATTCTCCGTCTTATTTAACTTGATATTTGTTATAAAGGATACGGCGTATATCATCGCCGGTTATTTCCCCTCTTTTTTCCTTTTCAACAAGCTCTAAAAATTCTTCAGACGGTTTTACTCCATCTATCTGGGCAAGACCAATTGCAAAATCCCAAGCCTTTTCATTTGTCATTATAATTACCTCCAATCTATGATAAATACACTATTTATTATAATATAAAGTACAGGTAGAATCAAATTATTCTATTGGATTCTGGTTGTAATATGTATATAATAGATATATTACAGGTTATGAAAATAAGGATATATTTTACAACCTATATGCAGCAATTAAACTATTTATTTCAGAAAAAACTTAAGCGACCAGGAGAATCCTATGCCTTTTAGAATAATCAGAGATGACATTACAAAAGTAAAAGCTGATGCCATAGTAAATCCGGCAAATCCTGAGCCTGTCATCGGTGGTGGAGTGGAGTCTGCCATCTACGAGGCGGCGGGCAAAGAGAAGCTCTTAGAAGCACGAAAAGAGTTAGGGAGACTGCAACCGGGAAAAGTTGGAGTTACCGAAGCCTTTAATCTAGCCGCAAAATACATAATACATGTAAGTGGACTCTATTGGAAAGGTGGTAATTCGTTTGAAGCCAGATGCCTTAAAGAATGTTATGAAAAAGCTCTAAAAGCTGCACTGGATAAGGGGTGTAAGAGCATAGCGTTTCCCCTTCTTGGGACTGGTACATACGGTTTTCCTAAGGATATCGGGTTAGATGTTGCAGTCAGTACATTTACGGAATTTTTAGAAGAATATGAGATGGAGATAACCCTTGTCGTATTTGATAATGAAGCTGTAAATGTAAGTGGCAAGCTTGCCTACGAGGTTAAAAGCTTCATAGATGATAAGTATGCCCACGAGGTTTTAGAAACTGAATACAAAAAAGATAGAAATATAGAACGTTACGCATTGCCTAACGAGAGATTTCATCTGCTCTTAAAAGAAGAGACTTATGATGTACCTGACAATACCTGTACTAAAGAGACTTTCTCTGCAGAGCCATCAGGCTCTTTAGAAGCTGCCCTAAAAAATATCTACAAGGAGTCCTTTGAGAAGCATTTGCAACAGCTAATCAATAAAAAAGGACTAAAGAATTCCGAGGTGTATGCAGCAGCCAACATATCCAAGCAGTATTTTTCAAAGCTCCTTAAAGGGCAGGTAAAGCCGTCAAAGGATAAGATGCTTGCACTTGCGGTAGGACTTAGGCTCAATATGGATGAGACAGCTGATTTTTTGCGGATAGGTGGTTACGCATTGTCGCCTATATCTCAGACGGATACAGTTGTAGAATATTTCATCAGGAAGCAGGAATATAATGTCTTAAAAATAAATATCGTACTGTTTGACTATGGTCTGGAACCGCTTTCAAATGGTTGATTTGAATCTTGCATCAAGTAAACTTAAAAGGTCGCCCTAGGGTTGACCTTTTTTATGCACTTTGAGGTATGATGATATCACAAAAAAAACAAAGAGGATGCTTTTTTGAACCGTTATTCTAATTTTGGAGAATCGGAATCAACAAATGACCACTGTTTATAGGAAGGAGGAAAAAACCATGGAATATACAACTGATGAAGCTGCTAAAAATATGCATGAAGCATATTTAAAATGTAAGACTGTTTTTGATCCAAAACACTTATTGGTAAATAATAGGGTAGATTTTGAAAGTGAGGATGAGGAATTTTTCTACAAAATCGTGGGTGATTTTTTCTTACAAAGAAAACAAATGGAGACTATAGAACATGAAAAATATGGAAAATAATAAAATTTATACCTTGTTTGCGGGAGTAAATGGTGCTGGGAAAACGACCATTTACCGCACAATGGGATTTGATGAAAATGAAAACAGAGTGAATGCAGATGAAATTCTTGCTGCAAGTGGTGGTGATTGGAGTAATCAGAATGACCAGATGAAGGCAGGCAGAGAAGCTTTAAGTAGACTGAATTCCTTTATTAAACAGGGTGTTTCATTTAATCAGGAATCAACCTTAACCGGGCAGACTATTCTAAGAATCATTGAGAAGGTAAAAGAAAACGGATTTTTAGTTAATTTATATTATATTGGATTAGATAGTCCGGAACTGGCAATAGAACGAGTTAAGCGTAGAGTTGCAAATGGTGGACATGGGATTCCTGAAGATGTCATAAGAAAGAGATACGAGGCATCTTTAGACATGTTAACAAGAGTAGTGCCATTGTGCGATTTTGTAGTAGTTTATGACAATTCCAAAGCATATAATAAAGTTGCGATATATAAAGATGACAACTGACATTGTATTATGAAGGATGCAGTTGGTTTAAGATATTAAATAATAGGGTTATAAATGCTCATGTTGGACTGTACAGTACAATAATTGACTAAGACTTCCCATACCTAAAATGGGATCCGTACCTTGAAAATTCAATACTTCAGCTACTAAAATAACGATTTATGCCACTACAGCCTCCGGATGGAGCGCACTACGCAGATATTCAGGTAGTCTTGCTTCAAAATCAGCAGTAAAAGCAGTCAACTGCTCATCACTGAGCTTTAAGATTACCTGAAGGCTTGCCATCAAGGCATCCATCAGGATGCCAAGTGATCTGCTGAAAGTAATGTCTGCCATTTCATCGACAAGGAAGAAGAACAACTCACCAAGGGTTCTCTGATCTTCATTTTGACGTTGCTCCATTGCAATTAACATATATCTGGTAAGCACAATTGCTACGTGGGCTGTTAGTGCATCATAAGATAAGCTATGGCATTCTCCAATAAGATTCAGCATAGATTTGCAGGTTTTGAAAAAAACCTCAATTTGCCAGCGTTTTCCATAAATACGGATAATCTCTTCTTCGGAAAGGGTAGTATCTGTGCAGATAAAAGCAAGCCAGTCCTTGCGATTAGCTTTGTTCCTTACACAAACAATCTTTGCCGGAATTGGATTCTCCTTTCCTACCATAACACAGACAGAAAGCAGATACTTTGATTTGCCACGGCGCTTTTTGTTCCGGGAATAGATCTCTTTGATATTCAGTTGCTCACCACAGTGTGAATACTTGATTCGACTGCTTTTCTTAATCATAGCAATTACGTCCATACCTTTTGAATGGATAGCTGTGATTTGAGCGGGGTTTGAAAACCAGGAATCAAAAAGGACATAATCAGCTTTCAGCCCTGCACTGAGAGCAGTATCCAACAGTGTCATCATTGCTTCAGGAGCTTTTGTCTGAGCAAGTTTACGCCTTTTACCTGCAAGGGTTCTGTTATCAAAGTGTTTTACAGGACCGATGATATTTGTATCTTTTGCAGATGCTAACAAGCAGCTGTTCACCGGGATAAGTGTATTTCCATCGCTCCAGCTTAAGGTAAGCATACGAAATCCTTTTTTGAAATGCATATCCGTGTGATCGAAAACCTTTGACCCCAGCTCAGTTTTCTTGCAGCTGGTGCGATTGAAAAGACTGTCATCAATGATGAAAACATTTTTCCTTTTATCATCTGTTAGGTTTTTGAGATCATTATTTACGATGTCAGCAGCAAGAAGAGAAGTAAAACGAAGCCAGTTTGTTTTTACCGAATTAAGGAAACGATAAAAAGTGTTCTTTGAAAAATCTTCCTTAAAAGAACCGGTACGTTGTTGCATATACATACTTCTTCCAACGAAAATGTTGCTGAGTTTGTAACGAAGCAAAGAAACAGGTGAAACACCTTTTTCTTTCATCCCATTACATCTGGCAATAAGCCTGCCAACATGATGTCTGGAAAAAAATCTTCGAACACAGTCAATTAAGTTATTCTCATCGAAATGATTTTGTGTTATACTGGACATGGCATAAATCTCCTTTGTACAATGGTTTCTTGTCAATTCCATTATACCAAACTGGGTAGGTTTATGCCATTCTTTATTGGCTGAAATATTGAATTTTCAAGGTTCAACACACCGTATTGGTGTGGGAAGTCTTAGTAATTGAATTAAAAAAAGATATCCCCACGGATATATTAAGCCAGCTTAAAGAAAATATTGAGTCTGCTTTTTCTAACAGGGCTGGTACCGTGAAAAACACTGGTACAGATCCGTATTACTTTGTATTTGCCGGTGGAGAAGATGAGTATGGGTGTCTTGACTTAGGTACGCTTGAACTTAAAAATGAGAAACTTTTTTTAAATAATGTACTGAAATGGGACTGGATAGAAGATAATCCGAGGGAATGTTGTGACCTTATTGAGGTTTTCTTAAAAAGAGGAACTAAGAATTGATGGTTTGAAAAAGTAATTACTTTTGATTTGGATAATGATGGTCTTAAAATATGCTATCATAAGCATCATTGTAGCTAAAGCCAAAACTTTTTCAAGGGACTTTTTGGATGAAGTATCAACTTTTTCAAGGGACTTTTTGAATGAAGTATCAACTTTTCCAAGGGACTTTTTAGACAAAGCATCAACTTTTTCAAGGGACTTTCTATGTCTTTGTAGCAGTCAAGAAAAGTAGACACAAAAAATGTTTTTCCTTTTTTTCTTTTTTCAAAAGTGGACACTGGCCACGCTTTTAACTATTATTTACTAAGACTTCCCACACCAATACGGTGTGTTGAACCTTGAAAATTCAATATTTCAGCCAATAAAGAATGGCATAAACCTACCCAGTTTGGTATAATGGAATTGACAAGAAACCATTGTACAAAGGAGATTTATGCCATGTCCAGTATAACACAAAATCATTTCGATGAGAATAACTTAATTGACTGTGTTCGAAGATTTTTTTCCAGACATCATGTTGGCAGGCTTATTGCCAGATGTAATGGGATGAAAGAAAAAGGTGTTTCACCTGTTTCTTTGCTTCGTTACAAACTCAGCAACATTTTCGTTGGAAGAAGTATGTATATGCAACAACGTACCGGTTCTTTTAAGGAAGATTTTTCAAAGAACACTTTTTATCGTTTCCTTAATTCGGTAAAAACAAACTGGCTTCGTTTTACTTCTCTTCTTGCTGCTGACATCGTAAATAATGATCTCAAAAACCTAACAGATGATAAAAGGAAAAATGTTTTCATCATTGATGACAGTCTTTTCAATCGCACCAGCTGCAAGAAAACTGAGCTGGGGTCAAAGGTTTTCGATCACACGGATATGCATTTCAAAAAAGGATTTCGTATGCTTACCTTAAGCTGGAGCGATGGAAATACACTTATCCCGGTGAACAGCTGCTTGTTAGCATCTGCAAAAGATACAAATATCATCGGTCCTGTAAAACACTTTGATAACAGAACCCTTGCAGGTAAAAGGCGTAAACTTGCTCAGACAAAAGCTCCTGAAGCAATGATGACACTGTTGGATACTGCTCTCAGTGCAGGGCTGAAAGCTGATTATGTCCTTTTTGATTCCTGGTTTTCAAACCCCGATCAAATCACAGCTATCCATTCAAAAGGTATGGACGTAATTGCTATGATTAAGAAAAGCAGTCGAATCAAGTATTCACACTGTGGTGAGCAACTGAATATCAAAGAGATCTATTCCCGGAACAAAAAGTGCCGTGGCAAATCAAAGTATCTGCTTTCTGTCTGTGTTATGGTAGGAAAGGAGAATCCAATTCCGGCAAAGATTGTTTGTGTAAGGAACAAAGCTAATCGCAAGGACTGGCTTGCTTTTATCTGCACAGATACTACCCTTTCCGAAGAAGAGATTATCCGTATTTATGGAAAACGCTGGCAAATTGAGGTTTTTTTCAAAACCTGCAAATCTATGCTGAATCTTATTGGAGAATGCCATAGCTTATCTTATGATGCACTAACAGCCCACGTAGCAATTGTGCTTACCAGATATATGTTAATTGCAATGGAGCAACGTCAAAATGAAGATCAGAGAACCCTTGGTGAGTTGTTCTTCTTCCTTGTCGATGAAATGGCAGACATTACTTTCAGCAGATCACTTGGCATCCTGATGGATGCCTTGATGGCAAGCCTTCAGGTAATCTTAAAGCTCAGTGATGAGCAGTTGACTGCTTTTACTGCTGATTTTGAAGCAAGACTACCTGAATATCTGCGTAGTGCGCTCCATCCGGAGGCTGTAGTGGCATAAATCGTTATTTTAGTAGCTGAAGTATTGAATTTTCAAGGTACGGATCCCATTTTAGGTATGGGAAGTCTTAGTTATTTATTTTCAAAAATAGACATACAGCATATTTTTTACTAATCCTCCTTTTCAAAAGTAGACACATCAAAGTAAAATCTGATTCCGGATAAAGAGGCTGATTTGAAGCTTGTATCATTTAAACTTAAAAGGTCGCCCTAGGGTTGACCTTTTTTCCTGCCTTTCGAGTTATGATGATATCACCAAATAAAAACAAAGAAAACGGAGGTATCATTATGAGTAAAGGTTACACAGAGATAGTTTACATTTTGGACAGAAGCGGATCTATGGCAGGGCTTGAAGCGGACACAATAGGTGGCTTCAACTCGATGATTGAACAGCAGAGAAAGACAGGGGAAAAGGCTTTGGTTTCGACTCTGCTTTTTGACACTGAACACGAGGTATTACATGACAGAGTGCAGATTGACAAGGTTAAGGCTATGACTGACAAAGAGTATTTTGTAAGAGGAGGTACGGCTCTCTTAGATGCAGTAGGCGGTGCGATTGACCACATCGGTAATGTTCATAAGTACGCAAGGACAGAAGACAGACCTGAGAAGACCATTTTTGTAATCGCTACTGATGGTATGGAGAATTCAAGTTTTATATATTCATACGATAAAGTACAAAAAATGGTTAAAAGGCAGCAAGATAAGTATGGCTGGGAATTTATTTTCATCGGAGCCAATATCGATGCCTATGCAGAAGCTGAGAGATTTGGCATACATAAGGATAGGGCAGTAAACTACGTATGTGATGGAGTTGGTACAGCTGGTATGTATCACGCAGTAGCAAAGGCTGTTAGTACAGTGATGACTGCGGACAGTGTAGCGGAGGTCAGTGCCTGCCTTGATAACAGTGGCTGGGATAAAGAAATAAAAGAGGATTATGAGAGAAGGGGAGGAAAGATGAGGACCGCACAGAAATATTAATGGATTAAATAAACTCTCAAATTTTCTGTAGCAAAATATTATTATTTATGATATAATATTGTTACACCATAAATATCCGGAGGATGAAACGATGAAGACATTGTTTAGCGAACAGAAAATAGTTATTGAGAATCCTAAATACACAATTTCTCTAAATGCGGAGGGACTTTCCTACAATACAGCAGATGGAAAAAAATCACTTGAGATTAAGTTTTCCGAGGTAGGTGCAATCTTGCCGATGAGATACTGCAATTCTAATCAAAGTTACAACCTTATATTTAGAGATAATCAGGGGAAAAATATCTGTGACATAGATACAGATACAAAGGCTAACAACGGGCACAACATTTTAGAAACCAAGCTTATTCTGGTCGCATTTGCTGCATATAAGCTTACACAGGCATTTCCTGACAATTTATTTACCCTTGACCTTACCCTTGGCTTTAACCTTAAAGAAAAGGAGATAAGGATTGCAAACGGAGTTATAAGTGGTGCAAAGCATAAGGTCGATATCAACAGGATATGCAGAGCAAAGTGTGTGACAAACGGCACTATAAGCAATCTGGCAATCTACACCAAGGAAAAGGGTGGCTTCTTTGACACTCCTGACATGACCCTGCCTGTAAATGAGATTACTCTGCCTATCATTGAAGCCGCTATGGTTAGAAACACAGGCAGGGGGATTGACTTTAGCAGGGGAGATGGATTCGGACAAAAAACTTCTGAATTTGTTATCATCCGATATATGGAACCAAACTTCTTTGTAGGAGAAGACGGAACCATAAAGGAGGAATGGCAGCAGAAGGCATACGAGAGCATCAGACAATACGGATACACTGTTGCAGAGCTTGTAGGCAGCAGATTATAAAAAATAATTTTCCCTATTGACATCTTTATCACAATCAGTTATCATATCAAACATCAAACCTGTGAGGGAGAGTAGTAGTTAAGGGTTACTCATACCAGAGAGCTGTGATGGTGGAAATCAGCATGAGGAAGCTTAGTGAATGGACTCCTGAGGGCTTATCCGAACCAAGTAGGGTAAGACGGAGTGATGACCGTTATATTCATTACCTGTGTGATGGCACGGGGTAAAGATGGTGCATTTGCATCAAATTGGGTGGCAACGCGGATAATATTCGTCCCAAGTAGAAGTTTTTCTTCTGCTTGGGGCTTTTTTTATTTGGCAGAGATAAATATTTCTGTAAAGTTAGATTTACTTATAGCCTACCTTATTTAGAGCTAAATGAACATCTGAATACTATAACTGTGTAGGTCCATTAGCTTACACCAAAAAGGAGAAATGGATATGAGAAAATCAAACAAAATGGTAGCATTAGGACTTGCACTTACACTTGCGGTATCAGCACTTACTGGCTGCGGAGCTAATAAGCAGACTTCTTCAAGCGCTTCTAAGTCAGGCAGCATAGCTAATACTTCTACACAGTCAGGCAGCACTTCTAAGTCAGGAAGCTCTAGCACCGCTTCATCGGGAAGCCAGGCGACAAGTGGAGACAAGGTAGTTGTAGGTATAGGACAGTTTGCAGAGCATGGCTCACTTGACAACTGCAGAGAGGGCTTTATTAAGGGTCTTGCAGAAGGAGGCTATAAAGAGGGAGAAAACCTTGAAATAATCTACGAGAATGCAGGAGCAGACAGTGGTATAGCAGCCCAGATAGCCAATAATTTTGCAGCTAAAAAAGTAAATCTAATCTGTGCAATCACAACACCAATGGCTCAGATAAGCTATAGCGCTGCAAAGGATACGGACATTCCTGTTGTCTACACAGCCATTACCAACCCTGTAGCAGCAGAGCTTGCAAAGGAGGATGGCAGTTCAGTGGGCAATATCACCGGTACAAGCGACAAGCTCCCTATCAAAAAGCAGCTTGAAATGATTAGGAAGATAATGCCTGAAGCAAAGAAAATCGGCATTCTCTACTGTACAAGTGAGGTAAACTCAGAAATGTCAGTTAAGGAGTACAAGGAAGCCGCTCCAGAATACGGCTTTGAAATAATAGAGCAGTCAGTAACAAGTTCCGCAGATGTGCCTCTTGCAACTGACAGTATACTAACAAAGGTTGACTGCTTAAACAACATATTAGACAACACAGTGGTAAACAGCCTTGACATAGTTCTTGATAAGGCTAAAAAGGCAGGCAAACCAGTATTTGGAAGCGAGATAGAGCAGGTTAAAAAGGGCTGTGTAGCCAGCATGGGACTTGATTATGTATATGTAGGAGAAGAGACAGGTAAGATGGCAGCAAAGGTGCTTAAGGGAGAGGCAAAAGCAAGTGATCTGAAGTTCCTTACCTTTGAAGAAGCTGACTTATACGGCAATGAAGAGGCTGCTAAGTCTTACGGACTTACACTTCCTGAAGGATATAAAGAAGTAGGAAAGTAAAAAGACTGAATATGGCTCGTTCAAAAATGGCTTGCCATAAAAAATAATTATTTACTCTTATTTAGCTGTGTCAAATATTGTAGGTGACACAGCTAAATAAGCAGT
This sequence comes from Catonella massiliensis, assembly GCF_016651435.1. NCBI lineage: Bacteria > Bacillati > Bacillota > Clostridia > Lachnospirales > Lachnospiraceae > Catonella > Catonella massiliensis. Next base: position 2,430,093 of record NZ_JAEPRJ010000001.1, on the reverse strand, counting down.
GACATTATATGGAATAGTAGCATTTCAAGGAGTTAAAGATAGATTTGACTCATAGCTAAATGCTTGTACTTTATTTTAATAGATGTGGGAGGCTAAAATGCAGATTATATTGGGAGTGCTTACGGAGGGGCTTGTGTATGCCATTCTCTCCTTGGGCGTGTACATTACTTATAAAATACTTGATTTTCCAGACCTTTCTGTGGACGGAACATTTCCACTCGGAGCGGCAGTAACTGTAGCTATGATTCTTCTTGGAGCACCGATTCCCCTTGCCATGCTTGTGGCAACAGCGGCAGGAGTCATCTTTGGAGTGGTTACGGGAATTATCAATGTAAAGCTTAAGATTCGTGACCTAATCTCAGGCATCATAGTAATGACAGCTCTTTACTCTGTAAATCTTAGAATAGCAGGAAAGGCCAATGTACCGCTTTTTAGCAAACAGACTTTGTTTGAAAACGATGTCCTTGCGAAAATATTTCCTGAGGGAATGAAGCAGTACAGCAACCTCATCATACTAGTAATCATTGTTTTGATTGCAAAAATCTTGCTTGATTTTTACCTTAAAACTAAGTCAGGCTTTTTACTTCGTGCAGTTGGTGACAATGATGTGCTTGTAACCAGCCTTGCAAAGGACAAGGGAAATGTGAAGATACTTGGACTTGCCATTGCAAATGGCCTTGCAGCCCTTGCCGGAAGCGTATATTGTCAGATGAACGGCTTCTTTGAGATATCTATAGGCACAGGAACCGTAGTTATTGGACTTGCAAATGTAATTATTGGAATCAGCCTTGTGAAGCATTTTAACTTTATAAAGCCTACTACAGCTGTAGTAATAGGTGCCATCATCTACAAGGCATGCGTATCCGTAGCTATCTCTATGGGACTTGCGCCATCCGACTTGAAGCTTATCACAGCAGCTCTGTTACTGATTATACTTGCGGCAGGCAATCTTAAAAAGAGGAAAGGAGGCAGGGCATGATTGAGCTTAAGAATATTTACAAGTACTACAATCCCGGCACCGTCAATGAAATGTGCCTCTTTGAAGATTTTAACCTGAATATAAAAAAGGGTGAGTTTGTATCAGTTATAGGAAGTAACGGCTCAGGCAAGACCTCTATGTTAAATCTCATATGTGGCAGTATCCCTCTTGATAAGGGAGACATAGTGATAGAGGGAAAGAGTATTGCAAGGCTTCCAGAATATGTGAGAAATAGGAGGATAGGCAGGGTGTATCAGAACCCTTCCCTTGGAACCTGTCCTGAGATGACGATACTTGAGAATCTCTCCCTTGCGGATAATAAGGGCAAGAAGTTCGGGCTTTCCTTTGGAATAAATAAGGCTAGGATTGATTATTATAAAGAAATATTATCGGGACTGGGTCTTGGACTTGAAGACAAACTAAATACAAAGGTGAAGTCTCTTTCAGGCGGTCAGAGACAGGCTCTAACCCTGCTTATGTCAACTCTCACTCCTATTGAGTTTCTGATTCTTGATGAGCATACTGCGGCTCTTGACCCCAAGACTGCTGACCTTATTATGGAGCTTACCGACAAGGTGGTAAAGGAGAAAAAGTTGACGGCCATTATGGTAACTCATAACCTAAGATATGCTGTGGAGTATGGGAATAGGCTGCTTATGATGCATCAGGGTAAGGCTGTTATAGATAAGGCTAAGGAAGAGAAGGCTAAGATAACAGTAGATGATATACTTGGGAAATTTACGGAAATTAGTATTGAGTGTGGGAACTGATATGTGGTATAATATTATATACTAAGTGACGCCCCTACCTCTGTAAGTACCAAAAAAGTTCAGAGTGCTTCGCACATTCACTTTTTTGGTAACTTACAGACGGGGCTGATTAAAGACTGGGTATGATATTATGCCACTTATTGCGTTGAGGAGATGTTTTGGTAACTTACAGACAGGCCTGATACATCTTGGCGTGATAACATACCACTTATTATGTTGTAAGAAGGAGAAGGATATAATGAACAAAGGTTTTAAGATTTCGATTAATTCACCTGTAGTACTGGGATTTTCAGCGATATGTCTGATTGCGCTGGCTCTTAATATATTTACTAAGGGGGCGACTAATAAGCTGTTTTTTATGACCTATCATTCTTCGCTTACCAATCCGATGACCTACCTCAGATTTTTCACCCATGTTTTCGGTCATAGCGGTGTGGATCATTTTATGGGAAATATTACCTATATCCTGCTCTTAGGTCCGCTGCTTGAGGAAAAGTACGGAAGTAAACTCCTCATACAGTCGATAGTAATTACTGCTCTTATTACAGGACTTGTGAATTATATACTATTTCCGAATGTAGCCCTTTGTGGAGCAAGTGGAGTGGTTTTTACCTTTATTTTACTTAGCTCATTTACAGGCTTCAAGGACAGAGAAATACCACTTACCTTTATATTGGTAGCTGTCATCTTTATAGGACAGCAGGTGTATGACGGTATTATGGTCAGGGACAATATTTCCAATCTCTCCCATGTACTTGGTGGTGTTGTAGGCTCGGTTATGGGATATTTGCTTAATAAGAACGGAATTAAGAGAGGGTGAGAAATAAAAAGCTTGCAAAATTTTTAATAATATAGTATGATGAGTCTGACCAATAAATTAAAGAATTAGCAAGACACAAAATAAACCCTAAGGAGCCGTCAACTTCCTTAGGGTTCTTTTCTTAACTGCGATAAATTATAGGTATAATATTTATAGTTTTTAGTAATTAAAAGAGAGGAGACAAAATGATTAGATTTAACAACGACTACAATAAGCCTGCGCACAGTGAGGTGCTTAAGGCGGTTATGGATATAAGTGATGTAAGTTACCCAGGATACGGGCTGGATGAGCTTTGTGAAAAAGCTAAGGCTGAGATAAAAAAATACATAAATAAGCCTGAGGCAGAGGTGCATTTTCTTGTAGGGGGCACACAGACTAACTTCATCGTGATAACTTCTGCGCTTAGGAGCTATCAGAGCGTAATCAGTGCAGATTCAGGTCATATTAGCGTACACGAAACCGGAGCGATAGAAAATACAGGGCATAAGGTTGAGACAGTAGCAGGAAAAGATGGCAAGCTTACTGCTGCACAGGTAAAAGAGGTGGCAGAAAATTATAGAATCAGCGGTGTAAAGGAGCATATCACAGAGCCCAAGATGGTTTATATTTCATTCCCTACAGAGTATGGAACTATCTACTCTAAGAAGGAAATTGAAGAAATAAGTGCGGTCTGCAAGGAGTATGACCTCTATTTTTTCATAGATGGAGCAAGGCTTAGCTATGGACTGGCAGCAGAGGGAAATGATGTAACTATGGAAGATTTGGCGAAGTTTGCGGATGTATTCTACTGTGGTGGTACGAAATGCGGAGCAATGTTTGGTGAGGCAGTTATCATTACCAACAAGTCTCTTATGTCAGGCTTTAGAAGCTATATGAAGCAAAACGGTGCCCTCCTTGCAAAGGGTTGGCTCCTTGGAGCGCAGTTTAATGCTCTTTTTGAAGATGGGCTTTATTTTAAAATGGCCAAATCTTCAGTAAAATATGCAATGAAGATAAAGAAAGCCTTTAAGGATAAGGGGATTAAAACCTACATAAAAAGCCCAACCAATCAGCAGTTTGTGATACTAAGCAGGGGGCAGATGGATAAACTTTCCCCAAAATACGCCTTTGAATATGAGGGGAGATATGACGAAGACTCCCATATAGTAAGGTTCTGTACAAGTTGGGCTAATACTGAGGCTGAGGTTGATGAGCTGGTAAAGGATATTGAGAGGTTATAAAAATTAAAAGTTAGAATAAAGGCAGTTTTAAGCCAAACTTTGGATTTTTACTAAAGATATTAATCCCCTTGACCTGTCCCTTAGGGACTGTACTACACTGTAGGCAGGAGGTGATGACTATGTTAAGAAATGAAATACAAAGATTGACCGGTCTTACGAGAAAGGCAATAGAGTATTATGAAGAAAGAGGGCTGATTTGCCCGAAAAAGTCTGAGAAAGGCTATAGAGACTATAGTGAGAAGGATATACAAATCTTAAACAAGATATCTCTTTATAGGAAGGTGGGACTAAGTATAACTGAGATTAAAAATGTATTGAACTATAATACCTTGTCATCTGCGCTTCGGAAGAAACAGCATGAATTAGAAGTAGAAGAAAAAAGAAAGGATATACTGGAGCTGCTTATAAAGGGAGAAAATGACAATGTAATTCAAGAAAGACTTGAACTTCTTGAAAATGGAGAGACTATTTATGAGAGACTTGAAAGAGCTTTTCCGGGATATTTTGGTATGATGATATTTAGCGCATATCAGCCTTTTTTAAGCGAGCCGTTAAAAGAATCAGAAACTTCAGCTTATAATGAGTATATAAACTATCTGGACAGCCTGCCAACATTTGAATTATCTGAAGAAGAAAGAGATTACATTGAAAAAAACACTGCTGGTTTAGGGATAAATGAATTAAAGGATGTAAACAATGCTAAGATTAAAGCTGTAGAAGACATCAAGCAGTGGTGGACTGAGAACAAGGATACAGTAACTAAATATGAGGAATTTAAAAACAGTGATGAATACGCAAGCAGTCTAATGAAGAAAATATATGATAAGCTTAAAAAATATATGGAGGATAATAATTACTATGAGACTGCAATTCCTCTTATCAGGCAATTTAGTAAAACCTATGATGATTATTACAAGAAGCTGCTTGAAGCAAATGATGAGTATATGAAACTGCGTAAGATATAAAATTTACAAAATAAATAAGTAAAATATGCTGCCCTGCCAGAATAGGTGGGGCTATTTTTGATAAAGTATTATTCTTTACTTTTTCTTTATAATAGCTTATACTATAATCAGTATAAAAAATGGAGGTAGTTATCATGGCACAGGTAGTTAATGTTAATTTCAAGTTAGATGCGGATATTAAGAAAAGCATGGAAGAGGCTTGCTCAGAAATGGGGATTTCTATGAGTGCGGCATTTAAGATATTTGCAAAAAAAGTAGGAAGAGAAAAAAGAATTCCATTTGAAGTATCTGCTGATCCGTTTTATTCGGAGAGTAATATGAAACATCTAAGAAGAGGTATTGCTGCTCTTAATGCGGGAAATGGTGTGGAACATGAAATGATAGAGGTGGCCGAATAAATGAAAAAGATATGGTTTGATGAGGCATGGGAAGATTATATTTATTGGCAGTCACAAGATAAAAAAACATTAAAACGGATTAATTCTCTATTAAGAGATATTGAAAGAGATAATTTTGATGGAATTGGAAAACCAGAGCCTTTGAAAGGTGAGCTTAGTGGATTTTGGAGCAGGAGAATTGATGATAGTAATAGATTTGTTTATAGAATAAAAAATGGCATATTGGAAATTCTGTCTTGTCGAGGTCACTATGATGATTAGAACTAATGTTGGATAGGTATTTTATAAATCTGGTTGTAAGCGTTGACATTACATTTAGTTGGATATAAAATATCTTCAGGAGGAAGATTAATGCAGATATCAAGTAGGTTTACAGTGGCACTACACATATTTACCTGTGTGGACACTTTTAAGGGAGAATACAAGATTACAAGTGACTTTTTAGCAAGCAGTATCAATACAAACCCTGTCATTATAAGGAATATACTAACCAAGCTTAAAAATGCAGGGCTTATCACTGTTGCCAGGGGAACAGGTGGGATTACACTTACAAGACCTTTGTCGGACATATCGTTTTACGATGTTTATCAGGCAATCGAGCCGGTTGAAAATGGAGAATTGTTTCATTTTCACGAAGCTCCAAATCCAAACTGTACTGTAGGAAAGAATATACATGGACTTCTTGACGGTAAGTTAAAGTCCATTCAGTCAGCTATGGAAAATGAAATGAAAAAATATACACTTTCAGACCTACATACCGGAATGCAGGAACTGCTTAAGAAAGAAGCGTAAAATGAATATTACAAATCTTCAAAGAGAGAGACTGGACTATCTGGCTAAAGAATTGCTTTTTGTTGCATTTCAACGGGAGTATTCTGCTTTCCCAATAGAAGGGCAGCAGAGATAGCCGTTAAGACTGTCAAAGAATGGCTGTCAGAGAATGAAGGACAGATTGACAGAGTTATTTTCAATGTGTTTAAGGATGAGGATAGGGAGATTTATGAAGCAATTGCATAATTCTAAGTTGTAGGGCTGATGGGTTTGTTTGTTGACTAAGTTACGCCTCCACTAATAAATGTCCAGACTCGCTCCGGTTTTTCTGTAAGATGCTACTTAAGAATAGTTCCGTTGACGAAAAACCTAATGCGCTCGCTTAGGCATTATTAGTTCCGGCTGTTTAATTGATAAATGATAACAAACAAATGCATCAGCCACAAGGGGCAGGTTGGGGTAGCTGTCTTTAATTTGGCATTCGAGTTATTATTTGTATAGATTTACGGTGCCAGCTCCGAATGATAAATTCTAAGCGAGCGCATTAGGCGGAGCGAAGCGGATGCCGGAGCGAGTCTGAAATGTTATCATTCGGAGCGTCAACTTAGTTTAGATTATATAACTCGACAAATTAGAATTTATGGAGACAGGCAATGCAATTAAATTCACTTATAAAATTACAGGAGGTTTAAGATGAATAGTATTTTTCACAGAGTTAGCGTTAGGAAATATGATGATTGTCCGGTTGAAGAGGATAAAATAATGACGGTCATAAAAGCGGGAATGCAGGCTCCAAGTGCAGGTAATCAGCAGCCTTGGGAGTTTTACGTTATTACAAATCGTGACAAAATTAGAGAACTCTCAAAGATAAGTCCTTATGCAGCCTGTGCGGCTAACGCACCTGTTGTCATTGTTCCGGTGTACAGGAAAGAAGGTCTTAGATTTCCTGAATATGCAGAGATTGATATGGCTATTTCACAGGAAAATATGTGGCTGGAGGCAGATTATCTAGGCCTTGGCGGTGTATGGCTCGGAGTAGCACCTGTAAGTGAGCGAATGGAGGCTGTAGCCAAAGTACTGAACCTCCCTGATGATAAAGTTGCATATTCCTTATTCCCTATGGGATATCCTGCGGAAGAGGGTAAGCAGCAGGATCGCTTTGATGAGGCAAGAATACACTATGTTTCCTGACAATGTCCTTAGTGCTTTCACACTTATTTCGGTCGCAAATTCGGTCGTAAAATTTTACGATTGAAATTGCAAATGAATTCGGTTAAATCATAAAAGGAAAGAACATAAATTTACGATAAATGTATATTCGGTTAATGTTAACATTAGAATAGTTATATTATATATAAGAGCTTGAAAATTTTGGATATTTCCAGCTTGATCATGCAAGAGATTAAGCTGGTATAAATATGGAGGTAGGGCTTTTGGTAAATTGGAAGGATATTCCTAAAATTGATGCACACATTCATCTGATGCCTGAAGATGTGATTCAAGCTAATTCGGGACATGGCTATGTATTTATAGACCATGGCAGTGTAGATGACTATAAAAAGATAATGGAGAAGTATAATATTGACTTGGCTTTTGTCATGCCATTTAATGATCCTTATATGCTCTCCATGGATTTTAAGGTTGAAACTGTTCATTCAAATATGCTTGCTATGGTACAGAAGATGCCTTTGAAACTGCGTTGTTTCGCGGATGTTGACATTAGAAAAAATATCAATGAAACAATAAATGAATTAGATAAGGTGATAGCTAGGGATGAATTCATAGGAATAAAACTTCATCCGAGTAATGCAGGATATCCCATAGATGGATGCTATTATGAAAAAATAATTGAATATGCAAGCAAAAAAGATATTTTAGTTGAAATTCATTCTTACCCTAAGGAACATTTACAGGATGATGTCTGTTCTCCAAGCCGGATTAAAAATGTATTAAAGAAATACCCTAATGTAAGGCTGTCAATTGCTCATTTGGGAGGATTTCAAGTGGAAGACTTGTATGGTCTTAATGCATATTTTAATTTCTCTGCAATACTGCCTGATTATGTAAATAGATTTGGAATAAAGAGGACAAATGAGATACTGCGCTTGATAGGTGTGGATAAACTGGTTTTTGCAACGGATTTCCCGGATAGCAGATGCTTAAAACCAAAGGAAATCTATGACAAATATTTTGAAATACTTAATGAAATGGACTTTTCTCTGGAAGAAGCTGAGAATATATGCAGAAACAATGCCTTGAAGATGATTGATAAAATATAAATATATGAACAGAAAGACTAAATTGGTGGCTAAGGCTGCTAATTCAGTCTCACTGAGTGATTTTGGGCTTACTATAGTAAAGTTTGCCTGGCTGTTCTGCGTACATAATGACTATATTTAGGCAGTCTTAAAGCAGTTGTTTGTGACAATGAAGTTTGTGAAAGTTGAAATGTATGGAATGCATTTATGTTAAATTTGTAAAAATAATAAATGCAGAGGTACGAAATATAAGCTATAACAATGTTGGATATTTACAGTTGGGAAATGGGGAGTGTTTGTACAATAGAACAGATTAGATTAAAGCCAACCGAAATTACAGTGCATACTGGGTTTTGGTTGGCTTTTTGATAACAATTATTTAGGTAGATGTAACTGTTGACATTACAACTAAAACATGCTATATTTTACATTGAAAGATGAAATGACTAAGATTACAACGGCTTTGTGAATTGATTAAGTTAACAATAATCAAACATAAATTATCCAATGAAGGGAGAATAGGCTATGAACTATTTTAGAGAGCGCATGTCAGAGGGAACAGGAACAAAGGAAGAACAGATTGCGAAGTTAAAAAAGGCACTTACTTCTGAAGAATCGATAGTTATAGGTGCGGGTGCAGGGCTTTCAACATCTGCGGGATTCACTTACAGTGGAGAGAGATTTAATAAATATTTCTTTGATTTTGCAGGGGAATACGGAATTAGTGATATGTACTCCGGTGGATTTTATCCTTTTCCTGATGCAGAAACAAGGTGGGGCTGGTGGGCTAGGCTTATTCACTTTAACCGCTATGTCGATGCACCTAAGCCTGTTTATAAGGAATTGTTATCTCTCGTAAAAGATAAGGATTATTTTGTTATTACTACAAATGTAGACCATCAGTTTCAAAAGGCCGGCTTTGATAAGAAAAAGTTATTTTATATTCAGGGAGATTATGGCTTATTTCAAAGTGTAAATCCTGAGATTAGAAAGACTTATAATAACGAAGAATGGGTGATGAAGGCTATAAAGGCGGAGGGCTTTGTAAAAGATGAAAACGGTATTTTTACGGCTCCAGAAGATGGAAAGATATCTATGGCAATTCCTACTGAATTGATTCCAACCTGTCCTGATGACGGCTCCGCTATGACGACTAACCTTAGAGTTGACTACAGCTTTGTAGAGGATGATGGCTGGCATAAGGCAAACGAGGCTTACAATGAATATATAAGAAGCCACAAAGATGCGAGGACATTGTACCTTGAGTTGGGGGTTGGTGCCAATACTCCTGTGATAATCAAATATCCTTTTTGGCAGTTTGTGAAAAGTAATGAAAATGCTGCATACGCCTGCATAAACTACGGAGAAGCATTCTGTCCGGAGGCTATTGAGGATAGAAGTATTTGTATTGATGGAGACATAGGAAATGTGGTAGAATTATTAAAAGGATAATGATGGGAGATGATGTAGATGATTTTATACCATGGAAGTAATATGTCAGTAGAGCATCCTAAGCTAATTAAACAGAACCGCCATTTAGATTTTGGCTTTGGCTTTTATACCACTTCAAATCGTGATCAGGCAGCAAATTTTGCAGGAAAGGTTGTGGAAAGAAGTAAAAATGGCAAGGCTACCTTGAATATCTATTCTTTTGATGAAGAAGTAGCTTTTAAGGAATGTAAGCTACTTAAGTTTGACGCTCCAGATGAAGAATGGTTGAACTTTGTGGCTGCCAATAGACAGGGAATTTATGATGGGGAACAGTATGATTTGGTCTATGGTGCTGTTGCCAATGATGATGTATATAGAACTATTACTTTATATATAACAGGTATACTCAATAAAGAGCAGACACTGACTGCACTTAAGGTGCGTAAATTATTTAACCAATTAGTATTTACGACAGAAAAAGCTTTAGAATACTTAAGCTTTGAAGGAAAGGAGCTTGTATGAATGAAGATCAATTTAGCGCCATGTTGACACTTATTGTTCCACCTATAATTGAACAAATAGCTAAGAATAGCAATTTGGAGGAAAACGAGATAATTCATATTTTCTACAAGTCAAAACTTTATGAAGAGTTGTCTGATGAGAAGTCAAAGCTATGGCACTATGGGCCAATGACCTTATATACTATGTATCAGGATGAATTACTGACAGGCTCATATTCTTATCCGGAGGAGGCATAAAATGAGCAAAGAAGCTAAATTTCTAGTTTATTGTGTGGAAAGGTACCGTCATTCCAAAGCACTGTCAGGTCAAGAAGTAGCTAAACTCTTTGAAAAGTACAGGGTTTATGATTATATAACAAAATATTTTGAATCCCTACACACAACGGGAGACATATGCATCATACAAGACATTGATGACTATATAGACAGTGTAAAGGAAGCTTAAATAATATTTTAAACAGACAGGTGAACCAATATTCCTACAATTTACAGCGAGTGGTTGGTAACAGAGTGAAAGGGGGGGGCTATGTATATGAAAGAGATTATGCTTAAAAGATTGAAACCTTTAATTATTCAATTGATTATTTTTGGAATAACATACTCCATATCCTTTGTGCTTAGAGACCGGTACTTTTTTGGTTGGCTCATACACAATAACTTTGCCCATATATGGGTTGTAATGATTATACTTACAATATTTGGCAAGTACTTATATTCATATGCAATAGCAATTGGAAATATAATTGGTATACTTTTGGGGCAGGTTTTGGGAGAATATATCCTAAAGCTATCTAAGGCAAAGATAGCCACTGAAACGAATGTTGATAAGATACGAGTTCTTGAAAATAGCTACTATCATGTATTTATTTGGCTTAGTTTTATTATCATTGTTATCGTACTTGTATTTATAAATAAGTTGATAAGTAAGAGGTTAAACAGATAAAAGAAAACTCATGGAGCCTTTTTAGCCCCATGAGCTTGTTACTCTGATATTATGCTAAAGTACTTCTTAACATCCAAAGAATCTTTGCGTAGTCCTCAAGGAAGCCATCCATCTTTGCGCTTACAAGCGTATCGTTTTCATCATCAGCCTTCTCCTTGAGAAGTCTGGCACTTGCGTGAAGTGTCTCAAAGTCAGCGAGAACATCGCTAAATACAGCGTGCATATCCTGAACGAAATCTCCGGCAGGATCTTTGATTGTAGCTAACTCAGCAAAGCCCTTCATTGTAGAAACAGGCTTTTTCCCATCCATAAGCATAAGCTCTGCAAGCTCATCTATCTGTCCGTTAACAAAATTATAATACTCCTCAAGTTTAGCGTGTGACTGAAAGAAAGTCTTTCCCTGCACATACCAATGATAACTCTGTAATTTGTGATAAAAATGTACAAGGTTTGATAAGTAAATATTCATTGTTCTTTCCATAATAAAACTCTCCCTTCGATTTGTTATTGTTTACTGCTTCATGCTAACACAGTCGTAATATTATTTAAAGACTGATGACGATTTAAAAATAGCAAAAAATAATAATAATTATTATCAATAATTTGTGCAAAATTTTTGACTCATATTTTATAGACCTATCGTATTAAAATTAAAATGATAATCATGCGATTTTGTGGTATACTTAATCTTTGTAAGGTTCGCATGAAACAAAGATTTAGAAGTCACATATCAAAGGTATTAAAAATTATTGAAAACCACAATAACTATAGAGTTTAGTCATATGTAAAAATGAGGAGACATTTAATGAGTCAGGAATACGAATTTGTCAGATACAGTCGTTTGCACCATATAAAGGTATTTTTAAATGAAATAAAATATAGAAATTATCACACGCATAATGCATTTGAACTCCTTTTTGTACTTGACGGAGAGGGTAGGCTATCTCTTCAAACAGGCTCTATAGAGCTAAGAAAAGGTTCGCTCGTACTTATAAATCCCTACGAGCCTCACGAAATACAGGCTGCTGAGGGAGCTGTGCTTGGACTGTTTTTGCAGGTTTCAAGGCATTTTTGCAGAGATTACTTTCCTTATTTTTCAAGTATGACCTTCGCAAATAAGCCATTTTCAAATGATGCAAAGCTAATAAAAGAAAAAATGCTGGAAATAGCACTCTGCTATCTTGAGGCCAAGCCACTTTTTGAAATGGAACTGGTTTCGTTTGTAAGCGGTTTTCTTTGCGGACTTACGAAGGAATTTGATTTTTGCATTATGGATGAACATAACCATTCAATCAGGGAAAAGCGGATACAAAGAATGAAAAGAATAACCGCCTATATAAATGACCATTACACCGAGCCTGTCAGACTTGCTGAAATAGCGGAGATGGAGCAGCTTACAACTACTCATATTTCACATTTATTCAAGGATTACTACGGCATTTCTTTTCAAGATTATCTGAACAATCTTCGCTTTGAAAAGGCAATGACCATGATACTTAATACAAGGCTTTCGCAGACTGAGATAGCCATTGCGGGAGGATTTTCAGATGCAAAATATCTCTCAGGGATTATCAGGAAAAGACTGGGCTGCAGCCTATCAGAGTATAGAAGCAAAATGGCGTCTAACGATGGTTTAATCAGTGAGAATGACGCTAAGAACCTGCTTGAATACAAGTACACTGATGAAGAGGGAATAAAAATGTTGAAGAAATTGGGCTTAATCTAGTCCAATTTTCTTCTTGACATTTTTGCATTATGTACTATAATACAATTAAGACATATAATTCACTAGTGAATAAGGTCGAAAGGAGGAGAAATGAGGCTAATATTTGATTTTGAAAGTAAAACCCCCATTTATCAGCAGCTAAGAGACCAAATCGTTGTAGGGATAGCTGAGGGGAGGCTTACTCCCGGTGAAAAGCTTCCTACAATCAGAGCTCTTGCAGATGAAAGCGGTATCAACATGATGACTGTAAGCAAGGCTTATCAACTGCTAAACAATGAAGGCTATATAGTAACTGACAGGAGGAAGGGAACGCTTATAAGTAACAAGATTAAGACCGACCCTGTGGGAGAGAAAAAGCTTAAAGAATTAAGAGTAATCATTTCAGAGCTCCAGCTTTCTGGGCTGTCTCTTAATGAAGTGCTTACCCTTTGTACAGAATACTATAAGGAGGGATTGTAATGTTATTTAACATACTTATGTGGGCAAGTATATTTTGGCTTGCACCGTTTTTAGGATATATAATGACCAATAATGCAAAGTTCAAGAAAAACATTGCTGTTGGCGTAACCTTTATAGAAGAGGGCAAACAGGATGCAGAGGTCATTGCAAGGCTTAATAGATATAAAAAGCAGATTAAAATGATTACGATAGTTTTATTGCTTGCAGTAGTTCCAGGGGTGTTTGTATCCAAATTTTGGATACTGCTTACCTATTACCTTGTGTGGACAGATGTAACCATATTCATATATGCCATACCATTTTACCTTTGCAACAAAGACTTAAAAGCGATTAAAAAGAGAAGGGGCTGGGTGCAGCACTCAGGAGAAAAAGTTGAGATAGATATGGAAAACATACCTAATTTCAAGGAGATATCACCTTTGCTTTTCATCATCCCTTGCATTGTAAGCCTCCTGCCTCTTATTTGGGATAGAACTTTTTATGTCCTTTATATAACCTCAGCGGCATCGGTACTTGTATTTTGGTTTTCATACCGCTATTTTTACAGGAACCGCTCAGAAAGAGTAAATGAAGAGAGGGATTTGACAAGAGTGCTGACTCAGATAAGGCATTATAACTGGTCTAAGATATGGATAGTCGCATCCTGGATGACTATACCACTTAGCTTTTCGGGACTATTATTTATAAGTCATCCGGCTTTAGCTTTGACACTCATATTCCTTGTCACAGCGGTAATTTGTGTGGAAGCTGTGGCCATTGAGGTTAAGCTTAGGAAGATGCAGGAGAGGCTTACAAGGGGAAGTGGTGTAGGAGCTATAGTAGATGAGGATGATAAGTGGATTGGAGGCATGATTTACTACAACCCCAATGACAGCAGGCTCATCGTAAATGAGAGAGTGGGCATGAATACTACTCTTAACTTAGCCCGTACCTCAGGCAAGGTAATTACACTGTTCTTTCTAATTCTATTATTGGCGTTGCCTTTTACAGGTCCTGCAATGAATGTATATTACAAACAGCCTATTAAGATAGAGGTAACAAAGGATGAAGTAGAGGCTAGCCAAGGCATTACCAACTACCGCATCAAACTCTCTGATATCAAGAATGTTGAGCTAATAGATGAGCTTTCGGATGACATGGTAAGGGTGAATGGAACTTCATTTGACGACTTATTAAAGGGAGATTTTAGAGATGGTAATGAGAATCTCGTACTCCTGCTCAGACCTGAAAGTAAGCCATTTATAAGGATAACCGACAAAAATGGAAAGATATTTGTATTTAGTTTTAGAGGGGATGTTAAGGGGAAATTTGAGGAGATAAGGAAATCCCTTAAGTAGACTCTAATTCCTTTGAAATGAACCATATTGATTAATAAAAAAGCTGAATAACCGCCACACTTACGGTATGTTCAGCTTTTTACATGGAGAAGAAGTTTTGGCTAAATTTGGCAGCTGTCCGTTTCGTGCCAAGGCATACGTCTTAAAGCTAAACAGCTCAAAAATAAAATGCAATATATACTTGACATTATGGCAATAATATATTATATTATGTAATATAGAGGTGAGTATATGAAGAATAAAAGAATGAAGATTGCACGAATCGAAAATGATATGAAACAGGAAGACCTGGCAAAGTCGGTTGGTGTCACAAGGCAGACAATAGGGCTTATTGAGGCAGGAGACTATAATCCGACATTGAATCTATGCATAGCCATTTGCAAGGTGCTTGGCAAAACACTTGACGAATTATTTTGGGAGGGGCAAAATGAATAATAATATTAATGATGAGCGCATTTTATCTGAAAGAAGAAGGATACAGAGCAGAGGCTATACATATATTATTTATGCTCTGGTGACATCTATTGTGATTAAAATGGTCTTTATGGATGCAGGCTTTGAAATGTATGCGTCTGAATTGATTATTTTAATTGGAAGCGGGCTCTATATGATTATTGCCAATTATTTAAAAGGCATCAATATATGGTCAATTAATCCAAATGACGGCACCAACAGATATACTAAAAACCTCATTATTGCAGGGGTAATATCTATTATACTAAATGATAATCTAAAAAAGTATATTGGGATTGGAATTACAGATTCAAAAATGACTGCAATAGTTTATTCAGTGAGCTGGATAACGATATTTTCTATAATATCGATAGTCATGTATTACTTGAATAAGAAAAAACAGGAAAAGATAGATAAGCAGTTAGATGATGAAGAGTAAAAGCATCGGAAGATAAATGATAAAACTTAAGATAAGCATTTATAGTTTGAAATAAAAAGATAATATGAAAAAAATATAAATAGTGTATAATAACTTATAAATGATAAACTGATAAATGATTTTAAGGAGCATCTTATAAATGAGCAAAAAATCAGAGATTATTTTTATGCAAACAAGATTGATTAGACTGGCTGCACAAGAATGGAAATTATCAATTGAGAAAGTTATTGATATATTTAAAAAAGCCGAAGTATTAGGATATATTGAAGATGGATATGGACTTTTTCACTGTGAAGGTGATGGGGCAGTTTTGGAAGATGTATCAGAATTTGTCAGGAGAAGGGGGATACAGGTAAATGCTTGATTTATCAGATGGATTACTTTTGTATCATGGTAGTTATTGCGAAGTAAAAGAGCCTGATATAACTAAATGTGCCAAAAACAAGGACTTTGGTCAGGGATTTTACCTCACATCATCTAAAGAACAGGCAGAAAGTTTCCTAAATATATCCATAATCAAGGCAATAGCTGAAGGGAGAATATTAAAAGAGCAAAACTTTGGTTATATTTCGACTTTTGAAGTAAGAATAGTTAATGATATAAAAGTTAATATTTTCAAAGAGGCAGACAAAAGTTGGTTGCATTGTGTAGCAGCACATAGAAAGAAAAACTCTTTTGTTGGAATTGAAAAAGAAATGGATAAGTATGATGTTATTATTGGGAAGATTGCAGATGATGCCACAAATGCAGTATTAACTGCATACATCGCAGGAGTTTTTGGAGAGATTGGCAGTAATGAAGCTGATGAATTTTGTATCAAACAATTACTACCAAATAAACTTAAGAACCAATATTGTTTTAAAACTGATAATGCATTGAAGTGCATAAAACATATAGGAAGTGAGAAAATATGTCTGAAACGATGATTAGTAGAGATAGACAGGAGTATACAATTGATTTACTTATTACTATGGTTGTAGAAGAAATCTCTGAAGATACGGGCCGTGACCCTAAAGAAATATTGCTTGATTTTCTATTGTCAAAGACTGGAAGGGCATTGTATGATAGCGATTCAAAACTTTGGTGTAATGGTCCGTCATATATTGCAGATGTGTATAAGGAAGAGATAAGCAATGAGGATATATCCTGATTTACACCAAAACTTAAGATAATCGTAAGAATTAAAAACCAAATTTATGCTATACTTTAGAGATAAACTCTAAGGAGAACTTTTATAGATGGAACAAAAAGGTAATAAAGACGTACTCAAGAATATAATGTGGTCGCTTGTCACCATAGTGATAGCCGTACTCACAATTACTGCAATAACTAGCCAGGCAAAGGGATTTTCCATAAATGATGCCTGGATTATGATTAGACATGGGAAAAAGGGTTTTATGGCTTTGGCCATGGTTTCCGTCATTCTCTATATCTACCTTGAAGGTGTGGCTATCAAATACATACTTAAGCATATCTCTGTAGATGTGAACCACCGTCAGGCGTTTTTGTACTCTGCGGCAGATATATATTTCTCTGCAATTACACCATCTGCCTCAGGTGGACAGCCTGCAAGCTTTTACTTTATGCGCAAAGACGGAGTCTCATTTTCAAAGGCCACCATGTGTCTTGTGCTTAACCTGCTTATGTACAGCTTTGCAATTGATTTCGTTGCAGTACTTAGCTTCGTTGTAAGACCTGATATTTTTAACAGCTTTAATGACTTTGGCAAGGTGCTTATAGTTATTGGTTTTGTCATTATGACTTCTCTGACTCTCTTCTTTTTTATGTTGCTCAAAGAGCCAAAGTGGATGGATAAACTTGGGCTTTGGGGAATAAGTATCCTGGGAAAGCTTAAGATAATCAGAAAACCTGAGAAGAAAAGGGTAAAATGGGAAGAGACAGTTAAAAAATACAGCACTGTATCCGACCTTGCTCTAGGCAAGGGGAAAATGCTGTTTGTGGCATTTCTTATTAACTTAGCACAGCGTGTTACTCAGATATCAATAACTGTTTTTGTCTACCTTGGACTAGGTGGCAAGTTCGGACACATGGGAGATATCTGGTTCTCACAGGCTTTTGCCTTCGTAGGATCAAATTGCGCTCCCATTCCGGGAGCGCAGGGTGTAGTTGACTATCTTATGATACAGGGCTTTTCCCAGTTCATGTCTGAGCCGGTTGCTGTTCACACCGAGCTTTTAAGCAGGGGAATGAGCTTCTATATCTGTATCTTTATCAGCCTTATTACCACTGTTATTGGATATATGATAAAAAGGAAGAGGGTTAACAATTAGTCTTCATCATCGTAGTCGATTGGCTCAACTGAGAACTCAACTACCTTGCCTGTTTTGGCATTTATTTCATACTCGTACTCGGTAGTTGCTGTACGGAACTCTATATCATAAACCTTAATACCGTCATCTGTGGTAAGCTTTGCCTTTGTAAATGTAACTCTGCCAGCATTTAAGCCTGCGTGGTTAAGTGCAATCTGCTTAGCTGACTGTGCGGTGATGTACTGTGCATAGTTCTTAACCGGCTTCTTAATCTTAAGTAACTTTCTTTTACTCTTAAGTACGCTGCCGTTGTTGGCATCGATATCATAAGAATACTTGTAACCGTTTGCCTTGAACTTTACCTCGTATACCTGACCGAAGTCATCATCATCTGCATCGTACTCAATCTCAATAGCTGTTGCCTGATTAAGTGATACTCCTGCTGCTGTAAGTGCAGCGTTCTTAGCACTTTCTCTTGAGATAAGTCTGCCTGCTGCTGAAACTGAGGTGGTAGCACCGCTTGTAAATACAAGACCAAAAAGTGCGAGTGTAGCGATTAACTTCTTTGAATTCTTCATAGTTTTTTCTCCTTTGTGTTTGGTTTGTTTTACCTTATGCTTTGTATTATAAAGGATGAAAATTAAAATTAGATTAGAGAATTATTTAAAAAAATCTTGTGAAAGACCAAAATCAGACCTTAGGATCTTATTACGGTATTCACAAGATGTTAGGAAATATCAGTACTTAGAGGTATTATTAATCATCATCATCGTCGTCATCGCCTTTGTCGTGCTTTTTCTCATAATCCTCTAAATCAGCATTTTTAGGGGTGTTAGAGCTGTTTTCTTTAACCTTTTCAGCCTTATCAGAAGGAGAAAGGGGGTCTACGTCCTTAGAAAGAATGGCTCCGGTGTAAGCATCTACTTCATATTCGTACTCGTATGCAGAAGTAAAAAACTCAATTTCATACATAACCTTTCCATCATCTTTCTTTAGCAGGGCTTTTTCAAATGTAACAAACGAAGGCCTAAATCCCGCATCTTTTAGGGTTATGGATTTTGCCATGTCCATGCTTATATAATGCCTGGAAGCTGCCACCTCGCTTACAGTAGAGGTTTTGCCCGTGGATGTATTATTAGTTTCATTATCCGTACTTATATGGTGTCTATTATTGTCCACCACATTTTTCTTCCTTTTCTTTTTACCTGAAGCTTTTTTACCTGAAGCCTTTTTACCATCTATATTGTCATTGGAGTTCTTTTTATCGGGCTTTTTATCATCCATATTATTGTTTGCATTTGTATTATCTGCTACATTCTTAACATCTGATTTACCTTTTGCGGGCTTGTCATTCTCAGCCACATCATTTACAGCCGTACTTCCCGTGGTTTGATTATCAGTTGCTTTATTATTAGGTTTATCTTTTGATTTAGCGTTAGAAATGACATTTTTGCCGGTTTTTTCTAAAGTGTTAGCTTTATTAGAGCTATTATTAGCGGCATTTTCTTCTACACTAGTAGTATCACTCGAAGAAGTATTGGTCTTCTTATTTTTAGCAATCCTCGCTGACTCGCTGCTAATAACTTCTCCGTTGTTTGCAGCTATGGTATATTTATATTTTGTATCATCAGAGGATATGACTACTTTATACACATATATCCCATCTTCCTTTAGAAGCTTTGCTTCATAAGAAGGCGCACTTTTAGGGGAAATCCCCGCATCAACATAAGCAAACTTAACCGCATCAGACTCAGTAAGTATATCATTTCTCTCAATTCTATCCTTGGCATAAAGGCTGCCAAGTGCTATGGTAAGCCCAAAGATTAATACCGTTGCAATGGTTAGAATGTATTTATTCTTTATTAGATTAGCCATAGGCTCTCCCTTCTTCTAATTTTTAAGGTCAAAGGAAATGGTAAATGTGGTTCCGCTTCCCTCTTCACTTGTTACTTCAATCACTCCCTTATGCATATCAACAATTTTCTTCACTATGGATAGCCCCAGCCCGGAACCTGTTATTCCTGACTTATTGCTCGCCCTAAAGAATCTGTCAAATATAAGGTTTAGCTGCTCCTTGTTTATTCCGATACCGTTATCCTCTACCAGAAGGTTAACATGGTTCTTGTCTTTCTTAAGCGTTACCTTTGTAGTGCCACCCTGTTTGCCGTACTTGTAGGCATTTTCAAGGAGGTTCTGCAGCATCCTGGCAAGAAGTTCCGGATTGCCGTTTAGCATGATATCCGGTTCGACATCATATTCAATAGTTATATCATTAACCATAAGCGGCATCATATCGCTGCAAAGGTCACTCACAAGGCGGGAGAAGTTTAGGCTTTCAAATGGATAATTATCTATCCTCTGCTCGAGTCTGGTATATGAAAGCATATTGCCAATCAGCTGGTGCATTCGTCTTCCCTGTCTCTTAATCACTTCAAGAGACTCGATGTAGTCTGCAGGCTCCCTTTCTTTCTCGAGGGAGAATTCTGTCTGTGCAAGAATTACTGAAACCGGTGTACGAAGCTCGTGTGAAGCATCTGAAGCAAAGCGCTTTTCCATTTCAAAGGAAGTCTCGAGCCTGTCTAACATCTTGTTGAAATTGGAAGAAAGGGCGGAAAGCTCGTCATTGCTGCCGGTATCAGGTATTCTAAGTGAAAGGTTATCCCCATCAGTGATGCTTGTGGTCGTCTTCTCTATTTTCTTTATCGGCTTCACTATTCCTCTGGCGGCAAGATAACCACACAAAAGAATAATGATGATGAGAAATGGGAGGAAGGCTGCCAGGTAGATGGCTATGTCAAAAAGCTGGGCTGAGGTATCCTTTAGCGGAGCAATTCCCCTTATCCAAAGCTCAGGAAAGCCCTCGCTTGCCAGTCTTCTATCATATATCAGGTAACTTCCGTTTGCTGTACTATATGAAATGATGTGGGAGTCTTTGAGAGGCAGGTCTATTATTTCCCTCATTACCGAGTTTTTCCCGTAGAGAAGGCTCCCATCAGCAGTATATAGCCCAAATTCCATAGAATTAAGTGTCATAAGGAAGTCGTCATCTATCTGTAGGTAGCCTGTTTTATAGTGGATGAAAATATCGTCAGCATCAAACTCGCTTGCGGTTTCATATTCGGCTTCAGACAGCATTTTCAGTTTGTCGGTATTTTCTTCCACAGCACTTATGAAGTAATTCTTGGTAGTTCTTCTCATTACACTGTTACTTATAAAGAACACGAGAGTAGCTGTAAGTGATAGTATAAAAAATGTAGAGAGCAGAAACCAAAGTATAATCCTAAGTCTTATCGATAGTTTCAATTATTTTCCTCCCTGATGACATAGCCTGCACCACGTACCGTATGTATGAGCTTGGTAGGAAAGCCGTCATCTATTTTCTTCCTGAGGTACCTTATATACACATCAATTACATTGGTGCCGCCCTCATAATCATAGTTCCATATATGATTCTCTATCTTTTCACGGCTTAACACCTTTTCTTTATTGTAGAGCAGGTACTCAAGAAGCTGATATTCCTTGCTTGTGAGGCTTATCTCAGTACCACCGCGTGTAACCGTATGAGAAGACAGATTGAGGCTTAAGTCCGCTATACTAAGTATGTTCTCGGTGAGATTGTGCTTTTCACGGGTAAGCACCCTTATTCTTGCAAGTAATTCCTCAAATGAGAAAGGCTTTACAAGGTAGTCATTGGCACCGCTGTCAAGTCCTGTCACCCTATCCTCTATGGAATCCCTTGCAGTAAGGAAAAGCACAGGTGTATTCTTCTTTAGCTTCCTAAGCTCTTTTAATACGGCAAAGCCATCAGCATGAGGCATCATGATGTCCAGTATGGCGGCATCGTATTCGGTAAACTGTACATTGTCAATTGCCTCCCTGCCATCGAAGCAGCTGTCCACGCTAAAGCCTTCTTCTGTAAGCTTCTTTGTAACTACTTTGTTAAGGTCTTCTTCGTCTTCTGCGTATAGTAAGCGCATATAGCCTCCTTATAAATGGGTATTTTACGGATATTTTGAGTACTGGAGAAGCAAAGTTAAAGTAACCTTTTATAATCAGTGAGTAAAACATCCCCTGTACCATTATAGTATATAAAGATTAAAATTACATTAGACAAAAATGGAAAAGTAGTGTAAGCTATACTGGTATGGAAGATAAGAATAAAAACTGAAATATTAAATAAGGAGGTTTGCTGATAATATGCAGGAGAAAGCTTCTAATAAAGAAGGGAGAGTTAACTATGTTTAAGAAAAATGATGACAAGGAAACTAAGGGGAAGATTGGATTTTTATCTGGAATAATAATGGGCATTGCCTTAGTTATTTTAGTTTTCTTCCTCTTTCTCTTAATCACTGCATGGATTTAGGAGGTGAAACTTGAGCAAAATAGGCGAGAAGATTGTTAAGATATTTCTTAACCTTTTGTCAGTAGTGGTGATTGCCTTAGCTATATTTGGCGCATGGAGCCTGTATCAGATGTTCCACGGGCCGGAGGCTGAGCTTGTGACAAACCCTGGGAAAAGGCTGTTTGGAACAACGGAGAAAAGGATAGTTACCAAGGCAGAAGTAGAAACCAAGATATACGAGATAGGTGAATTGTCCACATATTCAGGCGAATACAACATTAAAAAGACAGTTGATGAGTCGAGGTATATTTTTGATGATATAAAAATTCCGGGAACAAAGAATACCATTTCCCTTGAATGTACAGGTAAGGTAAAGATAGGCTACAACATGTCTGATATAGAGGTAAGCGTTAACGACTCAACCATACATGTAAAGATTCCAAAGGGAAATGTAATGAGCAATTACCTGATATGGGACAGCATAAAAAGCAGCGAAAAGAACAGTATATTCAATCCGATAAACTTTGAGCAGTATAGAAAGCTCATTAACGAGATTGAAGAGGAAGGCCTTAAAGAAGTGGAGGCAAAAGGTATATATACCAGAGCTGATGAGAATTTTAAGAGCATAATAAAAGTATTTCTAGCTGAATTTAAGGACTACGATATTGAATTTACCTTTGCTTATGATAAATAAGCTTAAATCGAAATAAAGTGACTAAGAACAGGTCTTAGTCACTTTGTTTTAGCTTTAAATACTCTTAAATCCGGTATAATTCGTTGAAATGTCTATTAACCTGTACACATCAAGATATGGCTGAAACTTCAATTCATTTTCCTGTATAAAAGTAGCGAAATCCGTAAAAAGTTCCTTTGCCCTGTTAAAATCCCCGCTGCTAAGCTTAATAAGCGCCTTAACAAGCCTGTTTAGGTAACTGTTGTGAAATGCAAGCAGCTCCCAGTGTACTGTAAAACCGCCAGATGATTTTACCTTGTCTAAGGTTGGGAGGAAGCCATTAAGTACCTCTAAAATGCATATAAAATCAGCATTTATAGGCTTTGATACCCTGTCTCCCTTGTTATTAAAGTAATCAGGATGGCTAAGTGAGGACAATTCCTTAAGGTAGGCCATAGCTTCCTCATAAAATGCCCCATAAAAGCCTCTGTAATAGTCAGTAACAAAGGTCTCAAAGTCATTGCATAAGCCTGACAGAGCGTATCCCATCACATAGTTAGGCAGGCTGTTAGGAGAGAAACAACGAAGCTCCTGGCAGCTGATGTATCCGTTTAGCCCTAAAGCCGGTAATTTCATAATATCGTTAAACAGGATTTTTGATATATGATAGTAGCCAAAATCGCCGTAATGTGCCCTGCCAAGAGGATAGTCATAAACAAAACTGTCTTCGTTAAACTTCTTCTGCCAGGCAAACAAGAAATTCAGGTTCTCTTCTATATTGACAGGAAGCGAGATATGATTCTTCTTAAATTCCGGGATTGCTTTATTCTCGGTATCCTCAGGGTAGCTCTCCTCAAAGGTTCTGCTAATAGGAGCAAACATAAGGGTGAAACGGTTAGGGTTCCTTAGTTTCTCTCTGATAGGAGGCCATAAAAGCTCTTGGTAGAGCAAAAATACTATATGAGTCGTCAAATCATTTTCACTAAGCTTCTCATCAATCCTATTAAGAATGGTTACATACTGGTCGGATAAGCTCTCGTTCTCGCAGTTTTCGCATTCGCAGATATTGTTGAATGCATCAGCCAGCCAAAAATGCACATAGTCAGCCTCCCTATTGTTGATAGCATAATCTAATACAAGGTCAGCCAGCTTATCTATAACCTTTTTATTGGAATAGCATAGGTTTGTATTGGTTGGAACTCCGTGGAACAGCTCTATTTTGCCATTTATCATTGCAAAAAAACTACTATCTGCCTCACCGTCTGTGCTCTGTGTATCCCAGCCGAGAGCTGGAAAGCCTGCTGCGTTTGCTGTCCAGCCATGTCCTACTGTGTGAAGGAGCATATCTCTTTTCTTTATTTCTTTAAATATCTTCTCGGTGTACTCCGCAGCAGTATCTAAACTAAATTCTTCAGGCTTAAGATGGGGATTATTTTGGTGCTTATACCAGCGTTCCATAAATGTAAATGGGAGTTTAAACTGACTGAAAAAGCAGTTGTATCCAAGCTTTGGCATCCATTCTACAGTGGCTAAAATATTCTCAAGAGATGAAGCACCTTCTATGCATATACCCCGATGCCTAAAAGGGTAAATGTGGCTCTCAGATAAAGTCAGCCTTTGCAAGGATGAAATCTCCGGTATTATTTCATCTTCCTTAACAGGGGTGAGGAATCTAAAACCGATTCTATATAAAAAGTGGTATACGGCAAGTAATGAACTTCTATCATTATTGCCGATTATCTCACCTTTTCCATTTGCTATATCTATCTTAAATGCATCATCTAAGAGCTCGTCTTTCACCTTGGTAATATTTTTGTCGGTCTTAATGCTAATATCTATCTTTTCAAGTTCTAAAGAAGGGATGGACAGGCTTGCCAGATAGGAAGAAAGCTCGATTTTGGCGTAGTTAAGGGTGGTTGAAAGGGTTTGAAGGGTTATTTGCATGTTTTTCTCCTTGGCTTTTAGAATATTGTTATTGTTATAAGTATACACAGAAATCGTAAATAGTACAGAAGGGAAATCTATTCTTTGCAATTGTCAAAACAACCAGTTTGGAGTACAATATAGCAAAGACTGGAAATGGATTAGTCCATTGTGTTAAGCGTAATCAGAGTCACTGCCAGAGGCTTGATTTATCGGTCTAAAATGGTTATGTTCACTTTAATAATGTGCTAAATTTGGAGGAGAGTATTGGATACAATTAAATCTGGGTGGGATTTCATTCAAAATCAAGTCTTAAAGATGGAATGGCTGGATGAGCTGATAGGAAAGGGCTTATCAGCAGTTGGAGTTGATATGGAGAGCAGAGTAGGAGGGAGTGTTCAGTTTTTCCTCTACGATGTAACGAAGATTACACTTTTACTCTGCGTGCTTATATTTACTATTTCCTTTATTCAGAGCTTCTTCCCGCCAGAGAGAACCAAGAAAATACTGGGGGAACATAGAGGAATATGGGCAAATGTATTAGCCGCCTTACTTGGTACTGTAACCCCTTTTTGCTCCTGCTCGTCCATTCCTTTATTCATTGGATTTACAAGTGCAGGCTTACCGATAGGAGTGACATTTTCCTTCCTCATATCCTCACCTATGGTTGACCTGGGTTCTTTAATTCTGCTTATGAGTGTATTTGGAGCAAAAACAGCCCTGCTTTATGTCATACTTGGACTGATTATAGCGGTGATAGGTGGACTTATTATCGATAAAATGAAGATGGAAGATTATATAGAAGAATATATCAAAAAAGTGGGAAATGTGAACTCTGTAAGCCCGGGGCTAAATGTAAAGGATAGACTCGATTTTGCAGGTGAACAGGTCTGTTCCACACTTAAGAAGGTATTTCCATACATATTGGCAGGAGTCGGTATAGGAGCTGTCATTCACAACTGGATACCGGAGTCCTTTATAGTAACTGTGCTTGGAAGTAAAAATGCTTTCTCTGTAATATTAGCTACTTTGGTTGGAATTCCAATGTATGCGGATATATTTGGAACCATACCAGTTGCAGAAGCACTATATACCAAAGGAGCAGAGCTCGGTACGGTATTGTCATTTATGATGGCAGTTACTACCTTATCGCTTCCATCGCTGATTATGCTTAGAAAAGCCATTAAACGCAGACTGCTAGCCTTGTTTGTAGGGATATGTACGGTAGGGATTATTATAACGGGATATCTATTTAATTATATTTTTTGACACAATTTTAACAGGAGGTAGTATGGAAAAGAAAGATTTATACGTGCTTACAGGCTTTCTTGGTGCAGGAAAGACCTCGTTTTTGCTGAATATTCTTGATAATGTTAAGGATAAAAAAATAGGAATTATTCAAAATGAATTTGGAAAAATAAATGTAGACGGAGAAATTATCAGGAGAAATGGGATAGAAATGACTGAAATAAGCCGAGGCTCCATCTTCTGCTCCTGCCTAAAGCTTTCCTTTGTTCAGGCACTCGCTGAAATGAGTACAAAGGACCTTGACTATGTCTTTGTAGAAAGTTCAGGACTTGCAGATCCTTCTAACATTGAGGAAATCCTCGGAGCTGTAGGGGTAATGGCGGGAGATAATTACATCTTTAAGGGGGTTATCTGCCTTGTTGACGGAGTGAATTTTAAGAATCAGATAAAGGATGTGGAAACTGTAGACAGGCAGCTTGCCCACTGCAATCTGGCAGTAATCAATAAAGTGGATAAGCTTGACTTATCAGAGCTTGAAGAGGTGAAGAAGCTGGTGCGCGAGGTTAATCCTGTATGTGATATAATCACAGCTTCCTTTGGTAAAACTGACCTCTCATTTATGAATGAAGATTTAACTGTGAGAAAATGGGCAGAGTCTGAAGATAGCCTAAATACAGTGGATAACAAGCCTAAGACTATATCTTTAGAAACCCTTGAAGTGGTGTCAAAGGAGATATTGGTGACATTTCTTAAAAAGGTGCTTCCATCTTGCTACAGGATTAAGGGATTTTTTAAGTTGGATGAAGGCTGGCAGCAGGTAGATGTGGTGGAAGAATTGATTGACTTCAAGCCTTCTGGCGAGCGTGAAAAATCAGAACTTGTATTTTTATCTAAAACAGGACCACAGGTTATCCGCACAATCGACAGTGCCTGGAAGGAAATTGTGGATAAACCTATGAAATTAAGGAATTGAGGTAAATATGGAGATTAAGGTAATTGGTGAAGGCTGCGAAAAATGTGACAAACTCTATGAAAACACCCTCTTAGCCATAGAGGAGTTAGGATTGGATGCAAAGATTGAAAAGGTAGAGGATTTGATGGATATAGTGAGGCTCGGCGTTATGACCACTCCTTCGGTTATGGTGGATGGGAAGCTGATTATAAGCGGAAGAGTACCAAAGGTGAAGGATATTGTGAAGTTATTAAATGCATAGGGACTGAAAATGGCCTATTGGTGGATTTGAGATATTATATCTTTCGGATTGAGAATGAAATAATGTGCTCAAAAAAATATTGTTATTTTAATTTAGAGGTATAAATTGAAATAAGCAAATAAAAAAATGTGACTTATTTCAATTTCGGTTGACAAATTGAAATAAGAATATAAAAACAACTGTAAACTGAATTATAATAACTAATTACTGAAAGGAAATCTTATGAAACCATTTGAAAACTTTGATTTTTCTCACTTTTGGGAGGATGATGAATATTCACTTGAGGAATATGTTGGCAAAGAGCCTACTGATGAGGAAATAAAGGAAGTTGAAAATGAACTTGGCTATAAGCTTCCGGCATCATATATAGAGCTTGTCAAAATACATAACGGAGGGACTCCTTATGCAACCTTGTTTAGCAATGGCAAGTATGCAGTGTATATCACAGGCATCTACGGCACTGATAAGGAGAAGATGAATTCTCTTTGTGGTGAGATGGGTAATGAGCTTTGGATTAATGAATGGGGTTATCCTAATATAGGTATTGCAGTGGCTGATACTATCTCAGGCGGCCATCACATGGTGTTCCTCGACTATAGGGAGTGTGGAAAAGAGGGAGAGCCTAAGGTAGTGCTTATTGACCAGGAGGATGATTTTAAGATACATCCACTTGCGGATAATTTTGAAGAATTTATAAAAGGACTGACTATTACCTCGCAAGAGATTACCAAGGAAGAATTTGCACAGTACAGTGATGAAATTAAAGAAAAGGTAATCTACAACTTAAGTGATGAGGGCGATACTGAGAGCGTTATAGAATTTCTTACTTTTACAGGAGTAGAGAACTTAAATACTACGCTAAAAGGACAACTAGCCAGAGCCTACAATAATAACGACCAGATAGAAGAGGCCATGAAGGTGCTTGATATGATTCCTGAAGAGGAAAGAGATGCTCTTTGGTATTACCGCTACGGCTGCTCTTATTCAGTCCTATCAGCAAACAATAATTACATGGTAGAGGAAGACATCTTAAATTCACTTGCCATGCTTGAGAAGGCTATGGGGCTTGCAAAGGATGATAAGGTTATTGAATATTGTATTGAAATTGTAGATTTTCATGGGTTTAAGGGAATACTTGAAGCTAATAAAGAGAAATTCCCGCTTGTTTACAAGCATTATAAAGAGCTTGAAGCTAAGCTTTTTGATTCAGAGTCCGGTAATTCAAGCAGTGGAAAGACCTACGCCAAAATCACTGTAGCGGATATAGAAAAAATGGATGAAATCTGGGGTGTCTTAGATCCGATTTACTGGACTGTTGATATATACGGAACACACGAAAACTATCTTAAGTCTGCTGAGGGCTTTACCTTGGAGCAGAGATACTTAAATGCAGTATCCTGGTACTTTATCGAGGTAAACAACGGAGGGCACCAGCAGTTTTTGGACAATTCTACAGGAATAGTCTGGGAAGATGCCATAAATGGGCTTAAGTCCTTTGATATGGGTATCTTTGCTGATAATTTTAAGAGGGTGATTGATGCCTTTGGAGGTAAGATTCCGTTTGACAGAGAAGAGCGCTGGAAGGCAATGGAGAGCCTTGAAGATGGCTTTGATGAGCTTCTGGAGGAGGCAGACAGCTTTGTATATGACACCTATGATTATGATAGTGAGTATGAGGTAAACTATGTAAAATCCCACCCTGATAAGTTTGTATATGAGGGGTATTATAATAAGATGGTGTAGTAAGTTGAAAAAAATATTAGGAAATATGATAAAGGTCGGACTTATGGAGTCTGACCTTTTTTTTGTAGGAAATTTCACTCAAATCTCCCTGCAATAAAAACTAGCTAGAAATTACGCTTAGGCGAATATTTAGATACCTCTTATGATACCCGCTACAGGCTTTAAATCCTGCCAAGAAGGATACTTTCTTGTGGGATTATTTACATTTATAGCAATTAACTATAAATACACATTAGGAATAGGCATTTTCAATTGGACTACATTAATACTGCACAATATACTATAACTATATGCATTTTAATATGTAAAACTTTGACAACGGTATAGGTGTCAAAAGTGAAAAAACGATTCAGGCTTACTTTGAAGAAATGAAGCTGAAGTAAGCCTGTATTAAATGGAGTCAAAAACTAAATCTGAACGGAGGTAGCAATGAAAAAGATTAGGGGCTTGGTACTAATTCTTATCGTCTTTAGTGTATTTCTCTCGACTTTCTCGACTGCTAGTGGAGCGAAGCTTACAAAGAAGACCGTAAGAAGGATGTCACAAACTGAGGGGAAGGTGGAGCTTACTTTATTTCAGCCGCAGGATGAGACTAGCAGCTATTTCAAAGTAATAGCAGTTGATAAGGCGGGCAAACGCTATTCTTTTAAGTCAGGTGAGGATTATATGGGTATGCCTCTAAGGTATACGAATCTTCCTTACGGTTCATATACCTTAGAGGCCGAGAATAAGGACATGTTCGTCTATGAGCCTGAGATTGAAGTTAATTCGGCTTTACTTAAAAAGGATCTCTATGCTTATGAAAGAGCATCGCTTAAGATTGTCTCTCACGGCTATGACAAGGGAGAACCGGAATATTCTATCTATGTATCTGAAACGGATTCTTCCTGGTCATATAAGAGGCTGTATTTTAAGCCTGAACTAATTCCAAGAATAAGCAGAGTGAAGGTAAGGCTTACTGACTATGATAAGGAAAACTATGTAGCAAAAGAGGTCGAAAAGACTGTAAATGTCAAGTCTAAGCAGGCAGTGGTTGGCTTTGATTTTGCAAAGAAACAAAATATAGTCAAGGTCTCTTCCTTTGATAAACAAAAGGTATCTGTGAAACTAAGCAAGGCAGAGGTAATCAAGAGACTTCCTGCAAAGGGAAAGCTAACACTGGAAGACGGAAGTGAAAGAGAAGTAAATAT